>JAYGDH010000014.1:0-14309 GCA_046583055.1 Pirellulaceae bacterium | reverse complement strand
AACAACCGGGACAACAACCGGGACAACAACCGGGACAACAACCGGGACAACAACCGGGACAACAACCGGGACAACAACCGGGACAACAACCGGGACAACAACCGGGCCGTACTGCCCAGGAATCTTTACAGAACCTACTTGGTGGACGCCAAGGTGGCGGCAGTCGAGCTCCAATTACTGGTGGCGACTACCGGGAATGGACCGACCAGCTGCGGAACGTGGAAGAATTGCTGGAGGATCCAAAATGGCAAGCGGATGTTGCACGCATTAGAGATCACGCACGCAGTGTTCGCGCCGAGTACAAACGACACTCGAAAGATCCAAACTGGGATCTCGTACGCGACAAGATTCTGAATCCCCTGTCAGAACTACAGGACCAGCTTCAGGAAGAGATATTACGCCAACAATCACCGGATACCTTGGTACCGATCGATCGTGATCCGGTTCCCAACAAGTTCGAGGATCGTGTACGACGCTATTTTGAGCGGTTAGGAAACGAGCGATGAGTTGGGACAACCTGGTATGGGGAGCACCGAACTGGTTACCAGCGGTCGCGATACTCGGCGCGGTCTCGATCATTCTCGTAATCTGGAATTACCGCCAATCGACGAATCGTCGCGGACTCCGTTTCCTGGGTAGCCTGTTAAAACTGGCGGCTGTTGCAGCCCTGTTATTCTGTCTTTTGGAACCTTTATTTAGTGGTGTTCGACCTCGGCCAGGAGCTAACCTGTTCATCATACTGGCCGACGACAGCCAAAGTCTCCAGGTTCATGACAACGATCAAAAGCAATCCCGGGGTGAGAAACTCAAGGAGTTACTTCAGGCGGACCGTGCCTGGCAAGTACGATTGCAACAGGATTTTAACGTCCGCAATTATAGTTTCGGCAACCAGTTGGAAGCCATGAGCGATTTTACGACCCTGACTTTCCAGGGAAATCGTTCTGCCATGATAACGTCATTGCAGCAGATTACGGAACGTTTTCGTGAACGGAACCTGGCCGGCATTCTCCTGTTTTCCGACGGTAACGGCACGGACATTACAAATAGGCTGGCGGACTGGAAATCTTCGATACCTATTTACCCGGTGGTTTCGGGGACAGATCATCCAGCCCATGACCTGCGAGCCCAATTAACGTCGGTACGTCAAACAAACTTTGAGCAATCGCCGATCACGATTCACGGCGAAGTAAAATCGTACGGCTGGGAAGGCGAGCGAATTGTTACTGAAGTGCTTAACGGTAACGGCGAAATCCTGGAGCAATTGGAAACAACTGCGTTAGCCGATGGCCAACCCCAGGAGGTTCGCTTCAAGCTGAGCCCTCAGGAATCCAAGTTGGATTTTTATCGTTTACGGGTACGTCAAGCCGGCTCAGACGAGGAGATCTTAGCGGCTACCCGCAAGAAACCCGAGGCCACGCTTGCCAACAACGAACGTCTTGTAGCGATTGATCGTGGCGGCGGACCTTACCGAATTCTCTATCTTTCCGGTCGCCCCAACTGGGAGTTCAAGTTTCTTCGGCGGTCCTTACAGGAAGACAATGAAGTCGAGCTTCTGGGGCTAATTCGAATCGCACGACGGGAACCCAAGTTTGACTTTCGCAGTCGTTTCGGGGAAACCACGAATCCTCTATTTCGTGGATTTGGCAACCAGGATGACGAGACAGCCGAGCAATATGACCAGCCGGTGATGCTGCGCATGGGAACCAAGGATGCGGAGGAATTACGTGATGGATTTCCCAAGACCGCGGATGAACTGTTTCGTTATCATGCGATTATAGTCGACGATCTGGAAGCAGGTTTCTTTACCACGGAACAACTTTCCCTGCTGCTGGAATTCGTACGTCACCGTGGCGGTGGTTTCCTGATGCTGGGCGGCCAGGAAAGTTTCATCAGGGGCGGTTACCAGAAGACCCTCTTGAATGACCTGATGCCCGTTTACCTGGAACGCCGGAACAACCCGCCCCAGGAAGAGGCGGCTTACCAATTACTGCTTACTCGAGAAGGTTGGCTGGAACCCTGGATTCGCATTCGTCCCACGGAGGAAGCAGAGCGTAAGCGGCTATCCACGATGCCGACTTTTCAAACGATCAACCCGGTACGTGGTCACAAGCCAGGTTCAGTCGTTTTGATGCGTGCCGTGGACCAGCAAGGGCAGGAGTTTCCTGCGTTGGTTGCACGTTCCTACGGAAAGGGCCGTTCGGCGGCCCTGCTGGTTGGCGATCTCTGGCGCTGGTCCCTGCAACGGGCTACCCCCGAGGAAGACGACCTGGCCAGGGTCTGGAGGCAAACCTTGCGTTGGCTGGTGGCCGATGTACCACAGCGCATCGAAATTGAATCCCGTGAACAACAGGGCACGGGAGCATGGGGTCATGACATCGTCGTTCAGGTCAAGGACAAGGAATACTATCCACTGGATAATGCCAGCGTAGAGATCACGGTCACGCAACCAGACCAAACCGTGATTAATCTAACCGCAGAACCCAGTAACGAGCGTGGCGGTGAATACCACAAGAGTTTCGTACCTCGGCAATCGGGTGCTTACCGGGTAGTCGCCACGGTGACCGCACCTGATGGCAGTCGACTGGGAACTCGTGAAGCTGGTTGGGTTAGCGAACCCGCAGCCGACGAATTTCGCGAGTTGGAACCAAATCGCAAGACACTCAATGAATTAGCGAAGCGAAGTGGTGGTGAGGTTTTAACACCTGGTGACCTGGACCGTTTTGTAAGAACGTTACCAAATCGAAAAGTACCGGTCACCGAACCATGGATCTATCCGCTGTGGCATCGAACCTGGCTGTTTGTTTTCGCAATGCTGTGTTTATGTGGTGAGTGGGGCATACGTCGCTGGAAAGGTTTACCCTAGATCAAGGGCGGAAGGTACCATGATTTCATCAATTCTCTGGATCACCCTATCTGTCGTGGTAGCAGGGGAACCTGAATCTCCTTGCCTGGTCCTGGTTACCGGGGCAGCGGGAACGGCAGAATATGCCAGTCAATTTGATCAATGGGCTACCCGTTGGCAGGCTGCCGCTCAAAAAGCTGGCCTGCAATTCAAGAGAATCGGTGCCAGCAAAACGGCCACCGACGATCGCCAACAATTACAGGATTACCTGAAACAGATCTCTCAGAAATCAGCTTCACCGCTCTGGATCGTCTTGATCGGCCATGGAACCTATGCGGCCAAGCAGGCCAAATTCAACCTTCACGGACCAGACATCACTGCCACTGAACTCAACGCCTGGCTCAAACCTTTGCAGCGTCCCATTGCCATCATCAACTGTGCTTCTTCGAGTGGTCCCTTTATTAACCGTCTGTCTGGCAAGAATCGTGTCATTGTAACTGCAACCAATAGCGGCTTTGAAAACAACTATGCGGGGCTTGGTCAGTACCTGTCGGAAACTATTTCTGACACGGCCGCAGACCTGGACAAGGATGGACAGGTGTCGTTACTGGAGGCGTTCATCCTGGCATCCGGACGGGTCGACGAGTTCTATCGTCAAAACGGTCGCCTGGCAACTGAACATGGGCTGGTGGACGACAACGGAGACACCCTGGGAACACCAGCCAACTGGTTCCGTGGTGTGATTGGACAGAAAAAAGCCAAGGGAGCCAACCAGTTGGATGGGCTCCGTGCCAATCAGTTTCACATCATTGTCAGCGATGAGGAAAAAACACTCACCGTGGAACTGCGAAACAGACGTAACGATCTCGAACGACAGCTGACCGAACTGCGTGAAAAGAAAAACGAATTCGCCGAGGAAGACTACTTCCACTCACTGGAAAATATTTGCCTGGAACTGGCCCGCATTTACCAGCAGGTAGAAACCAAGCCTGGTAAGGGATCCTGAGCACCTGCTTACAGGAATCTTCTCGGAACCTGCAGAGGGCAAGGTCCAGACCGGTCACGTCACCAATTCGGGCGGCAAATGATCAACGTTGTTATAGCCATCCAGGTGAACGCGCGATCCCTCGATCGTAAAGCTGGTGATCCCCGTGTTGAACAAACCTCGCAGTGGCACCATGGGATCGACCGGATCATCCTGCAACGCGGAAATCAGCAAGTCAGAAAAATCTGCGTGCGTAACACAGGCAATCGTGCGATCGGTGGATCCCAACTCGGTCACCAGGTGATCCCTGACCTCCAGGACCCGTCCCAACAAACGTACCTCCGTCTCGCGTGGCTGGCTTTTCCACCATCCCTCCTCGTCAATATCAGCAGTAACCTGGCAACCGGGAAACACCTGCTGGATCTCCACTGCCGTCATTCCAGGCTGCCCCTGGAACGACGCTGTATCGACTCCACTAACGCAGCCACCCTGTTCATGCAACTGGGTCCATGTCGTCCACTTTACGGCCACGGCTTCGTGGATCTGTTGGCTGGTCTGTAACGCCCGCCGGAAGGGACTGGTGAACATGATGTCCAGGCCGGCGTGCCTGGCCCACTGCCCAAGCTGTCGGGCCTGCTGCGATCCCAGTTCCGTGATCGCAGCGTCCTGGACACGCTGGGAGGTCGGCAACGCATTGTTCTGCGATTGTGCATGTCGAATAAGAAACAACTTCATGCCCTGGCTACCCCGATTCATCACGTGGTTAAGATCTCGTGTCCTGCAGGCGGTCACCTGCAACGGCTACAAGATCGGTGGTTGGATATACCTAGTTTATGCGGAACCAAAACCAGACTCCACCAGTGTGGTCACGGGAAAACCGCTTCTCGACATCTGCCTACATTAACAAAGGGTAAGTCCCCTCGTCCAATACTTGACAGTGCCCAAGGGACTCATCATAGTGCGGACGTGCAAATACCGTTCTACATCTTCTGGGAGCCCGAATCACCGTGAAAGATTTTGAGTACTGTGCACCAGACAACCTCCAGGCGGCAACCGCTTTACTGGCCGAACATGGCGATCGCGCTAGTGTTTTAGCTGGTGGAACGGATATTATTGTCCAGCTGCGAGAAGGCCTGCGTTCCGCGGATTGTGTCGTCGACGTCAAGAATATTCCCGAGTTAATGGCACTGAATTACTCATCCAGCCAGGGGCTAACACTGGGTGCCAGTACATCCTGTCACCGGGTATACACGCATGCCGAACTGCCCACCGCTTATGCGGCACTGGTCGACGCATCCAAGATCATTGGAGGTTGGCAGATCCAAACGCGGGCCAGCGTTGGTGGCAACCTGTGTAATTCATCACCAGCTGCTGACACGATTCCTGCCTTGCTGGTCCACCAGGCAAGCTGCCAGATCCATGGCCCGGACGGCTCCCGGAACGTCTCGGTAGCTGATTTCTGTACGGGACCTGGACAGAATATTCTCCAGCCAGGTGAATTGCTTGTCACGCTCCAGTTACCTGCTCCCACGGCCAACAGCAACTCGGCCTACGAACGCTTTATTCCACGTAACGAGATGGATATTGCCGTGGCTGGAGCAGCGTCCTGGATTCAATTGGATCCCAGTGGTGAAACCATTGAAGATGCACGCATTGCACTGGCTGCCGTGGCCCCGACGCCTGTGCTGGCAACCGAGGCTGCGGAATCACTGCGTGGAAAACCTGCCAACGAGGAAAGTTTTGCTGCCGCTGGCGAATTGGCCAAGAACGTCGCGTCGCCCATCGACGACATGCGAGGCACCACGGAATACCGTGTCCACCTGTGCTCGGTTCTGGCACGCCGGACACTGGCACGAGCCCTGGCCCGTATCCAACAGGGTGCAAGCTAACCGGTTAACAAAGACACGCCCTCAACGACACCCTGAATGATCATTATTGGTTCCAGTATTTTTTCCTAGCGAGGATTTCAAGTGGGTACGAAACAACTCGTCTCAACAACAATCAATGGTGAACCTTCCCAATTTCTCTGTGAAGCACGACAGAGTTTATTGGAAGTACTACGCGATGAAACAGGACTAACTGGCTGCAAGGAAGGGTGCAACAATGGTAATTGTGGTGCCTGTACCGTGATGCTGGATGGACAACCGGTCAACAGTTGCCTGGTCCTGGGACTGGAAGTCGACGGAAAAGAAATTCAAACCATCGAGGGTGTCGCAGAACAGGGTGAACTACACGCCGTGCAACAGTGTTTCCTGGAAGGAGCAGCCCTGCAATGCGGAATCTGTACCCCCGGTTTTATCGTGACCGCAAAAGCATTACTGGACGAAAATCCCCGTGCCAGTGAAGAAGAAATCCGGTTCCAACTGGCAGGAAACCTCTGTCGCTGTACAGGATACGACAAGATTATCCGAGCTGTCATGGAAGCCGGCAAACAAATGGCAGACACCACGGCCTCCTGATCAATTTTTTCATCACGTTCCATGGTACGTACTGGAATAGCGACATTATGAGCCAAAAAACAAAGCCAACTTCAAGCAACGGGAAATACCGAGTACTGGGAACACGACCCGTGCGCCATGACGGGGCCGACAAGGTCACCGGCAAGGCCATCTACACGGCAGATGTCAAGGCAATATCGATGGCCTATGGCTTCGTGTTGCGAAGCCCCCATGCCCACGCACGCATCAAGTCCATTGACACCTCGGCTGCCGAGGCACTCGATGGCGTTCTGGCCGTCATGACCGCAGATGACCTTCCCGATGTCGCCGACAAGATCGCAGACCTGGGAGAAGGATCCGTCAACCTGGCACATCTGAGTGACAACATCCTGGCCCAGGACAAGGTCCTGTATCGAGGTCATGCCGTGGCTGCCGTGGCTGCCGTCAACGTACATATCGCGGAAGAAGCCGCCAACCTGATCAAGGTTGAATACGAAACATTGCCATCTGTCACCTGGGTGCTGGATGCCATGAAAGATGATGCACCGCTGCTGCACGAGAATCTTTACACCAGTTTTGGTGGTACAAAAACTGATACTGCCAGCAACGTGGGCGTGCACATAAACTTCCAGCAGGGTGATCTTCAGAAAGGTTTCGAAGAAGCCGATGCGGTCGTCGAACGAGAATTCAAGATGGCCACTGTTCACCAGGGATATATCGAACCCCATGCCGTGGTTGTCGACTGGAACCAGGACGGACGCATCAAGGTCTGGGCTTCCACCCAGGGGTCTTTCACCTGCCGACAGCAAACAGCAGAAGTCCTGCAAGTCCCCCTCTCACACGTGACAGTCGTCCCATGTGAAATCGGCGGCGGCTTTGGTGGGAAAATCGCCATCTACCTGGAACCCCTGGCAGCGGTGCTAAGTCGCAAGTCGGGGCGGCCCGTGCAGATCGTGATGAGACGCAACGACGTTTTCGAAGCCACTGGCCCCACTCCCGGAGCCTTTGTACGAGTGAAACTAGGTGCTACCAAGGACGGCAAACTCACCGCCGGAGAAGCCTGGCTAGCCTATGAATCAGGCGCCTATCCGGGTGGGATGCTGGGCCCCGGATGCATGTGTGTCTTCAGTTGCTATGACATACCCAATGCCCTGGTCGACGGCTATGAAGTCTGTCTCAATAAACCGCATATCAAGGCATACCGAGCACCGGGCGCAACCCAGGCTGCCTTCGCCACTGAAAGCGTGATGGACGAACTGGCTGAAAAGCTTGGCATCGACATCCTCGAATTCCAGCAAAAGAATGCTGCCAAGGAAGGAACCCGGCGAGTCGACGGACCGGTTTATCCACGTGTCGGCCTGGTAGAATGCCTCGCTGCGGTCGCTACCAGCGATCACTGGAACAGCCCACTCGAAGGCCCCCATCGCGGACGAGGGATTGCCAGCGGATTCTGGTTTGGATGTGGCCTCAAATCAAGCGTGGTGGCCAGCGTCAATTCTGACGGAACGGTCAATCTCACCGAGGGTTCAACGGACATCGGGGGCACCCGAACCTCCATTGCCATGCAAATGGCCGAAGTCCTGGGATTGGATACCATGGATATTAACCCCCGTGTCGTCGATACCGACAACATCGGCTACACCGATGTCACCGGTGGCAGTCGCACCACGTTCGCCACCGGCATGGCCGCCTACGAGGCTGGCCTGGACCTGCAGCGGCAAATGACCAAGAGAGCGGCCGAACTCTGGGACTGCAATTCCGAGGACATCCAGATCGAAGCTGGTAACTTCGTCAGTAGCGAGCGAACCGCAACCTTCAAGGAATTGGCCACCGAGTTATTCAAAGCAGGTGAACCACTGGTCGGGCGAGCCACCGTGGCACCAGATTGCTCCACCAACGGATTTGGCACACACATTGTCGACGTGGAAGTGGATATGGACACGGGCAAGGTCAAGATCCTGCGATATACCGCCGTCCAGGATGCCGGCAAGGCCATCCACCCCAGTTACGTGGAAGGGCAGTTGCAGGGAGGTGCCGCCCAGGGCATTGGCTGGGCTCTCAACGAAGAGTACTTCTTTGATGATGAAGGGGAAATGAGAAACGCCAGCTTCCTGGATTACCGCATGCCCACCGCTTACGATTTACCGATGATCGATACGATCATCGTGGAAGTCGCAAACCCCGATCATCCGTATGGAGTTCGCGGCGTCGGCGAAACTCCCATTATCCCGCCACCAGCGGCGATCGCCAATGCCATCTGTCATGCCACGGGTGTTCGCATGGAAGAGTTACCCATGTCGCCCCCGCGACTCTGGAAAGCAATTCAACAGAACCAGAATGGTGGCTAGTATTACTTGCCATGGCCATTGTTTTCATCCCCAGCCAGTTACGAGCCCTCACGCAGGGCGTTGAACAAGTGCAGTTGGATGTTCGCAATGTCCGCCAGGTGATCGAACAACTCGAGGCCCGCTTCCCTGGTATCCGGGAGCGGCTCTGTGACGGGGATGACCTGGCCCCGGCAATCCAGGTCTGTGTCGGCCAGAATATCAGCACACGCGGCATGTTTACCAAGATAGAAGCCGATCACGAGGTTCATTTCTTACCGGCTATCGGAGGTGGATGAGTGGAAGTCCTGAAGACTGAAATCGATACGCCGGCCCTCTGCCTGGACCTGGACGTCATGGAGGCCAATATCGCATCGATCATGGCAACCTGTCGCGAACATGGCGTGGCCTGGCGACCACACAGCAAGTGCCATAAGTCATCCCTGATCGGCCAGAAGCTCGTGGAAGCCGGAGCTCTCGGGATCACGTGTGCCAAGCTGGGCGAAGCGGAAGTCATGGCAGCCGGTGGAATCCAGGACCTGCTGATTGCCAACCTGATCGTGGGGCCTGCCAAGATCAACCGACTGGTCGAGCTGCGAAAAACAGCTGATCCCATCGTTTGTATTGATCATATTGACCAGGCCCTCCCCATTAGCGCGGCAATGGCCGCCAGTGGGCAACAGCTGCGCGTGATCATCGAAGTAGACATCGGCCTGGAACGGGTTGGCGTTGCTCCCCGGCAACCTACCCTGGAACTGGCCCGACAACTCAGGATACTGCCCGGTATCGAGTTGGCGGGCATCATGGGATATGAAGGCCACCTGCTGGCACTGGATGATTCCGAGGAAAAAGAAAGCCGTATTCACGAGGCCCTGGATCGGCTGACTCAAACAGCTGATCTACTGCGACAGGAAGACATTCCTTGCGAAATCGTTTCCTGTGGTGGTACCGGTTCCTATCGCATCAGTGTCACGCATCCGGGGATTACCGAGTTACAGGCAGGCGGTGCTATTTTCATGGACCAGTTTTATCGCAACGCATGCCAGATCGATAACCTCGACTTTGCTCTCACGCTCGTTGTCACCGTGGTCGGACGACCTGCTGCTGATCGCGCCATCATTGACGCGGGGCGCAAATCGATTCACCAGGACTCCAATCCCTGCGTCATCATCGGCCGTGATGATATCCGGGTTCGCAGCCTGTCCGCCGAACATGGCAACCTCGAACTCGCTCCTTCCGCCGCCGACCTGAAAATCGGCGATCGGCTGGAAATGATCCCCGGTTACAGTGACATGACAACGGTCCTACACAACCATTTCCATGGTTTTCGCGGTAACCGACGGGAAGTCATCTGGCCCCTGGAAGCACGCGGCCACCTGCAGTAGGCAAACGACAGCAGCCAGCTATTTGCGTGCCCAGTAATCAACTACCAGTACCTTGTCCAGGTGCGGTTTCAGCACGGCCACGAATCCCTGGTGTGCCTCGTGGGGCAGGTAAGCATTCAAACCTGCCTGGGTGTGAAACGTCACTAGAAAACAATGGGTAAAACCATCGGCAAGATCTTCCACGCTAACGTCGGTTCCCCACTCGAAATCAACAATCGTATCAATCTTACCCGTCAGGCCGCGGAACGCATCCTCGATGGTCTTCACCTGGCTGGCAGACGTTCCCTCCTTGAACTTGAACATTACCACGTGGCGCAACTGGCGTTGGTCCTGCTTGCTCTTAGCAGCACCCTTGTCGTCCGAGATCGCCATGCCACAGGTCATCACGACCATCGCAATCATTGCCATTCCCAGCCCTGGAACCTGCCTGGTCGATGATTTCATGATCCGTATCCTCTTCGTCATACTGAGCGGGTTGCATTCGTCCTGCAGCTACACGGATCCCTGCGTTGCGGTAAAGGTTCTGCCATTCCTTCTTGCCAAAAAGCAATGGTCACAGCTACACTTGTAGCCACACTCGCGATTCACACTTTAGGATGCCCGCTGCCATGATGCAACAACGTCGCCCCTTTTTCCTGGTCCTCCTGCAGATCTCCTTCTGGCTGATCACCAGCAACGATTTGCCTGCAAATCCACCTACGAAAATTCGGTTTGCAACTTTCAATGCCTCGCTCAATCGTGCTACCCATGGGCAACTCCAGCACGACCTGGCTACCACAACAGATCCCCAGTGCCGACAGATTGCTGAAATCATCCAACGCGTTCGACCGGATGTACTATTGATCAATGAATTTGATTACGATGCCGGAGAAGTCGCTGCAGATTGCTTCCAGAAACACTACCTGGAAGTCTCGCAAAATAACTTGCCACCTATCCAGTATCGCTACCGCTTCCTGGCTCCCGTCAACACGGGACTTCCTTCCGGCATGGATCTCAACGGTGACGGAAAATCCAACGGCCCTGCAGATGCTTTCGGATTTGGACAGTTTCCCGGCCAGTTTGGGATGCTGGTACTCTCCAAGTATCCCATCCGGACCAGAGAAGTACGGACCTTCCAACACTTTCTGTGGAGAGACATGCCCAACGCCAGGCGACCAAGAAACCAGGATGGTAGTGTGTTCTACAATGCGGAAACCATGAAACACCTGCGACTCTCCTCCAAGAGCCATTGGGACATCCCGCTGCAATTGGAAAAGGGAACCATTCATTTCCTGGTTGCTCATCCGACGCCACCCGTTTTTGATGGCACGGAGGATCGCAATGGATGCCGTAATCACGACGAGATCCGCTTACTGGCTGATTACGTTCGCCCCCGGCACAGTCAATACCTGGTTGATGACCAGGGAAGAACTGGAGGCCTCCCCGACGGTTCACTCTTCGTCATCGCCGGCGATATGAACGCCGACCCCCATGATGGAGACGGGCTCGACCAGGCAGCCCGGCAACTGACCAGGCACCCTCTTATCCATCGTGACATGATTCCCTCCAGTCTCGGTGGGCAACAAGCTGCCGCGCAAGGCCAGGCCAATAAAAAACACCAGGGGAAAGCATCTCATGATACGGCCGACTTTCCCGATAAATTACCGGGCAACCTGCGAGTCGATTACGTCCTTGCCTCGAAAACGCTGCAACCGCTAGCAGCAGGTGTCTACTGGCCGCAAACGGATCAACACGGCACCAAATTAATCAAAGCTTCAGACCATCGCTTGGTCTGGCTCGACGTGGTCAACATTGCATCTCGTTAAACAGGGCCTATCCCTCGAGGTCAACGTTGCCCTGCCAGGCTGGCAAGGGCAGCTTCATGTTTTGCCAGTCTACCAGGAATGGCTCAGTTTCCAGATCGGTAAAGGTTCTCCATTCTATTCTGTAATAAAATCTCAAGAACGTTGGACGCCAAGTCCATTCTGTGCCGATTGGGGAGAGAACAGTTCAGACCGCAACCAGGTGTCAAGATACGCAAGCTGGTACAACTTGACCGGCGAATCTCACCAAACTGGTCTGGATCATGCAAAAATACGAGCGGCTCACTGCGAACATCTTGATGGGATAAAGTGAGCCGATTTCGGCAAACACAACAATCAGGTCACACAACAATCACGGAGGATTGTATGGCATTGACTCTTAGATCTGCCGAGGACGTCGGCAAGGTATGGAAGATCTTCAAAAAGGACACCAGCAATAAAGCACTTCGCAATGAATTAATGGAAAACTATTTTCCCCTAGTGAAATACCACGGTGAACGAGTGTGGTCTCGCCTTCCCGAGGGTGTTGAATTAGACGACCTGATTTCCGCCGGAATTTTTGGACTCATGGATGCCATCAACGCATTTGACCTGACACGCGGTGTTAAATTCGAGACCTATTGCGTACCACGAATTCGCGGTGCCATGCTGGACGAATTACGGAGCATGGACTGGGTACCCCGTTTGGTACGATCCAAGGCCACGAAATTGAACGAGGCAACCAAGAGGCTCAATGACAAGCTGGGGCGTTCACCAACAGAGCTGGAACTATCCACTCACATGGAAATCACGATTCCCGAACTGGAAAAAATGGTGCGGGATGCCAGCGCTGTCAGCCTCATCAGCTTGAACAAGAAGTGGTACCAGACCGACAGTGAAAAAGACATCAGTGAAATCGACATTCTTGACGACAAGAAAAGCGAAGATCCAACTTGCCGTGGCCAGAAATACGATTTACTCCGCCTCGTAACTAAGGGACTCAATCGCAACGAGCGGCTAATCATCATCCTCTATTACTACGAGGAATTGACGATGAAAGAAATCGGTGCCACGCTTGACCTGAGCGAAAGCCGGGTCAGCCAGATGCATAGCGGCCTGGTGCAACGCCTGCAACATCAACTGGCCTGGAGACGTCCCGAGTTTGCTGCCGGTTAACCGATCACGGCAGCGGCGGTTCCAGCCGCCGCTGCTTTCGTGTTCAGTCTTCCTGGTTCTTACCGATCAGGATACGCGTGGCTCCCCGGGCCCCACCGATCTTGTTCGCATTGTAGATGTATTGAGCATCCAATGCTTTCGTGATCTGCTCCTGGGCCTCGGTGAGATGAGCTACACTGTAGGGATCAAGCTTACCTGCTGCCTTTTCCAGGTGAGCGGTCATCCTGGTCTTGATGGATCTCAAGTGGGTCAGCGCCAGGTTGGAGATCGGCTTGAAAGCCTCGTTATTGCCGGCCCCGGGCAGGCTCAGGTCAATCAATCGCTGCAGGTGCTCTCGCTGCAGGTTACGCCGCAAGCTGGAAATTGCTGGCTGCCGTGCCGTGTACTGTTTTTCGACAGCCGCATCCAGTTCGGTCCAGATTGTCGTGGAAAGACTATCCAGCAACTCGGGCAGGGTGAGTGCATCCTGGTCCTCTGGCACCCGGAACTCGTTGTCGTAAACGCGTCGCAGCGTTGTCGGATTCATGATCATCGTGAGCGCGGATGCCTGAACCCCCATGATCCTGTCATGAATAGGCCAGGCTGCCTCGTTGATCGACCTACCACCGTGAGAACGGTCTAACCACATATCAACGGTCATCTTCTGCAACAGGTCCGTGTTCAGTCCAAAAGCCGCGTCCAGGAAGGCATTTTGAACCACAAAGTTCAGGGCGTCACGCTGTTCCTTGGCAGAAACGACTTCCAGTGGCGACCTGTTATTCTTGTCACCCTTCTTGTCACGACGCACATGAACACCACCGAGCCAGTTCCCCATCATGCTGACGGCCCGCATCTGTATGCTAAGTGTCAACTCGTAGCCGTAACGTGCCTTGGCCCAACTGTCACCGTCCTGGACGAATTTCTCCAGGATCTGGTTTCGATGATACTTGGACAGTTCAATCTGGTCCTGGGCATATGCCAGCGGGTTGGATCCCAGATCGTACCTACGTGCCAGGGGATCAGGTCCGGACGTGTCCTCGTCGGTGGCATACTGTAATGCCGGCTCGGAAACACGGTCCAGGATCGGCTTCAGGTCATCCGACTGGGTGTAACCGTATTCAATCGCCCAATAATCGTAGGGCCCGATGCCGCGCATCGTGAAGTCCCCCTGTCCCTTTTCCGCCTTCGAGCGAATATTGGTAGGAGCATAATCCATCACCGAACCACTCCAGGGTGCCTTCCCCTTTAACTCATCGCCGTTGATCTTCTCGTAGGTGTAGATACTGCTTCCCTTGAAGTTGTGTCTCAAGCCCAGCGTATGCCCTACTTCATGGGCAACCAGGTGTGACAGGAGGGGGCCGATAAAGGATTCGGGCATCCCATCCAACATGGACTCGTC
>JAYGDH010000177.1:0-4741 GCA_046583055.1 Pirellulaceae bacterium | reverse complement strand
GCATGTTCATCCGGAAACTCATCAGTCAAGATATTGAAATTCGTTGCTCATCATTAATGCCTGGGCGACCAGTTGCCAGGCCGCTTGATTCTTTTCAGCAGATTCACTGGTTCCTTCCCCCTGTGTCTTGACGAACTGCAGGATGGTGGCCGCCTCCTGCTCGCTGGCAGGCCGTTGGAAGACGGCCTGGAACAAGCGGTTGACACGTTCTCCATCCGCCGAGCTGTCGCGAAATCCAGGGGCCTTGATCATGGCGGCGGCCTGGTCAATCACGAAAGGTGAATTCATCGTAAACAGCGCCTGGGTTGCGACGATACTTTCCACCCGGCTGCCCTGCGTTTGCATGGGGGCAGGAAAATCAAAAGCTCGCAACGTGGGGTCCAGGTTGAAGCGGTTGATATATCCGTACATGGATCGCCGCCGCGTGTAGTCGTCACCCCACAACATGGCAGAACGGCCCCGCGGTGTGCGGTCAAGTTTCCCGGAAACGGCCAGCAGGCTGTCGCGAATCGCCTCGATGTTGAGTCGCTTGCGGTTGGCTCGCCAGAGTTGCTGATTCTTTGAGTCCAGGGCAACCATGTCAGGTCGGTGCTGGCTCCCTTGCTGGTAGGTGCGGGACAGCACGATGGTTCGTACCAGGTGCTTGGCCGACCAGCCATGAGTGACGAAATCATGCGCCAACATGTTGAGGACCTGTGGATGACTGGGGCGAGCACCCTGTAAGCCAAAATCAGAGGCCGTCGCAACCAGGTGAGATCCCATCAACATGCCCCACACGCGATTGACGAAAACCCGGGCAGTCAGTGGATTGTCTTTTGATGCGATCTTGTTCGCCAGCTCCAGTCGCCCACTGTTCTCAGGTGAGAACGGTTGCTGCTGGGAATCGAGGACCTTGAGGAACCGGCGTGGTACGGCGGCACCAGGACTTGCCGGGTCACCGCGTTGAAAGATCACCTGTTCGGTCGGTTTCGGATTCTCTTGGACGACCATGGCGTGGGCCGGGGCACCTGGATGAAACAGCAGCAGCGAGGCGATCTTCGTATCTCGCAACGTTTTCGGCTGCTTTTCCTTGCCAGTAGCATTCTTCTTGGCCAGCTTCACCTGTTTTTCGAAATCGGCTTTCTGCTCCGCGGTTGGCTGGTAGCCAGCCAGCAGCGGCTGCCTGTCCTGGTCCAGTGGATGGATACGCTTTACCGAGGCAAAGATCCCGTGCAGGGAATAGTAATCAGCCGTTGGTATGGGTTCATACTTGTGATCGTGGCACCGTGCACAGGAAGCGGTGATCCCCATTAACCCCCGCGTCGTGACGTCAATCCAGTCGTCGATGGTTTCCGACTGGTTGCGATTGGCGTGGGGACCAACGGTCAGGAATCCCAACGCTGCTACTTCCGGTGCATTGTCATCCAGTCCCATCAAGTCCGCTGCCAGTTGTTCTCGTACGAACTGGTCAAACGGTTTGTCAGTATTGAAGGCATCGATCACGTAATCGCGATACGTGAACGCAAAGGGAAAGTAGTGTGGTGTCTTGGTGTCAGGGCGATAAAAGCTGTCGGTGTCGGCGTAGCGGGCCACGTCCAGCCACATGCGTCCGACATGTTCACCAAAGGATGGCGAGTCCAGTAGCCGGGTAACGACACCGTCAATGGCGGCTGTTCGATTTCCCTCGGTGTCCTGGATAAAAGCACTCACCTCGGCGGGCGTGGGGGGCAGGCCTGTCAGGTCAAACGTGAGGCGACGCACCAGCGTCCGCGGGTCCGCGGATGCCGAGGGAGTTAGCTTGTGCGTGGCCAGGTGGGCAAAGACCAGGCGGTCCAGGGCATTGTCGTTCCAGCCAGGATGCTTCACGGGCGGCGATTCGACAGCCTTTAACGGCTGGAATGCCCAGTGTGTCTTCGCCTGGTTGAACAGGTAAGGTTGATCCCCTAGTCGTGAAAAAGCGGTGTCGCCGAGATCCTCGGCGGGACCGCCCGCACCTCGCAGTACCCATTGTTCCAGCAGTGCGATCTCCCCTGCAGCCAGCTTCTTGTTCGGTGGCATCTGCAGGGAGTCGTCCTGGTAACGAATTGCTTTAACAAGAAGCGAAGCATCCGGGTTGCCAGGTATGACGGCCTTGTCGGTGTTGCCACCCTTGAGCCAACCGGAGCGGCGATCGAGCAACAGGCCACCTTCCTGTTCCTGCGATTTTTCTGAATGGCATTCATAACATCGCTTGATCAGGATGGGTCGAATTTTCTTTTCAAAGAAAGCAACGTCCAGGCCATCAGCGGCCCACGCGTGGGAAGTGGATACACCGCAAAGCAGGATCCATGTCAGGAGGGTGGCCGGAGGACGTGTCACGCGTGGTTTTCCGTTATAGATTAGTCGCAAGGACTACGGGGCAAGTCGATGGTCCGATTATAGCACAATCGCACTTTACCTCATGGCCCATGGGATGGTTTCTCTTGCCCGGACAACCGGGATTCCCCGGGGATTTATCGGCACTGCCGCGGAAACAGCTTCAGCACTATTTGTGAAACCCGTGGATCGTGTACAACAGGCAAGGGCCCCCGTCGGCCGCATGGGTGAGATGTTACGAGAAAGATGTCATGGCTGATACTCGCGATCACTGGACGTTTCTGCATGTAAATGACAGCCACATGGGCAGTGCACGGTCCTACCGCTTTCGGCCCGCCATCAACCAGCGTTGGGCGGCCATCAAGGCCCAGATGGCTGCCATCCCTGCAGACCTGTTGCTGCATGGCGGAGACCTGACCCGGGATGGTCAGACCCATGAATTCGAAATCGCCCAGGCGCGGCAGGACCTCGCTACGATCCCTTTCCCCGCTCACGTGATCCCCGGGAATATGGACGTGGGTAACAAGCACACCCAGGTCAATGGTGCCAAGAAACGCTGGGATCCCCAGGGACTCGGTTGGCACGACCCTGACCTGAACATGACGGCCGAGCGGCTGGACCTGTTTGCAAGTTACTTCGGGGACCTGCAATGGTCGTTCGTTCACAAGCAGGTTCGCTTCACTGGTTTCTATGCGGCCCTGGCGGGAACAGGCCTCCCGCAGGAAGAAGTCTTCTGGGAATTCATGCAGTCGCTGCCCGATCTTCCCGCTGCCCGGCACCACGTGGCCGTGATGCACTACTGGCTGTTCATGGATGATCCGCAGGAAAAAGACTGGGATCTGACTGACGCAGAGGAGTATGACAACTGGTACTTTTCCATCTCACCACCGTATCGACAGAAGATCTGGGATATCCTCAAGGCATCCCAGGTCGAGATGCTGTTTTGTGGCCATGTTCACACGGGGCGACCCGTGCAGGAAGTGGAAGGAATTCGCATCTATCGTACCCAGGCCGCCGGCAACACCGCGCAGCTAACCGATCGCTGGCAGCAAGTTGATACCCGGTTTGGTTTTCATCGATGTGATGTTACGGACGAGGGGATCGAGGTAGCCTTTGTCCTGGGTGACGACCAGTGCGAGGAATTTGGCACGTATGGTCCCCTGGGGCACCCGCCCGTGGAGCAGCGCGATTACTCGGTCGCCCGCGAGCAGCCTCCCATTACACCGGATGCCCGCCACTAGCTGTTGGTCATCCGTTACTTGACCTTGAGCGGGTCGGTCTTGTAGTGCTGGATGTTGCCCTTTCCCTCGATCAACGTGGCATGAAGTTTCTGTGGCCCGAGGCTGGCTGGCAACATGGGAAACATGGGCAATATAAAGCCACGCTACAGATGGGCCTGAGGTGCTCTGTTGAGTTGTATTTTGAGTTGTATTTGCAGGGTGTAATGGTTAGAAAGGTGGTGCGTCCTACTAGATGTTAGCTGGAGGTTTTCCTCCAGCTTTTCAACAAGCTTGGGGGGTAGTGTGATGTTGCCACGATGGACGGTGTTCCGATTGGGTTTGAGTTGTTTTGCCCTTTTGAGTTGCTTCGGTCAGCCAGCGGTTGGGGCTGACGAAGTCTACCAGGTGTTGACGGACACCGGTGGGCGAAAAATAGAGGCGCAAATCCTGGGATTTTCTCTTGGTCAGAAGGCTCCCGTTCCAACGGTCAAGGCGTTAACGCCCGAGCATATGGTCCACCTGAGGGTGAAAGGGAAGGCTGAACTCTTTTCAGTACAGCTCAAGGTCTTTAGCGTGCAGTCCCAGGGCTTGCTGGAAAAGTTGAATCACCTCAATGATACCAACGGTTTGTGGAATGCTGGGGCTATTGAGGCTGCGAGGACGGTCGTGGACTCTTACATCGACTTGATGGGGAAAGGCACCGATTTGAGTGCCATTGAAGTATCGCTCAACGAAACTTATGCCATGTATAACAGTAGTGTCAGGAATCAGCCCCTTGTTCGTTTTGCATGGGCTCTCATCCAGATAAAGCTTAACAAGAAGGCAGGTTCAACATTAGATGCAGTGATTCGCTCTGAGCCGAAGT
Organism: Pirellulaceae bacterium; assembly: GCA_046583055.1. Taxonomy (GTDB): domain Bacteria; phylum Planctomycetota; class Planctomycetia; order Pirellulales; family Pirellulaceae; genus JAZADA01. Next base: position 322 of record JAYGDH010000177.1, on the reverse strand, counting down.
TATGGGCTGCCTGGAGAGCTGCGGTATGCATGAAGCTTGTTGACGTGAATGCCTTGAGCGCTGCTGCTAAACTGAAGTCCTTCCATCGCGCGGTGTTGGCGGACTTGCGACAAGGAGCAGGTGACCAGGAAGTATCAAAACCAACGGTCGAAAACCTGTTGTGGATCAACAAAGTAGTAGATGTCTTCGCTACCAATGAAGCGGCCGGTAAGATCGTCAAGAATATGAAAGACGATCCCGAGACAACAGCTTTCCTCCACAAATATGAAATGCAGATTGCTTTGGAAAACGCCAGGTTGGAAGAAGAACTTCGGGAGCGTGC
>JAYGDH010000143.1:0-1971 GCA_046583055.1 Pirellulaceae bacterium | reverse complement strand
GGACATCACGTCGGCGAGGCCATCGACGCGCCCGTGCTTATTCTCAAGAGTTGCATCGGCAATCGTGCCCTGGGCTGGGACTTGCTGCCGCCAGGCAGCGAGGGTTTTGAATTCACCGATGCCAAGGGTGTTACCTGGGTTCATCCTGGTTACAAGGGAACTCCCGAACGCTGGCAGAAGGGGACAGAGCCGAAGAAAATCAAATGGTACGCTGGCATGCAATACGATGGAGATATCGCCAGGGCAAAAAAGGTGCTGAGCGAACTCGACAAGTATTATCCCGGGGCCAAGGAGTACGAAATTGCCGGTTTCTTCTGGTGGCAAGGGGATCGGGACAGTCGCAGTGCCGCGCTTTCGGGCCGCTATGAGAAGAACCTGGTTCATCTCATCAAGACGCTTCGCAAGGAATTTGATGCACCCAACGCAAACTTCGTCAGCGCCTCACTTGGTCAAACCAAGAAAGGGGCTACGGATGGTGGCGGGAAGATCCTGGATGCCATGCTGGCGGTTGACGGAACATCCGGCAAGTACCCGGAGTTCAAGGGGAACGTCGCCTCCGTTTACACCCATCCGCTCTCTAAGGGGGGCAGCTCAGGCGGTCACTACAGTGGCAATGCCGAGACCTACATGAACGTAGGTGAAGCCATGGGTAAAGCGATGGTGGAGTTGCTGAAGCATTCCAAGTAGATCGGATGGTTCGGTCATCCGGTGAGGAGTGAGGTATGGGAATGAAGCGGCGGCGATTGCAGTGGATGCTCTTGACGGCAATCGTGAGCTTATCATCAGTGGGCGCGATGATCCTGTTTGAGCGCGCCAGCATGGAAATTGCAGAGTTTATCCTCACTCCCTGGTTTGCCATTTGTCGAGCGGTCACTCCCCTGACCTGGCAGGTGCGGGGTAATATTCTGCTCGGCATGATGTGGCTTTTTAGTGGAGTCGTCGTTTATTCCATGTTGATGAGTGGTGTCGTTGTCGGTTGCCTGGCACTTTGGCAAGGAGGACGACAATCTGGCGAGTGCCCGGAAAAATATGATCAGTCGCATGAGGTGGCTTCAACGGGCAAGATCATGTGGTACACACTGGTATTCCTGGCTTTTTTCAGTATCCTCATAACTCTTGCAACGACATCAAGATAACTAACCAGGGGGCCGAGAAGAAACCCCTGACCAGGGAGGAGTTGCCGCCAGCCAACCCGTACGGAACGTGCAACGCGAAGGACAATAGGGTTACGCTCAGGACGATAGTGGACAGGAAGGTACTGATTTTACTTGATACCGGGAAAGTCATCTCTATCAATCAGCCAGGACCTGCGAAATGATGACAAACACAACTTCAGCAAACCAACGTTCGCCACGGCTTGCCTTTGCCATCGCCTGCTTGTTACCGGCCATCCTATTGGGGTGCGCCACCGAAAACCCACCTATCGTCACAAAGACGGACTCCAGGATCCAGGCCCTGGTCGGTGGTGAAGCCGCTGCTCGATTGATTGCAGACCTGTCGCAGGCCAGGACCTGTAACGCCTATCGTATCGACGGTTATGCAGCAGGCGAGGGACCTCTTCCACCCCCCGGTACTGTAGATGAACCACAGTCGCAGACGGTAACTTCCGACAAGCCCCAGGATATCTACGGATACCCGGTTGTTTCCAGCGCTGTGCCCATTGACGATGTATCACGAGCGAATTTGTCGAAGGTTCTCAGTGACCCTGGTACCTACCTTTGGGACGTCGCCAAGGCATGCGAGTTCTTGCCCGGTGTGGCCCTGCGTTTCGCAGGTAGCAATGTCCGCGTGGACATCCTCATCTGTTTCTCCTGCGACGAGCTTGAGATCTACAGGAACGGAGAACGGGTAGGCCATGAAGACTTTGATCCGCGTCGAAGTGACCTCCTGGGCGTGGTCAAGAAGCTATTTCCTGAAGACGAGGCGATCCAGGCACTCAACTAAACCGTGGTGCCGAATCGAAAGACAGGA
>JAYGDH010000140.1:0-3053 GCA_046583055.1 Pirellulaceae bacterium | reverse complement strand
TGCTGGCCAGCTTGTCGACCAGTGGAAATTCAACGCCTGCCTTGAATAACTGGTGAACCTTGTCTGCTTCGTTGGCACAGCAGAAGTTGATCCGAATCCCCTGCGATTGCAGGATCCTGGTGTGGGCCGGGTCGACACGCTCGCCACCATAAAGCTGAATGAATTCTGACTTGTAACCAATCGTTTCGTTCACGTACTGCAGGGAGTTCCCCTGTCTCTCCATGTTGCAGATCTGGATCCCGGGATTCACTCGCCGGGCTGCGGCTGCGCCCTTGGCGCCGCAGGCCAGGAAAGCCTGGTGTAATCGCTGGTGGGCAGCAATCCGGGCAGTGGTCTTTTCGGCCAGCGTGACTCCCCCCTTGAGATGCACGTTAAGCCAGATGTTCTCGGGCATGATTTTCAGAGCCTCGTCCAGCGTGGGAATCGGAGTGTTCTTGAATTGGCTGCCCTTCCAGGAGCCAGCATCCAATTCCTTGAGTTGAGCCAGTGTCGAGCCGCCGACTGGTCCCGTGCCGTTGGTGGTACGGTCAATCGTGTCGTCATGCATCAGCACCAGCTGGCCGTCCTTACTGAGGGCGACATCGAACTCGATCATCTGGGCGCCCAGTCGAATTGCCTCGCGAAATGCGGAAATCGTATTTTCGGGGTGCGTCTCACTGGCACCACGATGGGCACAGATGCCCCGGGTCGGCATGGGCACGGGCTGTGGTTCAGCTGCGCTGGCCCGTGATAAGAACGCCAGGCTGCAGGTGGTAAAGACAGCCAGGGTGAACCGCGTTGAGAGTTTCATGTCGAGAACCTCGTTCCAGGTGGATGACGGTTACTGGGTGATCGCGTTGATTTCCTCATCGGTGAACTTGTTTTCCAGTCGTGCTCCCAGCTGCGAGACGACTCGTGCGGCTGCGTGCGACGCCAGCTTGCCAGCTTGTTGCCAATCCATGCCGTTGGTGATTCCATAGAGAAGTCCGCCGGCATACATGTCACCGGCTCCTGTCGTATCGACGGCTTCAACGCCAACACCCTCGATCGGAATGACCTCGCCCCCGTGCATCAAGATCGATCCATTGGCGCCCAGGGTCAGAGCGACGTTCTCACAGTGCTGGTGGATTTGCTGGGCACAGTCGATGGCATCGTCTTGGCCAGTCAGGCTGCGGGCCTCCTCTTCATTGCAGAAGAACATGTCGACCGGACCCTCGACCAACTCCCGGATCTCATCGCGGTTGCTATTGACCAGGAAAGGATCAGAAGCGGTAAAGGCAATCTTGATGCCGTGCTCTTGGGCCAGTTCAATGGCCCGGTAGGCCGCCGAACGGGTTGCCGAACCACAGAGTAAATATCCCTCGATATAAATGTAGCTCGACTGCTGGACCTCGGACTCGATGATGTCATCCGCTGCCAGGTTGCCGGATGCACCCAGGTTGGTGAGCATGGTCCGTTGCGCATCCGGGGTAACCAGGATCGCGCAGGTGCCGGTGGGATCTTCCGCTGACGGGGTGGTTTCGATGCTGACGCCCAGCGTGCGCATGTCTTCCAGGAAGAAATCACCCATGCTGTCGTGGCCAACTTTTCCACAGTAGGCGGCGTTGCCTCCGAATTCAGCAATTCCCACGATCGTGTTAGCGGCGGAACCACCGGCGCAGCGGTTGAACGAGTCCGCATCGAGTTGGCCCAGGAGTGCCTGTTGCTTATCGTTGTCGACCAGCGTCATGATGCCCTTTTCAAATCCGGTTTGAACGAGCGTTTCATCGGTAACCTGGGACTGCACGTCGACCAGCGCATTACCTATTCCGTACACGTCATATTTCATGGGTTGCTTTGCCTGTTGCTGGAAGCGAGGTGTCGGGGCGTTCAAAGGTCAACAGGATAATGGATATCCGCTGACATTAAAGAGGGGCCAATGCCAGGTGTTTCGTTCAACGTGACGATTACTTGGCGCCGGTCATCTGGTACGGGATGAAGAATGCTTCTGCTGGCTTTTTGTTGGTTTTCATGAGTAGCGGCGAGTAGGTGATCACCTGGATCTTGTTTTCAGCGGGGAGGAACTTAAGTGATCGCAGCCACCCATCACCGCCGTTGGGCAAACCCTGGTAATCGGTAAGCATTTCGATCACCTTGCCTCCGGCGTCATTCTTGCTGGTCTGAAGTCCGACGCCCAGCACGTGCCCACTGATGACAAAGAAGATATTCGGTTCCTTGCGGACCAGCTTTTGCCAGATTTGTTCGCCGCTATTGCCGGCGACGTTATAAGAAGTTGCACAACCGGTGTCGCGTCCCGTGGGTCGCATGTAACAGTGGGTCGCCACGATAACGCGGTGGTCCGGGTGTTTACGGCAGATTCCCGCTGCCCACTTGAGCGTTTCATCCCGGGGGGCAAACTCCAGGCTGATGACCATGAACTTCAGGCCACCGCCCTCGAAGAAACAGTAGTTGTTGTCATTATTGTCTCCCAGGTGCCCTCCGTACCACTTGCGATCCTGGAAACGCTGCGGTGAGAAAAACTGGTTGTAGAGAGTGGTGTTTCGTTCCTTGACCACCATGTCATGGTTGCCGGGAACCATGCTGTAGGGCACGACACCATCCAGGATCTGCATGGCCCGGTTTGCATTCTCCCATTCATTTTTCTTGGTTGAAGTCTGTACGATGTCGCCCAGGTGAATAGCGAACTTGATGTTGTCTTCCTTGAACTGCTTCCGTATCCAGAGGGTTTGCGCAATGTACGTGTCGGGATACTTTTCCGCGTAATTCTGCGTATCAGGCAAAAGGATAACCGTGAATGGCTTCTCTGCGGCGACTGGATCCGCGGCCAGGGCCGTTGTGTTCAGCAGGAAACAGGCGGCCAGGATGATGGAAGTGGCGATCGTTGATGGGAGTTGCTTTCGCATGAATGTAGGATCTCCTGGAAGGTTGTCGAACTGCCCACGGTATAATCGATGGTTGCCTGGGCTGGTGTTCAAGGTGAGGATGTTGCGCTGGTCATCTGGTACGGGATAGAGAAGGTTTCTTCCGGCTTGTTATTGGTTTTCTTGAGCAGTGGTGAATAGGTGGTCACCTGG
>JAYGDH010000008.1:0-3127 GCA_046583055.1 Pirellulaceae bacterium | reverse complement strand
CGGGCGGTAGCTCGACCTGGCGAGGTTTTAACGGCGGTTCCCAGTTGGAATATCCGAGACGGACACCCTGTTCCCAAACCATGCCCGCATTAACCCATTGCCGGAGGATTGCGACTTTTGCGGTGGGAACGCGCGGTCCTTCAGGCGGCATCCATTGATCCGCATCGACGGAACTGATCAACTCGATGAAGCGACTCTTGGCGGCATTGCCGGGAACTACCACTTTGCCGTTTTCCCCGCCGGCCAGGAATTCGGCCCGGGTGTTCATACCTAATCCACCCTTTTTCTCAACACCTGTATGGCATTTGCCACAGTGCTTCTTGAGAATGGGCATTACTTCATGCACAAAATCAGTTGCAGACAATGACGTTGTCAGCGACAAGGTCAAAAGCGAGAGACCGATTCGGGAAATGTTACGGTAAGAAATATACACGAATGACTCTCTCAAGCAGCTTAACGTTAAGCTCAACGAGCGTTGGACTGGCTGGCTTGCATTTCCCCATGAGTGAAAGCAGGCCATGGGTATCGCTCAGCACGGAAAACCACTCGACGATGCCCGCCAGGTGGCAGTGGTGGTTACTCACACATCCTCACATGATGGCCTCTCTACTCAATTCGTGCAACTTCCTTGGCAGGAAAAACATCATCGGTGGCAGCAATCATAGAGTCTCTTGCACAGGGGCAGGGTCCAGGGACTTACCAGGAGGAATACTAATATCCAATTCAAGCTGCTTCACCTTACCCAGAGGGACCGTTACAGCTGGACGAAAGTACGTTTGGCATACCAACCGAAATTGCTTGTCTGCCGCCTCAGCTTTCAGCGGAATCGCGCAGACCGCGACCACCAGGAAAGTGGCTGCCGCAAACGTTTGGATGCGGCTATGATTCATTTTGTTTTCTCCGTATTCCGGGAGCGAACCTATCGGTCAACGCAAACCTGGAAACACTGCAGTAAAATCACGCTGTCACCCTCTTCGACCGCCTGGGTCGCACCTACCGCTCGCCGTGTGCACCCCCGCACTGGCCCATGGTACCAGCCCCCACGTAACGATATTTTGGGTCTTCACCTTCCTGCACACCAATAAACCGCCATTGCATTCCCAGCTTATCCGGTCTGATGACCTTGATCTTGAAGGCAACAGTGAATCGCTGGTTCAGGTATCGACCCTCATGAAGATAGACATGCCCATCCATGGGTAACAAACAGAAACGTCGCCACGATTGCGCTGGGACCTTCTTGGCAGCAGCCAACGTGATCTTGTCCAGGTCCACTTTCCCAAGATCGGCAATCCTTCCCTGCAATCCAGCGTGTGGATTAATGTGCAACTGGCCACAGCCGTTAAACACGACATCCACGTTATTGCGGTGAACGCCCAATTCCTGTGCCGGGTGGCGAAAGCTATAGGCTGTCGTTCCGTACGGTCCGTTATTACCGCGTCGGGTAAGAACCACCTGGCGAGTTTTCTTCTTACTCACCTGCGAATTGCTATCGGATGGTGATTGTGCTACGGCCTGCCAGCTTATTACGGCTGACAGCATCAAAAGGCATGTAGCTATCCTGACTTTAATAGGAGTACCTCCTGGTCGCTAGGGCCTGGGCCGGCGACCCACTGCTCCTCGATTGCGTGAACGAGCGCGATCAGGAACCGGGACTTCTGTCTCCCAGGTTGTATTACTCTGCCGCCCGTTACGCACATGCAGACCATGAACCTTGCTGTTACGTCGAAATGTATTGGCTGCAGCAAGCAGGGATTTTTTCAGGTCTTCACCAGAAACATCCGGGGCGATCGCCGTGACCAATTGTCCCTGGAGTCCGTAGGTATCAGGCCTGATGACCAGGATACCCGTTTTTGCCCCAGCACCTTTCACGATCTGCAGATCGTTACGATTCGTGGTCGAGGAGTAAATAAATTTCCCGGCCAACTCCTCGTCCCAGATCACGCCACTGAGTTTCTTATTCAACGCATTCATTTCCTGCTGATCCTGCCCCACAACAACGACGGCAGGGAGGCCATCACAGCTGGCCACGTTGATACCCAGGCGAACACTTTTCATGCGGGGAACCGGTGGCATGGAATCCCCACCGGTCGTCTTGCCCCGGTACTGGCTGGCAATTCTGCGCAAATCAGCTGCCATGGCGTTTGAATTCGCATAGACGAAATTGGGGCCACAGTCACTGCGTCTCAATTTCTGCTGCCCATCCGGTGACAACACGCAATACCCGAAATTTCTCAGGGTACCACCTGTACGAGTCACTAAAGTTCGTTTCAGGAACTCCGCTTCTTCCTTGTCTTCATAGGTCGCCGTACGAATGCATACAAAATCACGTGACGCCTTGATCAGTTGTTCGCCGGACAGGAAACTCCTGTCCATGTTTTGCTTACCCGGTCACCACATGCCGGGAACACCATTACATTGTGCAGCTGCCGTGATCAGCAGGATTGGCTTTCCTGTCCGCCTCGCCTCAGCCAGGCCGTCTTTCAGTACACCATACCAGGCAATGCCGGACACAACCCGCTTGCTACCCGGGACACTACCGCCATACGAGGCACTGGTCGGTGGAGCAAGCTGCGCGCTGGCAGGCGCAGCCGCCGTGAAAACGGCCAGTGTGACAGGCAGGATCAGTCGTCGAACGTATTTTGCGAACGAGTTGATAAGCATTTCTCCTTGCATAATAATCTCCAGATATCTCCTGAGCCAACTTCAAATAATAGTTATCTCCCTACCCCTGGGCAACCCTGCCATTAGTTGTCCTGTTCAGCAGGACCAAACCCAGGCAGCAAGGTTTCATCATTTTTTCACTGCCGGTAGCAGGTAAAGATCCTTACTTCCGTGCCTTGAGGCGGTCACGCAGTATATCAGGGATTCTCCGGTCATTCGTGGAAATGATACGCACGTTCTTATCATTTTTCAGCCTCGGTCCCGGCGTGCTCCGTCCCGTTTCAATCTGCCTCTTCAAGAGAGCGATCATTCTCGAGACACGATCCGGATAACTGGCCGCCAGGTTCGTGTCCTCGTGCGGATCGCTACCAAGGTAAAACAGTTGCACGAACGGAGCCTCAAGCAGATCGGCCTCGGTCAGTTTTCCTTTAAAACCGCCCAGCGCTCTGCGCCAGGCATCATCAGG
>JAYGDH010000036.1:0-12039 GCA_046583055.1 Pirellulaceae bacterium | reverse complement strand
ATGGAGCACGAGAGTTTTGAGGAGGAAGCCATTGCTGGCTTCCTCAATGATCACTTCGTATGTATCAAGGTAGATCGGGAAGAACGCACGGATCTGGATCAGATTTACATGCAGGCTGTACAGCTGATGACGGGGCGAGGTGGCTGGCCGATGTCTGTTTTCCTGACTCCGGACCAGCAGCCCTTTTTCGGGGGTACCTATTGGCCTCCCACGGCGCGCATGAATATGCCGGGATTCGACCAGGTGATACGTGCCGTGGATGACGCCTGGCAAAACCGGCGTGATCAGGCGTTGCAGCAGGCAGGTGAGTTGACCGGGCGTCTCCAGCAACTGGGCGCCGAATCGTCGAGTGATACGGCACTTGATTCGAATATCCTGACCCAGGCAGTGGCCGGGTTGACCCGGGAATTTGATTTTCAGCACGGGGGCTTTGGAACTGCACCGAAGTTCCCTCATTCCATGGACCTGCAGTTTCTCCTGAGAGCCTGGTTCCGAACGCGTGATTCCCACCTGTTGGAAATGGTCACGCTGAACCTGGACCGCATGGCCCAGGGGGGGATCTACGATCACCTGGCCGGCGGGTTTGCCCGTTATAGTGTGGATGCTCGTTGGCTGGTTCCGCATTTTGAAAAGATGCTTTATGACAACGCGCTGTTGATCAGTGTTTACCGGGAAGCCTACGAGGTTACCGGCAATGAGAATTATGCCCGCGTGATCCGGGAAACTCTCGATTACATCCTGGCAACCATGACGGATCCGGCCGGCGGATTCCACAGTACCGAAGATGCGGACAGTGAAGGAGAGGAAGGTAAGTTTTACGTATGGAGCCTTGCCGAAGTGGAACAGGTCCTGGGATCGCAGGCCGCGGAACGATTTTGCTACGTTTACGACGTGACACAGGAAGGCAACTTTGAAGGCCATAACATCCTGAATCTGCCGAAGAGTCTTGAGCAGTGCGCTCGCAGCCGTGACTGGGACCTGGGTGAACTGCAGAAAGAATTGGCTGCCGCGCGAAACCGGTTACTCATGCACCGTGCCCAGCGGGTCCGCCCCGGCAAAGACGACAAGATCCTGGTCAGCTGGAATGGGCTGATGATCGATGCGATGTCCCGGGCCGCAGTGGTGTTGCAACAACCTGAATACCTGGTCGCTGCCCAGCAGGCTGCAGATTTCATCTGGGATGAGTTGCGCACCGAAGATGGCCGGTTGCTGCATTGTTGGCGACATGGCCAGCCCAAGTTGGCTGCCTACCTGGACGATTATGCGAACCTGATGAACAGTTTCGTGACCTTGTATGAAACAGGTTTCCAGGAACATTGGCTCGAACGTGCTGACATCCTGGGAGCGATGCTGCTGGAGCATTTCCAGGATCATCAGCAGGGCGGCTTTTTCTATACTGCGGATGACCATGAAGACTTGATTGCACGTCACAAGGATTTTCATGACAGCAGCGTTCCCAGCGGTAATTCAATGGCTGCTACAGCCCTGCTGCGACTGGGCCGCTTAACCGGTAATCACGAGTTTCTCCAGGCAGCGGAACGCACTCTGCAGGCAGCAACCCAGGTACTGTCCCGGTCACCAGCGGCCGCCGGCCAGATGTTGATAGCACTGGATTTCTACCTGAGCGAAGTTCCGGAAATCGTGCTGGTCGGTAATCCAGCCGACTCGGAGATGGCCACGGTGTTACAACAGTTGCACCAGGCCTACTTCCCCAATCGTGTGATTGCCTGCCGCGACTCCGAGTTGGGGAGTACTGGGTCGGTCCTGGATCCCCTGTTCGAGGGCAAACAGTCGGTTTCCACGACGCCGACGCTGTTTGTTTGCCAGGACTACGCCTGTCAGCAGCCGGTAACAGGTCGCGATGAAATCCTGGCGACCTGGCAGAAACTGGCCACAGGCCAGGATCTCGAAGGTTAGCTGCCGGAAGAGTTAGTATCCTGGTTGGCAAAGGCCGTCGATGCTGCCTGGTAGACCTGCTGCAGTGGAATATCTTGCTGCTGGCTGATTTCCCGACAGGCTTCGAATTCCGGTGAAAAGACCTGGCTGCCATCGGCCAGCACGGCCAACTTGCCGGCAACTGGTCCCCATGTCGTTTGTACCTGGTGAACAGAGCGAACCAACTTGTGTCGATCCGCCTGCCAACGGCGAATGCCCAGGGTGGTGGTTTCCCGAAACAGGATCTGTTCCAGCGATTCGATGTCAGCGGCAGCACAGAGCACGGTCAGCTTGATTCCCGGCCGGTTCTTTTTCATCTGGATTGCCGTGGAATACACGTCCAACGCTCCCCCGTCCAGCAGCAACTGGCTACAGTGTCCGATGACTTCACCACTGATGTCATCCAGGTTGGTTTCCAGGACCCAGACCTGGTCCTGGGTGGCATGTGCGTCCTCTTCCGGCGAGACCAGTTCGCCCACGATCAATCGCAGCACGTTGGCCTGTTCCTGGAGATCACGATCCCCGGCTCCGTATCCCACGACCTGGAGCTTCATGGCAGGTAAGCGGCCAAATCGATCTGCCACCGTGACAGCAATGGCGGCGCCGGTCGGCGTGGTTAATTCGAATTGTATGTCACAGTCAGCGAGAGGTACGTTTTTCAAGAGTTCAGCAGTCGCGGGGGCCGGGATACTGACACGGCCGTGAGCAATGGTGATGAAGCCATGGCCGGTTGGAATCGGTGAGCAGATGATTTGGTCGACTCCCAGCAGGTCCCAGCCAATAGCACTGCCGACGACATCGGCAATCGAATCGATAGCACCTACTTCGTGAAAGTGGACCTTTTCAATCGACGAGTTGTGGACACGTGCTTCTGCTTCTGCCAGCCGCTGGAAAATCTGGATTGCCAGTTCTTTTTGACGTGGGCTTAAATCACTGCCATCGATCATTTCCGTGATGTGATGGAGATGCCGGTGACTGTGTTGCTCGTCGTGCTGGACCTGGACATTCACGGCCCGAAAGCCATGCCGCGTGGTTTCCTCAACACTGAGCTGACAACGGGGCAAACCGAGTGAATCAAGTCCTGCCTGGATGGCAGCGGGGTCGACTCCCGCATCGATCAGGGCGCCCAGGGTCATGTCACCGCTGATACCACTGAGACAATCTAGGTAAGCAATTTTCATGGCGGAATATCCGGATCGAGCAACCCTGCTCAACCTCTGTCAAGCAGGTAGGCGTGTCTGTAACTAGGGCCGGTTGGCCTTTTAATATAGCCGTCCCGATGTGTCTCTGTAACCCGCATGACGCGTTCGTGAGCGGCACCTGCGTTTGTCGTTGCGGGCCAACTGGCATTGACTTCAGGGGCCTGGTTGCACTACAAGATTGCCCCGTTGTTGTTCACCGGCACGGTCATCGGCAGGGTCTTTTTTAAAAGGTAATGAGCGTGGTTTCCAGTCATCACGATCAATCGCCTGCGGGGCAATCAGACACTCCCTGGGGCCACCTGTCACCCCAGGTAAAGCTGCTTTTTATTACGACCGGGGACCGCCCTGCTGACTGGCTGGCTTCCGCATTTGCCGTCGACTCCGGATCCGATGTTCAGGTGGAGCAGGCAGATACCTTGGCCGAGGGATTGGCTGATTTGCGGCGCCAGGTGTTTGATGCGGTGCTGATCGAGCATGACCCGCAGGAGCATGATGCCCTATTGGTGCTCGATGCCATCCGCACTGGCAGCAGTGACGATCAGCCGATCGTGATCCTGGGGCGAGTGCCAGCCGAGGAATTATCAGTTGCCTGTTACGAGGCTGGTGGTGATGCCTACCTGTGCCTGGAAAACACGACCACACGGTTATTGCTGTGGGAAATATCCAGGGCAATTCAGCGACACCAGATGTCCGTGGAGAATCGCCGCTGGCAACAGTTGTCACACCAGCGATTACGGTTGGAGCAGGATGAAACAGGTCGCTTGCTAGAGCAACAGCGAGCGATTGTTTCCAATGATGAGAGGAGTGATGGCTCGGCTGACAATGACGCGAATCGAAACTGGCCACAGGCCTACCTGCATGATCGACAAGAGTCCGCCACGTTACCCCCGCTGCTGGTGGCCCATTACCGTGAATTACTGCGTACCTATGTCATCATGGGGTCAGGTAATCTGGTCCAGGAAATGACATCCCTGGCGCATCAACTGGTCCAGGCAGAGGTGACGGCTCAGCAGGTCATGAATCTGCACCTGTCCGTAGTTGAGAAAATGGTTGACGGCCTGGGCAGTCGCAGTGCCCGGCACCTGATGAATCGGGCAGACCTCTTGGTCATGGAAGTCATGGTTCACCTTGTTGAAAACTATCGTAGCCGCTTTCAGCAGGCCGAGACCAGGGTTAACAGTCCGGGCAGCCCTGCCCCGCAACCAGAATGAGACGCAACGTGGACGATGATATTCCCTATCTCCTGCTAACGCCCGGTCCGCTGAAGACCTCACGGTCTGTTCGACAGGCGATGTTGCGTGACTACTGTACCTGGGATCAGGACTACAACCTGTTGGTTAGTGAAATTCGCTTGCGCCTGGTCCAACTTTCTAGTGGTGATGTGCAACGGTACACATCTGTCCTGATGCAGGGGAGCGGAACCTTCGCAGTGGAAGCGACGTTAGGCAGTGTGATCCCGCCGACCGGAAAATTACTGGTCCTGGCAAATGGTGTTTACGGCCACCGTATGATCGAGATTGCGGAACGTCTGAATATCCCGGTGGCCACGATCGAGCAGCAGGAAACGGAACCGACGGATACGGATGCGGTTCGGCAGGCACTTGACCAGGATTCGTCCATCACGCACGTAGCCATGGTGCATTGTGAAACAACCACCGGTCTGCTGAACCCTGCCGCCGCCGTGGGAAAAGAAGTCGAGGAGGCTGGCAAAACCTTCATCCTTGATGCCATGTCTTCCCTGGGTGGCATTGGGATGTCGATGGAATCTGTGCATGCGGATTACCTGGTGGCCTCGGCCAACAAGTGCATCCAGGGTACCCCTGGTTTTGGGTTCGTGATTGCCAACCGGCAGAAGTTGGCAGCCACGGCAGGCTGGGCTCGCTCGCTGAGCCTGGATCTCCATGGGCAATGGCAGGAAATGGCAGAGAACGGTGGAAAATGGCGTTTTACTTCACCCACCCATATCGTTCGTGCTTTCCGGCAGGCATTGGATGAACTGGACGAGGAAGGGGGCGTGTCGGCACGCTCGGCACGCTACCTCTCCAATCAAAGACAACTGGTCGACGGAATGCGAAAGCTTGGTTTTCGAACATTCCTGGAGGATGAACTACAGTCACCGATCATCACCTCGTTTCACTATCCAGACGACCCAGGTTTTTCATTCAGGGATTTTACGAGGCGCTGAAGCAACGGCGTTTCGTGATCTATCCGGATAAGGTGACTGGTGCCGATACATTTCGAATGGGCAATATTGGTCATGTTTTTCCGGAAGATATCCAGCAGTTGTTGCTGGCCGTGAAGGAAGTCGTGGATGAGACTGCTTCATGACAGACTGGAATTTCGGGACCCACAGGAGAGATTGCTGATATGACCGACCAGGAGATGACCGTGGCAGGCTTACGCGCCCAGGTGGCAGAGTTCGTGACCGCCCGGGAATGGGAACCTTTTCACAGTCCCAAGAATTTGAGCATGGCACTGTCAATCGAGGCGGCTGAATTGATGGAGCATTTCCAGTGGATATCCATGGAGGAGTCCAGCCGAATCAGTGCGGATCCGCGCAAGCTGGAGGCAGTAGGTGAGGAATTGGCAGACGTACTCTGTTATGCCCTGGCCCTGGCCAACACGCTGAAGATTGACGTGGCGACCACCTTGGCAGCCAAGATGAAGAAGAATGCCATCAAGTACCCGGTAGAAGCATACCGGGGACGTTATGGTCCGGAAGACAAATCGGGTGCCTGAACTGTCGTCGCCGGATTTACTTTGGCAGTGGCATCTTGGAACGCTCCTGGCGGCGATTGGCAATGCGAGGTTTCGGGGTCTCGGGGCCGCTGAGCGCAAAACCAATCCAGGTGTCCCGTACGACAAACTGGGAGACGCTCAGGTCTTTCATCCCATCGTGTTCGGCCAATTGCTTGTTGATCATGTTGATTGGCCTGGTACGTGGTAACGCCTTGTTGAAAATTCCCTGCAAGGCAATCCGGTCGCCCAAGCGCAGGTTCTTTCCCTCGAATTGCAGGTGTCCATCTCGGTAAAGGCTGGCGCTGAGCTGGTCCATGCTCGGTTGGTAGGAAGCAGTCAGGACAAAATTCTTCCACTTGTGTCGCGAGCCACTTTTCAGTTCTTTCAGGTGAATTCGCAATTTTACTTTTCCATCTTCAAATCGAACACGCACGGATTCACGGTCTGCCATGGAAACGGTGACATTCTCCGGGATCTCTTCCGGGATCTTGATATCCGTTCGATTGAAGGCTTCCGCGATTTCCCGGTAAAGTGTCCGTAAGTCGGTTCGCTTGCCGTCCAGTTTCAGTTTCTGCAAGGTATTGTTAAAAGCCGATTCATGGACTTGGATGCTCATTAAGCTATTACTTGGTGCCCGGGGTCGGGGGGTGTTGGCGGCCAGTTGTTGATATCCCGCCAGGCGATAGCGGAGGATGAGCCGTGAACTGGTCGTGGTTTGCAGATCGAGAGCAATCGGCTCCAGGTGCAAATGTTTGAGAGGATTCAGGTAACGTTCCTGAAAACGATTTTCGACGCTGATCAGGTGGTTGGCGATTTCCTCGTCGAACCGATTACGTGCTCGCCGTTCAACCTGCTTCTTCATCGTTTGGTCTACCTGGGCATTGTACTGGTTGCGGACGAAGGAACGGAGTATGGATCCGACCACGGGCAGGGAATCGAAATTGGTTTCAAATCCCAGTAATTCCGAATGAATGTCTGTCTTCGCGGTGGCACGTCCGACCCGAATTCCACGCCGGTCAATCAGCAGATCCTTGTTGACGGTGTAGCGTGATGATCCCTTGTTGTGAAAGGTGGCGGCTCGCCGTCGTGTTTCCGTGTTGGAAGTTACTTCACCGCTGGCCTGCACACCCATTCGCCACTGTTTTTTGTCCGGAATCAGGAAGACGCTCAGGATTGTCGATGTGCGGCTTTTACCGGAAACGCGTGCCCCAAGAATCGTATCGTTGATTGGCTCTTCCTGTGACTTGGGATCGGGAAGCAGGCGGTTGATCATTTGCTGGGAGACCGCAATGCGGATGTTGGCATTGCGATAATGGTGGTCCAGTTGGCTGGCTAAGGCCTGTTCGCCTTCGTCCAGCGACCAACGCAGGAACTGGTACTGCGTAGCCAGGGAGCTTCCCTGCTGCGTCGTGCTCGTGATTTCATAAAGTTCCAGTTCGCGCAGTAATTCTGCAGGATCAACGTGGGCGGTGACCACCCGCCGCAGTGCGGTTTTCAACGACTGAACCGGCTGTGTCGCGACGAACGTCCGCTGGTCCTCGGTAAGTACTGCTGAATCGATTCGGTTCAGGGCACGGCAGCTTAACTTGTTGAGTACCTGTGAATCGATCGGCTGGTTGGCCTGGGAGGCTGCTAGCAGCTGGTCAACCAGGAAGTATTCGATCCACGGCCCGCCATCAGAAAGGTTTGCAAATTTCTCGCGGATGTCCCGGAGCTCCTGGGTCAACAAGGCTACAGTAGACTCCCTGGATTGCCGGGTCACCGGGGTTGCAGTGGCCAACTGGTGGATTGAACTCCAGATGTGAAGTCGCCGATTCAGGGCATAAACGGTGCGCAACCAACGAGCGCTGATCTTGAGATCGGTAGTCGTTTCTGCCTGGGCGTTACCGGACCGGACTAGCTTTTCCAGGCGTGCCAGCGTTTTTCTGGTCAGCGGATCGGTCAGCTCCTGGTGCGATTGCAACTGGTCCAGTGCTACCGCGACATCTGCAACCCAGGATTGTGCTGGTGGGTGCGTAGCGATCGTCGCCAGTTGTTCCAGGAGTGAGATTGGCTTTGGCCAGATACCATGGTCAGCCGCCGCCTGGTAACTGACCATTTGAATGGTAGTGGTACTGGGAAGCGAGGTGTTCGAGACAGGAGTCCCGGGAAAACTCAGAGGCGTTGCATCAACGATGCGAAGCGTGCCGGGTTCCATGACCTCACGGGGCATGACTGGCGATGTTAGCAGCGGCTTCTGGCCCATCGTTTTGTTCGGGGTACCGTCATGATGGGGTGATGATAAGTCATGAACCAGGTTGCCTGTTGATCGCCAAATGCTGGGAGCAAACAGGCACAGTATGAAGAGTGCAATCAGCAAGACAAACTGTGGCCAGAGTATTCGTGGGTGGGAATTCATCGTGGGCGCTCCCTGCCGGCGGTAAAGATGGACTTCATGTCATCGGGTTAATCCTGGATACCCATGATTAAGATCGGAATATCAAGGCACTTAAGTCGAACCGTATTGGTGTAGCTAAGGCCGGGTAATCCTAGTTCTTGACCCTGTTATGTCGCTTGCCTGTGAAGCTGTGCGGATTGTCTTGGTTAGGCAGTTCATCTTTTCCTGTCGGGGTGCGGAAGTGTCCGCAGGGAATTCCCGTTGGGGGTTAGCAAAGCGCGTTGTGAGAAGCCTTGGAAAATTACCACCAGGGGCCACGAACCGCCTGCCAGGGGATCCTGGTAGGGCGCTCGACAGGCTGCCTAGGGATCCACCAGCAACGTGTCGTCGTGTTCATAACCGGGGGCACAACAGCAAAGGAAGGTCAGCATTTCCTGGCTGGTGTTGGTAATGGTATGCACCTGGCCCGGTGGAATGGCAATCGCGTCACCAGGTCCGACCGGGTGTGTTTCCTTGCCGATGGTCATGTTCGCAGTGCCGGAAAGAATGTAGTAGATTTCTTCGGTCCTGGCATGGTAGTGGGGCGTTGTGGAAGTGCCGGGGGGGACGCGTGCTTCGGCCAGGCTTTGATGTCGAATAGCGGAATTGCGGTGTGCCAGCAGTTCTCGAATTACCGAACCATCTTTCGTTGTGAACGCGGGGGCCTGTTGGATATTATGAATGTCCATGGGTTTCTCCGGGTAAAAATTACCAGCAAGATCTTGGGCGGTATTCAGGAATCGTCTACCGCCAGGTTTTCCTCGAGAGTGAGGATACCTACCACGGATGGCGCATAGGTACGGATGTCCCATTGATCTGCCCAGGGAAGTTGAGCCAGCTCAAGGTTTTGGTCGGCCTCCAGTACGAACAGGCTTTGCGGGGGAGCCAGGCGAGCGATGCTATGAATGAGTTGTTCCATTTCTGGCCATCGCTGGGTGTAAAAAAGATAGGGCGGTGAGCAGAAGATCACCCAGGGAGTGTCACTGGCCAACGTCTCCTGGCTAGGAAGTCGATGCTTAACCCAGAAGAAGGTATCCGTGCCGATGACTTCCACCTGCTCAGACAGGTTCAGGGAAGCGGCATTTTCTCCGACCAGTCGGGCGGTGGGAAAATGTTGTTCCAGTAAGAGGGCCTGGCTGGCACCTCGACTGAGGGCTTCCAGCGCGAGAGCTCCGGTGCCGGCAAAGAGGTCCAGTACCAGTCGTTGCTTGATGGCCGGGCCAATCAGGTTGAAAATTGCTTCTCGGACACGTTCTTTCATGGGACGCGTGCGAGTATCACCGCTGTACCTGATCGTTTGCCCACGTAGTTGTCCCCCGATAATGCGGAGGGAGTTGACCGCTGATTCCGTGGACCGAGATCGTCGAGATGAAGAGGTTCTGGGTTTACGAGCCATGACGTGTTGCGATCTTTCAGTGGGCCTGTTAGCCCTCATTTATTTTTAAGTTGGAGGGGTAACCAAAACCGATAAAACTCCGGTAAAATAGCTCTTGCCTCTTTCAACCACTATCATAAACCGGGGAATCGGTTCTGGGGAGAAGAGGTTTCTTCAAAACCTGGTGACCGTTAAGCTATAGAATTACGGTTTAGCCGGGAGTGTCGCTCGTCGACAGTACGGGATGGCCAGCAGATAACCGGACTTGGACAGGAGAAAATACGAGATGCTCTCTTTAACTAGACGTTTTTTGATGGCCGTCGTGGGTGGGCTGGTTGTGCTAGGCGGACTACTGGCAACGGAGTTTTCCAGTCTTGCCCAGGAAGAGCCCCAGGTAACCGCTAGCGCCAAGAAATCGGCGGCACTGGCTTACGAGGCAAAGTTTGCCGAGTGGAAGGGCCTGCTGAAAAAACTGGCCGATTTGCGGACCCAGTTCCAATCAGCCAAGGGTGTCGAGGCGGAACAAATTCGTAAAAAATGGGCATTGACGGTCAAGGACGGAGAGCAATTGCTGAATTCTCTGCGGGATGCTGCGTTGGCTGCCTTTGTTGAGTCGCCCAACCAGGATCGCCAATTAACACGATTCCTGGTCCGTCTGCTCAAGGATGCCCTGGAGAAGGATCGTTACGAGATCGTACGCGCGGCAGCTGTTACCCTGATCGAGAACAAATGCGACGATCGAAGTATTTATGATATAGCTGGTCATGCCAGTTTTGCCTTGAATGATTTTACATCCGCAGCGGATTACTTGCGGCAGGCCGAGTTAAAGAACGCGATTTCCCAGATCGGCAGCAATTTCCAGAGGGATGCAGCCAGTTACATCAAGTTCTGGAAAGCGGAGCAGGAAATTCGTAAGCGTGAAGCAGCCCAGGATGATTTGCCCAGGGTAAAGATAACGACCAGCAAGGGAGAGGTCGTGATCGAGTTGTTTGAAAACGAGGCGCCTGATACGGTTGGGAACTTCGTTAGCCTGGTGGAGATAGGTTTCTATGACAACAAGAAATTTCATCGCGTATTGAATAATTTCGTGGCACAAACAGGCTGTCCCAAGGGAGATGGCACGGGTGATGCAGGCTATTCCATTTACTGCGAGTGTGCCAAGGCTGATTATCGTAAGCATTTCCGAGGGTCATTGAGCATGGCTCATGCGGGTCCGGATACGGGTGGTTCGCAGTTCTTCATTACCTTTCGCGCGACACCAAATCTGAACGGTAAGCACACGGTTTTTGGCCGCGTCATCAAGGGTTTTGACACGCTGGAGAAGTTGCAGCGCGTGGATCCTGATGCTGAAAATGCGGCACCCGTGAATCCAGATCGGGTCCTGAAAGCCGAGCTGGTGCGGAAGCGAGATCACGATTACTTTCCCAAGAAGGTCAAGTGATCAAGGTCCCAGGCAGCCGGGCCCCAGGTGGACGGGCCCCAGGTGGACGGGCCCCAGGTGGACGGGCCCCAGGTGGATCAGTGAATCCCAGTGCGCGCAAAAATGCCGGCTGACCAAACCAAAGTGGGAAACGGGTTTAACCCGCACTCGACTCAGTACAACCGGCATCTACTACAACCACATGAAAGGTCGATTGGACCGCGTAGCCGGGATTTATTTCCGAATTTCCGAAAGTTTTTTTCCCAGTTACCCCGTTTTGGGTAACTGGGTGATCATCTGGTAATTTTGACAGCCCAACAGGTCATCCATCCGATGCTTCAATTCCGTGTTGATATGGACCTGGAGTCGCTCGGATTTCATGGAGACACGTTGACCATCGGCCAGTACCAGCAGCAGGCGAATTTCCTGGTTTCCTGGGTAAGCGCGGAGGATCTCGTAGATCTGGGGAAGCATTCGTTCCCCGTGTTTCAGCTCGTCCACCCGGATCACCATTCCCTTGGTGCAGCGGTTATCCAGTTGGTCCAGCGGGATCAGTTCATCCACGATGAGGTTGACCTCATCACCTCCGCCGCGTCGATCGACGCTGCCGCGAGCGAGCAAGATGCTGTCAGGTTCGAGCATGGGCTCGTAACGTTGAAAAGAGTCAGGCCAGATAATGCAACGAACAGTTCCGTCGATATCTTCCAGGTCGAAATTTGCATACTTGGTGGGTGAACCAGGCCGGCCATTCTTGGTATGGGCCAGCTTGATGGATGAAACCATGCCGCCCACGACAACTTCGGTACGATCATTCAGCGTGGGTAAACGTGTCGTGGTATGGGAACACACATTTGCCAGCAAATCCTTGTGCTCGGCAAGTGGATGGCTGGAGAGATAAAAGCCAAGCACCTCTTTTTCCATCAGCAGTCGTTCCCGCTCTTCAAACTCCGGA
>JAYGDH010000035.1:0-18149 GCA_046583055.1 Pirellulaceae bacterium | reverse complement strand
ATTTGCTGCCGGAGGAGTCGGCCGCATGGTGGGTATGTTCACTGATACGAGTCTTGAATTCCTGGTGGCACTGCAGGCAGGCCTGGTTACCGTCCATCCTCGCCGCCAGTTGATCATCGGGATCACTTCGGTGCATGGAATGACAGGACAGGCAACTCATCCGACGATCTTCCGTCGGCTTTACATAACAGGGAGACTCGATCATGGCCAGGTATTCGCGTCCACCGACACGCAGGGTTCCATCTTGCCAGTAGGCCGACCGGGCCACTGTTTGATTGAACGATTCGGCGATTTTATCCCCAAACCGGAACAAGTGCACACTTTTTTCCAGGTCATCACCAGGGCGGTAGGGACGCGGTGGACTGCGGTCAGAACCACTCTTGTCCCAGGCACTGTGACAACTACCACAGATCTGGCTGGATACCGTTGCTGAGCAGGTCGCCGGGTTGATGATCTTGGTTCCCCCCAGTTTCTTCCCGTACGACTGGTAGCGGATCAAGGGATTACGATAGTGTTCCACGTGTGCTCGCCCCGGGCCATGGCATGCCTCACAGGAAATCCCTAGTTCCGTCACCTCGGTAAATAATTCGGAGGATTTTTTATCCCGTGCATTAAGTGCGTGGCAAGCGACGCAACTGTCATTCCATACCTGCAAACGCCGGCCATGGTCAGGAGGTCTAATGAACACGTCTTCCGCGGGCAACCACTCCCGCTCCTTGATATCCCAGACCCACGGCAACTGGCTCATGTCATTGCCCCGGGCAATACGCACCCAGTAGGCCTGAAAATGGTGGGAACCGGTCATCATCACGACCCGTCGACGCGTCATCCTGGGATCACCTGCCAGGGGGTCTTCGCCCTGGTGTTGTTTCATATGCTCCATGTCCGGATCGGGCATGGTCACCCAAAACTGATCGCCCTCGCGAGCCAGGTGAAATTCACGGCCACGGGACTTGAGGTGAACATCATCAAACGGAGCCAGCACCGTGTCCGGGCTGGCTACCTGTGTCATGCTGCGGTGATAGGTCTGGTGCCACGATGCATGTTCCTGCGGGTGACAACTGCGACAGGTTTTCGAAGAGACAAATTCCTGATCGGCCCGTTGTGGTGGAATGAGATGCTTGATGGGAATCGTGGCATCTGTCAAATCAGCCTGTGCCGGCCGACGCATCCGTGGTGGCACCAGGACGGCACTCGCCAGGACAATGATCACGACCAGAGCCGAGACGACCCTGACCCCACCACTTGCCTTTTGCAGACGAACGATGAGTGGCAGCAGGGCGAATCCTGCCACCAGCAGGTAAACAATGAGTTCCCAATCCATCATGTTTTCCAGAATAACAAAAGCCACATCGGAAGACCATTAAATTTTGGCCATTTCTGTCGTGCTGAACAGAGCGAAACTATGCGCCAAGAAGCATGAGGCCATGACGCGCACGGCCATGCTGGGGCTGCAACTGCAGGCATTTCTCATACGCTTCGCGTGCACCACTTCCGTCACCCAGCAGTCGCCGGGCCTCGGCCAGATAAAACCACACAACCGCCGATCCAGGAACCAATTCCATCGCCTGGTTCAACTCGATCATCGCGGTACGAACCTCGTTCCTGTTCCAGGCTAAAATCGCCCTCTCCAGCTGCATCAAACCTTTTTGCCTGGATGCTTTATCGGCTTCACCGTTCTTCTCGTAAGCCATCATTAGTTTTTCATGGACCCGCATGTTCGTATCCAGGAAGCGGCTGGTACGATAGCCAGCGGCACGTTCCCACACCGCGACAGCCTCCTCGTGCCGTCCCGACTCGGCCAGGGCTTCACCCATCAACGTCAATGACTCAACCGATTCTCCAACACGGGCAATGAACCTCTCCAATTGCAAGAGTGCATTGCCAGGTTCCCCGTTGGCCAACAGCAGGTAAACCACTCTCAAGGCACGGTCTTCCTGCCAGGAGGCTTCCAGTCCCTGCAACCCCAGGTCGACAGCCTGTTTCAGGTTCCCCTGTTGCTCAGCCAACTGGCTTCCAAAGAAGACCTTTCCACTACCTGTCTTCTGGAACCAACGATCGTCCTGCTGACGCGACTGGTCATGGGTGGTCAGGCTGTCCGTGGCGCGACGCACGCGGTCACGGTGGTAGGCGGCCTTGGCCGTCTCTCCTTCCATGTCATGAACCCACGCCTTCAACTGATGCACCCGCAACCCATTGGGAAAATCCTGGAGCAGTTCTTCAAGCAAGTGGAGTGCTTCCTGGCTGCGATCCGTACGGGACAACAGCCTCGCCAGGAACAGCTTGGCAGCCGGCCGCTGCAACCCCTTGCGCAAGGCCTGTTCGGCTTCCGAAGGTTTTTCCTGCCGCAGGTAATTTAACCCTATCTGCAGCCAGGCATCCGGGGCCCATTCGTGGTAAGCGCTAATCACAAGCTGTAGATGTTCCTCTGCGGCCCGCATCTTGCCAAACCGGCTGAGGCAAATCCCCCAGGCAAACTGGTCCTTGGGTCTCAGCGTACCTCGCTGTTGAGCTTGTTCGTAACAAAATATTGATTCTGGCAGCAGGCCAAAGGTCCGATAGACTGCTGCCAGGTTCAACCAATCCCTGCGATTCTCAGGGCGATGTTTGCTCTCCATCCGGCGGATGTCTTTCGCTGCTTCCTTATCGAGAACGTTCAATCGCGTGGGCGGCAGTACCTGGTAACTTCGTTGATCGGATTCCCCGGCAGCCATGCTACCGGGTAATTTCCCGTACCAGCCCAGGCCAACAACCGTTACCTCTACGGCAACCAGCGCGATTAACACCCCTTGAAATCGAGTCATGGCGTCCTCGATCGATTTATCCAGGCCGTGATGGGAACCACCGGCTCCGCCGCGGAGGTAGGTATTCGAAAACCACCTGCGACCACATCCAATCGCCCATCACCATTCAAATCACCACACGCCACGCAGGTGATTTCCACCGGCTGGGTATCCAGTCGCCATTGCCGGGAAAAATTCTGCTTTCCATCGTTTTCCAGCCAGACAATGCTGGGATGCTCCGGGTGGCGCCAATCATTGGACATGCTGACCAAGATCACATCTTGGTCCCCGTCCTGATCCAGGTCACCTGCAGCCGCGGCATAGGTGCCACCCAGACGGGCAATTCGATGACTCTTGAATTTCCATGCCCCCTGGTTTTCCAGCCACACGCACCCATGGTAAGGCTGTGGCCATTGGTGGCCATATTCCAGGTTGTCTCCCTGGGAAAGGAGCAAGTCAAGATCCCCGTCCTGGTCCAGGTCAGTGGCCACCAACCCACCACCACCCACATCATAGTTGTGAGTAAACTGTAACCTTCGCGGCGTGAAATGGCCCTGGCCATCATTTTCCAAGCCCCAGACTTCTTCCTCATCCTGGGTAACGATCGTCGCCACATCCAGGTCACCATCCTGGTCGTAATCTCCCACCGGAACGTGAACCACCCCAGGTCGATCCAGTAACATGCGGTCCGTGAACTGGAACTGACCCTGGTTCTCCAGCAGCAACACTTCACCACGAGCGTAACCAAACACAGCCACGATCAGATCCATATCTCCATCGTTATCAAAATCACCTGGCTGAACATCTGCCACGCGTCGCACATCATCCAGTAATCGGTGAGGCCGGTACTTTCCATCCTGGGCCTCCAACAGCACCACGGAACCGATCCTGTTGTCAGAAGGCAGCAGGTCACCCAGCACGGAAACGACCACGTCCAAGTCACCATCCTGGTCCATGTCGACTACCGTGGCATGGGCCGGAGCTCGCAGGTTCCTGCCGATCACTTCTGGGTACCATTGATTCTTGCCCCGATTTCGATAAACGACCACCTGGTTAGCTGCCGCATCACAAGCCAGCACATCCATTTTTCCGTCTCCGTCCATATCAACGATCTGCACATTGCTGATACGAACGTCACGCTGGTAAGTTCTGCTGGACAACCCGGAAACAATCGATGCAATGGGAAGCTGATCCACCGACACCTGTACGACCGGCTGGATCGTGATTTTTTCCCAGGACACCGTGGACGATTCAACTGGAATCGGGATCCCGTCGACCAGCTCCGGTAACCGTGGCGTGCGAAAAAAGAGCCCCAGAGGAATCAACAGGCCGACCGCCACCGCAATCAGCAGCGGTGTCGTCCAGCCAGCATGTGGCGGCACGGCACCTGGCTGTTCAGTAGTGTCAGATTCGGGTGGCAACGTCATGGCATTGAGGATCCCGCAGTCAGCTGGACCTTTCCGAAATAATTAACCGTTACATGGCCTCATGGCCAGGTCCTTAATCCTAGCCCACACTTCCTATTTATCCGCACGTTTTACGATTCAAATCCACCCCGACCCCGACAAAACGTCTGCCCGGACAGATTTTATGACTACGAAAGTAGGGTCATAGCGGTAACACCTGCGGTGCCTGCTGCTGGGCAGAGATTTCAACGCCTGATATGATGATCCACCAGTACCCCTTAGACCCTGCAACAGGATTGGATATTCGTGCCTAAAGACCTCAAATTCCGCCGCTTGGGAACCACGGACATTCGCATTTCACCCGTTGCACTCGGTTGCTGGCCGATCGCCGGTATGACAAGTCTCGAGATCAATGATGCTGACAGCTTGGCCACCCTGGAAGCTGCCCTGGATTCGGGTGTTAACTTTTTCGACACAGCCTATTGCTACGGGGCTCATGGAGAAAGTGAAGGACTGATCGCTCGAGCACTTCATGAGCACCGCAACAGGATCGTGATCGCGACCAAGGGGGGAATCCACTGGAATGCCGATGGTGAACGTGTGTTGGACGGCAGTCCTGCCACACTTCACCGCCAATGCGATGAAAGCCTGCAACGTCTTAATACGGACCATGTCGACCTGCTTTACCTGCATGCACCGGATCCCCAGGTCCCGATATCCGAATCAGCTGGAGCCCTGCGAGCATTACTCGAGGCCGGTAAAACCCGTTCCGTGGGCGTTTCCAATTTCTCGGTCGACCAACTGAAAGAATTCCAGGCGGAATGCCCGATCAGTGCCTTTCAACCACCGTTCAACATGCTGCAACGACAAATCGAAGAAGACACGCTGCCCTGGTGCCAGCGACACGAGATCTCCGTGGTCGTCTACTGGCCCTTAATGAAAGGCCTGCTGGCCGGAAGATTACCGCGTTCCCATCGATTCCAGGAAGGTGACGGTCGCCTCAAGTACCCCATGTTCCAGGGAGAGGAATGGGAAAAGAACCAGGACTTCCTCGACTGCCTGCGAACCATCTCCCATTCCATCGGTAAAACCGTGGCACAAACCGTCGTCAACTGGACGATCCATCAGCCAGGGATTACGGCAGCCCTTTGCGGAGCCAAGCGGGCTTACCAGATCGTGGAAACCAGCGGAGCCATGGGATGGGAACTAAGTTCACAACAGCGGCAACAGATCGACGAGGCTCTCCAGCAACGTGGGGTGCCTATCACGCGTGGCGCCGTCTAGTCAGATGGTGGGTGTTCCTCCACTGTCTCATCGTCACCCTTCAGGCGATCTAACAGACGTCGAATGTCGGCCGCACCGAACCAACTGACCAGCACTGCCATTTGAATAAAGATCGCCAACGTCAGCACGAAAACAATTTTCCAGAACAGGATCCAGCTACTCATACGGACTCTCCCTCCCACGGTGAATCGACCGATTGCGCTGCATACGCACCGGGTGGATCGGGAAATACCAGTGAAACCACGACGAACACCACGCAGGTGAGAACAACGCTGGCGATTCCTATTTGTGCCGAGCTAAAGAAATCGGCCGCGGCCTGGGATTCCATTTCATATCCCAGCACTCGCCCTACCGTCTGAACCGTAGGCACGCGTACCGGCTCCAGCCCGAAAATTGCCGAGGCGCCGGCAACCAGGGCAGCGTTGGCTCCCCAACTGCTGGCACGCTTCCAGTACAGGCCACCGGCCAGGAGCGCAAAAGCCCCGGTAAAATAAATTGCCCCGGTAATCGCCATGTAATCCCAGATGGCATCACCGCCCTCGTAAAACAATCCCCAGGCCAGGATATAGAGACCAATCACGACGATGAGGATGCGTGTCAAAAGCACACGATGCTCAACCGACAGTGGCTCTCGACGCAGGGGAGCAATAATATCCTGCGTGATCACGCTACTCCAGCAAAGCAGGTAACTGTCATGCGTCGACATGAACGCCGCGATCATGGCAGCCGATATGACTCCAATCAGGCCCGCGGGTAATAGCCTGCCCAGGTAGATCGGCAAGGCATATAACGGTGATAATTCTGGCTTCGCATCCGACCCGGGTTCGACGACAAAGAACAGTTCCTGTAAGTCAGGAGCCTGGGTCACGATAAAGACGAATGCACAGATACCCCAGAAATAGGGAATCATGAAACGAATCGTAAAGGAGATTGAAGACCACCTGTACTGGCGTTTGACTGCCGTGGTACTTTCCATAGCCAAGGCCCTTGCCACTGCAGTGGGCCATACCGCGCAGCCAATCAACCCTGTGAAGGCCATCCAGACCACGTATTCGGTACCGAATTCGCCCTCCATGAACGGATTAAAACCAGCTTCCTGTTTTTCCTGGACGATGGTTTCAAAAATATTAGCCCACCCCAGTTGCTGGATTCCCCAGAACGTCGTCAACACGATCCCAATCGACAATACCACGAACTGGATGTAATCGGTAATGATGACGGAGATCATGCCTCCCAGGACCGTATAAACCAGCACCAGGCTCAGCAGTCCTGTCATGACCAGGGGGAGGGCATAACCATCCGGGGAAAGGCCGGTGATCCCCACGATGAACATGGACCCAATCTTAAGGAACAGGCCCATGTTCAGGATTCCCCCGAAGGCCAGTATACAACCTCCCAGGATACGTGTCCGTCGACCATAACGTCGCTCGTAATATTCCGGGATCGTCAGGACTCCCTGGGCACGCAAGGGCACCACGATAAACCCGGTCAGCCCCACGAAAAAAGTCACCACGCCTGCCAGTACGGCGATATGAAATGCGGCGAAGCCGCCGTTGAAACCCTTTTCAGCACTGTACATGACGGTAATCAGGCCCAGTTCGGTCCCGGTCATGGTCGCAATCCCCAGCCAGGTTCCCACACCTCGCCCCGCACCAATATAGGTCGCCATGTTGGAGGCGTACTTCTTGACCCACAACCCAATGACCACGGAGATCAACAGGTAACAAACCACGATGCCCCAATCGAGGGCCGTGAAATTGGTCTGGCTGATTGCCTGTTGAACTTTTTCACTCATGGAGTTCAGATCTCAGACGTTGCTTGCTGGAAACGTGCTACCGCGGCCATTATCATAACCGACAGATTCCTGTGCACCAGTCGAGAAGCACGTTCTCCTGCCCAGCCAGCCTGCTGGCGATCCTGATGGCAGATTGCTACAGTACAGGCGGTCTTCACCGCCGCAACCCACCTGCCGGGACAGGACGAAAAAGGCCTTTCATCCATTTCACTTCGCCGCCACGAGAGGATACCAGCTGATGAAAACCAATTACCTGCTGATGATGTTACCGATCCTCTGCCTGGCCTGGCAGTTGCATGGAGCCGAACCTGGCAACTTCATCCGCGTGGCTTGTGTCGGTGACAGCATTACTTATGGCGCGGGTGTCGAGGATCGCATTGCGAACAACTATCCAAGGGTGCTGGGCAAACTGCTGGGCGAACAATATCACGTCAATAATTTCGGCGTCAACGGGGCGACCCTGCTGAAGAAGGGAGACAAGCCCTACTGGAAGCTGCCTGCCTTTAAACGCGTCACTGAATTTGAACCGCACCTGGTCATTATCAAGCTGGGCACTAATGACAGCAAACCCCAGAACTGGAAATACCGGGCTGATTATGCAACCGACCTGCGAGCCATGGTTGACCATTTCCTGGCGCTGCCCAGCAAGCCGAAAATCTGGCTCTGCAAGCCAGCACCGGTCGCTCGTACGCGCTGGGGAATCAACGAAAAGACAGTCAAGGGCGAAGTCATCCCTTTAATCGAATCCGTAGCCAAGGAAAAGAAACTGCCCGTGATCGATCTTTTCCAGGCACTGGATGACCATCGCGACCTGATGCCGGACGGTGTTCACCCCAATGCAGCCGGGGCAAAGATTATTGCCGGGACGGTTCATGCAGCGATCGTTGCAGACAAACCCGCCAGCAAGTGATCAGGCGATGATATCGTTGACCACGCGACCGTGAACATCGGTCAGCCGAAAATCCCGGCCGGAATAACGATAGGTCAAACGCTCGTGATCCATTCCCAGCAGGTGCAGGATCGTGGCATGGAGGTCATGCATGTGAGTCTTGTCCTTGACTGCCTGGTGACCGAATTCGTCTGTTTCGCCATACGCAAACCCGGGTTTCACACCCCCACCGGCCAGCCAGACTGTAAAACCACTGGGATTATGGTCCCGACCGGTACCATTATCCTGGGCATAGGGAGTACGGCCAAACTCGCCACCCCACCAGACGATAGTATCTTCCAGTAAACCACGCTGCTGTAAATCGGTAAGCAGGGCCGCGATCGGTTTATCCACGCGGAGTGCGTGCTTAGCGTGCAGGGGCATGTTGGAATGTTGGTCCCAGGAGGGATTGGCGGAACCGTCACCGTAGGTCACCTGGATATAACGGACACCCGCTTCACAGAAACGCCGGGCCATCAGGCACTCCCGGCCAAAATCGTTCGTTTCCTTCTCGTCGATTCCATACATCTTAAGCGTCTCAGCAGACTCATTGGAAAAGTCCAGAACTCCGGGAGCGTTATGCTGCATCCGCCAGGCCAGTTCAAGAGAACTGATCACTGATTCCAAGTCTGCATCCGCTGAATTTCTCTTCAACTGCTGGGCATTAAGTGCCCGTAATAATTCAAATTGCTGTCTCTGTTGCAGAATCTCATAACGTCCATTCACAAGATCTCGGATGGTGGTATTACTGGTTGGTTTACCTGCACTACCAATGGCAGTCCCCTGGTAAACAGGCGGCAGGAACGCCGTACCATAATTTCGAGCTCCACCGTTGCCCGGGGACGGACAGATGGAGACAAATCCGGGCAGGTCTTCATTTTCACTACCCAGCCCGTAATTGATCCAGGACCCCATGGAAGGTCGCACGAAATTCGTCGCACCCGTGTGCAGGAAAAGCGTTGCCGGTCCATGGGCGACACCCTCGGTATGCATCGAGTGCAACATGCACATCTTGTCCACGTGCTGGGCCATCTCGGGAAACAGGTCCGATGCCCATCGCCCCGTCTCACCGTGCTGCCGAAACTTCCAGAGTGGTTTCATGATTTTCTGGGAACTACCACGCTTACCGGTCTTGGCAATCACGCGGTCATCGTCAAACGCCAGGCTCTGGCCATCCATTTTTTCCAGTAGCGGCTTGTAGTCATACGAATCAACATGACTGACACCACCCTGCATGAACAGAAAGATGACTCGCTTGGCACGTGGCGCGAAATGCGGCTGTTTCGCTGCCAATGGATTTACCGGAGCAGCGACCGAATCCCGATTCAACAGCCCGGCCAACGCAAGTTGGCCAAAACCACAAGCCGAGGCTTTGAGTGCCTGTCGGCGATTAAGGTGAGGATAAATCATTGATGTTACTCCGCAAACGAGATTCCCTGCAGCGACGACTCAGTAATTATAGCGAAAATCCAGTGAAGAAAACAAAGCCTGTACCAGTTGTGCCCATTTCAGCTTACGTTGCGTGTCCTCATCACCAGCCACGTAAACAAATGTCACCATCAATTCCAGTTCCTCGGCTGTGGCATGCCGACCAAAAGCACTTCGTACCAGCCGGTTAACACGCTGCGAATCATCCAATCCCGGATATCCCAGGACCCTGGTTGCTGCCCGTTCTGCCTGTTCCAATACCCAGGGATTGTTCATCATGAACAGACCCTGGGAGGCCGTACTGCTCACATCACGGCGTCCTGTTACCATACTCGGATTGGCAAAGTCAAAAACCTGAAAGATATCGGGTAACGAATTACGTAGAACGGGCCAGTAAACAGCACGCCGCTCCCCTTCATGCCGATAATCGTAATCATTGGGCGTACCAGCACGGATCACGGGACCGCCGATTTCCAGCTGAATTTGGCCACCCACAGCCAGCATGGCATCCAGCAGGTTTTCCGCTTCCAACCGTCGCCGGTTCATTTTCCACAAGAGGCGATTCTCAGGATCCACCGAGCCAGCCTGGATGGCCGAGGCATGTTCACTCGTTGCGGAGGAAAGTCGGTAAGTTTGCGACAGGACCATTTCTCTCAGCACCGCCTTGATCGACCAATCTTCCTCCAGCAACCGGGCAGCCAGGTAATCGAGTAGTTCCGGATGGGACGGCGACTCACCCGTGATCCCGAAATTGTCCGTCGTCCGAACCAATCCTGCTCCAAAGGTCCAGTGCCAGAGTCGGTTCACCAGGACACGTGCCGTCAAGGGATTCTGGCGGTCCGCAATCCAGGCACCCAGTTCCAGTCGCCCGCTTTGCTTCCCCGGCATCTTGGGTGCCGGCCCATAGGAAGCAACCTGCAGGAAGCCACGTGGCACGCTGTCTCCCAGGGTATGGACATTGCCTCGCAGATGAACCTGCGTATCCGTGATCTCCTTTTCTTCCTGCACAGACATGTATTTCGGTCGCCCGCCCTTTTGCTGCGTCAATACTTTGAGTTCTTTTTCGAGCGTTGCCAGTTGTTTCTTGTCAGCCGGTTTCTTGTCAGTCGGTTTTTTGGCCACTGCCTTCTTGTCAGCCAGTTTCACCGGCAGGAACTGGACGGCATCAATAATGACATGCCCGGTGGTCCCCTGGTTAGACAGTGTCACCGCTGGCTGTTCATCGACCTTGAAATGAAACCGTCCCAGTGAGACAAGACGCCCCTGGATCGGCGGATTCTTCTGCTGGTTAATCGTGGTTGTCTTTTCCCCACCAGGCCACTGCACCGTGACATCAACCGCCGGGCTGCGATTGCCACCGGGCGTGTAGGCAAATCGAACCTCATATTCTCCCACCAGTTTTTCCGACGGACGAAACGTGGCCGTCTTGTCCCCCTTGCCAGAACTACCGTCGTGCTGGTATCCCTTGCCGATGTAACTCTGGCTGGACTGCGAACGGGTCCAGGTACCGGTTCGTTCCGCATCCTCGTCATCGATCACGATACCAACCAACTGCGCCAAGGGCAGCGGAGTCAACCCGTTCTTGGTGGTCCCTCCCTTCCCCTTGAGAGCCTTGATCTGTTTCTGCAAGGCTGCAATCACCACTTCCTGTTGCTTCAACAGGGCCTCGCGTTCTTCAGACAGTGGCAACGGAAGTTCAATCCACTTGGAAACGTTGGCATGATTCAGCGTCTTGGTGTTGCGCAGGATTCCGGCCAGGGCATAGTAGTCCCTGGTCGGAATAGGGTCAAACTTATGATCATGACAACGAGCGCAGCCAATGGTCTGCCCGAGGAAGCCACGCCCAATAGTTTCCAACTGTTCATCCACCACGTCCATTCGCAACTTTCCCTTGTCCTGGTCCTCCAGGTTATTGTTACCCATGGTCAGCAAGGTGGTCGCCACGAGATTGCGACGCCGCTCCGGCAGCGTGGCGGCCGGCAACAGGTCACCGGAAATCTGTTCCTTGACAAAATCATCGAATGGCCGATCTTCATTGAACGCCTGGATGACGTAGTCGCGATATCGCCAGGCCTCGGGAAACACAAATCCACGCAAGGTAATTGATTCTGCGTAACGAGCAACATCCAGCCAGTGTCTTCCCCAGCGCTCACCAAATCGAGGTGAACTCAACAAGCGATCGACCAGGCGATCGTAGGCATCCGGGGCAGGATCCTCCAGGAATCGATCAATCTCTTCTGGCGAGGGAGGTATTCCCAACAGGTCAAAGTAGAGACGCCGCACGAGCACGGTTCGGCTGGCCGGTTTTCCCTGCCGCAACCCCTCTTCTTCCAGCCTGGACAGGATGAAGGCATCGATCGCCGAACCAGGCGTTTCCCCGGAAACCCCTGGGATGGCAGATTTCACGACGGGACGATATGGCCAGCGACTGCGGCTGGCTTCAATATCGATACCGGTGGTCTCGATCGCCTTGCTGGTCCGTGGATCAGGAGCTCCCATCTCAATCCACTTGACGAAATCCTCGATGACCTTCGGGGGCAACTGTTTCTTGGGTGGCATCTCGTAATCCTGGTAACGCAGTGCGTTGATCAACAGGCTTTTCTCAGCATCACCCGGGACCACTGCCGGTCCGGATTCCCCCCCCTGCCGAATCCCCTGACGATGATCCAGCCGCAAGCCGGCTTCCAGGGACTTGGCGCGCGCCGAATGACAGGCATAGCAACGCTGGATCAGTACCGGGCGTATGCGACTCTCGAAAAATCGCTCGCCCGCGGCATCCGGTTTATCAGCTCCAAACGCAAGCCGAGGTAACCAACCCGTTACCAACAGGAAGGCGATCGCAACCAACCGGACCTTGCTGCAACAGCGATTAAATAAAGACATCGAGATCATACATTTAATTCCAGGAATCCCTGCGGACTTGGTCGCCGCTTTGGCATCTTAGTATTTTAGTTCAATTCACGATTACTAGCTACCGGATTACCAGGGCGGGCATGCAGACAGACCGTACTTCCGGTATATTTGGCACCACTCGTCGCCTTCCTGCAACGATGCTGTTATTTCCATAGTCTTTTCCACGATTGCGTAGCCATGTCGAATTCGCAGCTCGCCATTCTCAACCAGTACCTCCAGTTGTCTAGTCATAATGGCCTGTCGCATGTCTACCGAACGGCTCGTAAGATCGGCCTGTTCGAGGTCCTGTCCCGGGGATCCGGAACACTTGAATCTCTCGCCGCCGAGTGCCAAAGTCCGGAACGTCCGATGCAATTACTGCTCAACGCACTTTGTGAAATGGGAGTCATCCAGAACTTTGCCGATGACTACATCCTGGCCCAGGTCATGAAGCTCTTGACCACCGTGGATGAGGACCTGGGCGATCAGAGCTGGCAATTGCTGGAAACCTGTCTGCGTCCCTCCGAGTCATCCGAAACCGATCCCAAGTTGACTGCCTACCGGGCGCGCTGTAACGCCATGCAGTGGATTGATACACCCGCCGCCATGGAACTGGTGCAGTTGCTGGAAATTGGCACGACCCGTCAGAATCTGGAGATCCTGGACCTGGGCGCCGGCACGGCCGTCTGGAGCCTGGCCATGGCACACCATGACCCCAGTGCCCGGGTAACGGCAGTCGATTGGCCCGCCCCTCTAAGAATGGCTCGACAGGCCGCAGATTCCATTGGTGCCGCAGCACGGTTCACGGAACTTGTTGGAGATTACCGTGAAGTGCCCCTGCCCGAGAAGCATTTTGACCTGGTCATCCTGGCCAACGAATTATTGCTTTACGATGACCGGCAGGGCCTGGACCTGCTCCAACGCGCGGTCCAGGCCATCAAGCCCACTGGTGAAATCGCGATCCTGGAAACCGTTTGCTGTCACCCTGATGCCAGCCTCGCATTTTCCCTGCGGGAACTAGACCTGGCCATCCACTGGCCACGGGGAAGGTTTCGCACGCCCGAGGAGCTGGAAGCCCTCGCCCAAGCCGCCGGCTTGAACACGCTTCAATACCAGGGTCTGCGGGCGCCTCCCCAGTTGACCGGGCTTCTCATGGCTGGGCATTAACAGGATGTCGGATCAGGCCACGTCCAGGGCTGCCTGCAGATGGACCAGCAGGCGATCGACCTCGGCCTCTGTTTCTTCATCCATTTCCCATGTCAGCGGGCCGCGACGAATTGCCGTCTTGAACAGCCCCTGCCTGACCATCACGTACTTCTCGATCGCCAGGAAACCATCCAGGCCTGCCTGCAACTGGATGGCAACCAATGCACAGAGTGGCCAGTAGAGCTGGTAGGCCCTCTGGTCATCATGGTCATGCAGCGCCTGCCAGATGGCAACGATCGTGGGCAGGAACTCCATCCCCGGCATGGTACCGGCAATACCACGCCGAAAACTATCGATCAGCGAGATCCCACCCGACCCTTCAAAAACCTTCGCTTTTCTTTCGGTAACATCTCGCAAGCGCGACAGGTTGGTTCCCAGCGGCATGGCTTCCGGCTTGAAGAAAATACGTTCCGGTCCAAACTGATCCAGCAACTTTACGTAGATCTGCAGATCGATAGCTCGCCCCACGTAGGCCGAGGCATCCTGGACGATCAACGGGATCGTCACGGATCCGGCCAGGGCCACGTAGTAGGCAAGGATCTCTTCGTCAGAAAGAACCGTCGTCGTGGGCGGGATGGCCATGATCGCATGACAGCCCGCCTCTTCGGCATGCCGCGCATGTTCCACGGCCAGGGACGTTTCTTCTGCGCCCGCGCTGGCCACCACCACGCCACGATCTCCCACCAGACGCGGCAATCGCTCGGTAAGTTCTCGTCGCTCTGCTACGGTAAGCCGCAATATTTCCGTAACCATACCGGTACAACAACCGTTGGCTCCGACCTGGAACGCCCAGTCAACTTCCCGTTCCAGGCTCTCCCAGTCAATTTGCTCATCCTCATCGAATGGTGTGTGTACGATCGGCAGAACGCCCTGGATCTCCGCCATGAAATGCATCCTCCTTTGAAGCAACAATCAAGCCAGAATTGTAGCGGATCCGTGCGCTGGTCGCCTACGTGGCACGCCGGATTTCCAACTGGCTAAGTTCGGGAGCACAGTTCAGACGCAGTGGCACCAGGCCACCGGCTCCACGGGTCACGTGCATCGTGGTGGGACCTCGTCGAAAACATCCCTCGCTGTAGGTTACCCCGTGGCGACTGGGACCCACGATCGGTCCAATTCCGGGGACCTGGATTTGACCGCCATGCATATGCCCCGCCAGCACCAGGTCGACTTGATGCTGCTGGGCCCAGCCAAACTGATCCGGACTATGCGCCAACACAATGGAGAACACCGCAGGGGAAGACTGGCGAAAACCGGGATCTGCCTTGGACCAGGGACGTTCGTTGCCGATCCAATCGACATGCGTCCCCGCAATCTCCCGTCTCAGAACCTGCTTCCCCAGGTCCACCAGGCCCTCCTTTACCAGTGCCTGGCGAAACTCCGCCGGTTGGGATTTACGAACATCATGGTTGCCGAGGATAAAATAAATTCCTGCGGGCGCTGTTAATTGACCGTAAAGTTCCACCACCCAGTCCGGTACCGGATCAAGATCCGCCAGGTCCCCGGTCAATGCAATCACGTCTGAATCCAACTGGTTTACCTGTTCGATCAGTTGCCCATAGAACTCCCTGGTGAAATGGCGTGAAATATGAATATCGGAAACATGGGTTATCGTCAGCCCGTCCAGGGCCTGCGGACAACGTGGCAGGTCCAGCTGTTTCCGGTTAACGTCCAGCTTCAATACCTGGTTGCCCGGTATGTTTCCCAGCCAGCATGCCAGCGGTCCCTGGGCTAGCTGCTTGCCAGTTTGATCCGCCAGGCAAACCTGTTGACGATCCAGGATTCGCGGCTGGAACCGACCGTCCAGGCTTAAGGTACGTCGGCACCAGTGGACCAGGACCCAGCTTAGCCATAGCCAGCAAACGACAAGGTAACACGACGTGAAAGGGTCTAGCGATGATCCTGTTACCGAAGCGGCCAGAGAGGGCCACGGAGCCAACACGGCCAGCACGTGCAGGAGAGGCCAACCTGCCATGATCAGCAGGCAGACCTTGCGTAGCAGCCGTGCCCGCGGATAACTCCAGCCGCTGGCAGAAACCCGATTATAACCACCAACCCAGAGTGCCAGGTGCCCCAGCAAACCCAGCAGGAGGAAGCAGGCATTCACGATGGCAACATCCTTAATTCCGCATTCCCGTTGGGGAGCAACCTGCTATCCATCCAGGATTCCTTCCACGGTTTCCAGCAACTGGTCCAGGCGAAATGGCTTGTAGAGAATTCCCCGGGGATGCAGCCCCATCCTGCGAGCCTGGACGACCGAATGGTCTGGATCGTAACCGAATCCGGTCATCAGGATCAGTTGCGATGGTGCCAGGATACCATCCAGTTGAGTCAGGAGTTCGAAACCTGTCAGATCTTCCAGCCGGATATCGGTAATGACTACCTGGTATTCCAGGCCCGGTTCGCAATTGCGGACCATCGAAATAGCCTCGGCCCCGGTATGCGCGGTTTCGACAATACAGCCATAGCGGCCGAGGAGGCCGTGAGCATCATTGCGAACGGCATCATCTCCGTCCACCACGAGCACCCGGCAATCCATCAACTTGGGATGCGGCTCGATCTGCACACTCGCTGGCACGGCTTCTGCCGGGGCCATCTTGCGACCTACCTTTTGAATCACCTGCTTGATATCACGGGCGTTGCGAAGAATTTTCTGCAGGCGTTCCACGACCTCGGGTTCATGCCCGATATAGCGTTCCATCACGTTCACAGCATCGTTCAGTATTTCATCAACGGGCAAGGCGACGGCACTGTGAATCGCCTCCACGCTTTGCTGGGCAGCGTTTACTTTCTGGGCCACCAACAACTCCAGGGTATTGAGAGCGATGGCGACATCACGCGAAAAAGTCTCCAGAAACTGTAAATCATTTTCATTAAAGGCACCTGCCTCGGGGCTTTCCACGTTAAAGGTTCCGACCACCTGGTCATGCCAGATCAAGGGCACGGTCAACGAACTGTGTGCTCCCTTGAGTGCCTTGAGATAGAGAGGATCCTCCGTGGTGTTTTCACACAGGTAGCTTTCGCCGGTGGCGGCCACGAACCCGGTAACACCATTGTTAACAGTTTCTGCTACCAGTGCCCGTTGGGCCGCCTCAGCATCAATCCCAACGGCCATGAGTGGATAGAGTACACCCGTCTTCTGTTCCAGCAGGCGAATTTCCACCACGTCGAAATTCAAAAGATCCTGCGTGTAATGCAAGATATTTGATTTCAACAGTTCAATACGATCATCGACTTCCATATCAAACATTTCATCGGGAGTCAAATCTGCCAACGACGTACCAGCCCGATGAATCGCTGCCAGTTTTTCTTGCTGTTCGATCTCTTCCGTCATGTCACTGAGAGTGACGATCAGATGCGAAGTTCCCTTCTGCATTCCCTGAATCCGCGCCACGTGAACCTGGCAGTAAAAACTTTCCGCAACCTTCAGCGTGGAACTGGACGGCAGGCCAGAACCCTGGGTCGTGTTGAGGGGGCAGAAATCCGGGCCGAGGATCTCCGGACTTCCCAGTGCCCGGTAAAAATTCTCACCGATCACTTCTTCCGATTCCGCCCATTTACAGAATCGTTCGTTGGCCCAGACAATCCGGTTATCGAAATCCAGCAGAGCGACACCATCGGGCATGCTCTCCAGGATTCTCTCGTTATCGAGTAACCGCTCGATTTGCTGGGCATCTCGAAAATGCTCTGAGTCAACAAAAATCCCGGCACATGGCTGCTCTGACAATTGAGAGATCGCCTGCAGGGAACTATCTACCCTGATGATTTGAAATGCGTTGGCGAGTTCTTCCGGTACCGGTAGCGCAGGCGTCTCCGCATCCGTCACAAACAGGATCCTGGGCTTACCAGACACCCTTCACCTCTCCTCGTCGCAAGACAACAAAACCAAGCTGCCGCAAAATTGTACGATCGAACTCCCGAACCCACAACGGCAGTGGGGTCGCAATACTTCATCCTTTCATGTTAGCATCCGAGCAGAAAAATAAACATCTGCTAAGGACCACCTGCCTGTCACCAGTCATCATTCCATGGGGACAGGCCCCTGTTTTCTCTGCGACCGATACATTCCTTACCCCGGGGAAACAAAACCGTTTTCAGCAAACCTGTTTTTTGACCAGCAACTCCATTCCCCGATCCATGGTTAATGCAGGGTAAACTCCACGGTTCTTCCGGCTGTTACCCCATGCATTGAATTCCAGACCTTCCAGGGCCTCATGACCGTTTCGCCTGCTACCCCGCTGCCGCACCCGGATGATCATCCTGATACGGATGTTGTCATCTACGATGGTGCCTGCCAGTTTTGCAGTCGACAAACAGGGCGACTGGCAAGGTGGGATCGCCGAGGCAGGCTATCGTTTATCTCCCTCCATGACCCCCAGGTTGCCACGCAATACCCGGATTTGAGTCGGGAACAACTACTGGAAGCG
>JAYGDH010000667.1:0-2946 GCA_046583055.1 Pirellulaceae bacterium | reverse complement strand
CCCGGGAAACCGGAAAAGAGCCTGCTGGTTTTTGCGATCAATCATGCCACCCAGCTGGATATGCCGCCCAAGGAAAAATTGCCGGTCGCAGAAATTGCGGCATTGACGCGTTGGGTGAAGATGGGGGCGCCCTGGCCCAATGCCAAGCCCCTGGATGAACCTGCCGTGGGAACCACGGTCGATGAAATCGAGATTACCGCGGAGCACAGGAAATTCTGGTCATTCCAGCCTCCTGCGTTAGCGGCCTTACCGACCGTCCGCCAAAAAGACTGGCCCCTGAGTGTCATCGATTACTTTGTTCTGGCCAGGCTGGAGGAAGCCGGCTTGAAACCAGCGCCGCCGGCGAGTCGTCGTACCTGGTTGCGGCGAGTGACTTTCGATCTGACTGGACTGCCTCCCACGGTCGAGCAAATGGAGCGGTTCCTGCAGGACAGCGGTCCGGAGGCTGAGCAACGCGTGGTCGATGGATTACTCGCTGCACCTGCTTACGGGGAACGCTGGGGGCGACAATGGCTGGACGTGGCGCGTTACGCAGATTCCAACGGGCTGGATGAGAATCTCGCCTATGCCAATGCCTACCACTATCGTGATTATGTCGTGCAGGCATTCAACAAGGATAAGCCTTTTGACCATTTTGTCATGGAACAAGTGGCCGGTGACGTGTTGACGGACCAGGACTCCCCTGCTTCGCTTGGCGAGAGAATTACCGCCACGGGTTTTCTTGTGCTGGGGGCCAAGATGCTGGCCGAGGATGATCCGGTCAAGATGCAAATGGATATCATCGACGAGCAACTGGATACGATCGGCAAGGCATTCATGGGGCTTTCGCTGGGTTGCGCCCGTTGCCACAATCACAAGTTCGACCCGATTTCGATGGCGGATTATTACGGCATGGCTGGAATTCTCAAGAGCACCAAGACCATGGAGAATTTCAAGGTCGTGGCACGCTGGCAGGAACGCCCCGTGGAATCCTTGCAGGGGATGCAACAGCGGGAAACCCGTGAACGCCAGATTGTCGAAGCGGAAACAGAGATCCAGGAAATCAAGAGTACCGCGGCCCAGTCCCAGCGGGGGCAGGCACGCCGCCAGGTCGCCGACTACCTGGTTGCTGGTCAGCAATTAAAAGAGCTGGCCCGGTGGTTACCGGGTCACACGACACGTGGTAACCAGTTGAAGGATTCTGTGCCCGCATCTTCGCTGTTGATCGAGGCCGAGGCATACCAGCGCGGCAACGTGCTCAAGGATACCACGAAATACGGTAAGTCCATTGGCGTGTTGGTGAACCAGGGACAGGTTCCAAACTTTACCGAGTATGATATCGAGTTGACCGAGGCGGGTTGGTTTCAACTGGAAGTACGCTATGCTGCCGAGGATTCCCGGCCTACGAAGTTGTTTGTCGATGGCCAGCTGGTGCGAGAGGACCTGGCGGGTGGAGTGACAGGTAGCTGGCTGCCCGATACGCAGACATGGTCCGTGGCGGGCCTGTTTCATTTCACGGCAGGCAAGCACGTGTTGCGACTGGAACAGCCCCGGTTCTTTCCCCATATCGACAAGTTGCTGTTGGTTCGATTGTCTCCGCCGCCATTATCGTCCCAGGATGAAAAGCCCCAGGTTCCGGATGCAAGTCAGCCCTTGCCCGAGTTACTCGACCTGGCCCAGGCCATCTCCTGGGAAGCCGAGACGTTTCATCGAGGTAACGTGGTTCGGCTGGCGACCGGTTACGGGGTAGGAATTGGTGTCATCGCAGGCCCCGGTGGTTTGAACTGGGCTGAAATGGATATCCACGTGCCAGGTGATGGTGCCTATCACCTGGCGATTCGCTATGCCGCCGCCGAGGCAAGATCCACCCGACTGATGATTAACAGCCAACTGGTTAATTCCTCTGTGACTGACCAGGTGACGGGCAGTTGGTATCCGGACACCCAGAAATGGTTCGTGGAAGGGACGTACCAGCTGCCAAAAGGGAAAACAACGATTCGGATCGAACGGGATGGACCGATTCCCCATATCGATCGGATTTGCTTCATTCCGGGGCACCACCTTCAGCGGCTGGAAAAAACAGCAGGCTTGGTTCCCTCGATCTCGGCAGGTTTCGTTCAGCAGTGGCAGGCGTACTTGCAGCAGCAGCGAGAGAACAAGGATTCAATTTTTTCCGCCTGGTTTCATACACTGGCTGGCAACGCTTACCAGCCGAGTGACCCCCTGGCCCAAACGATCCATCAGCGACTGTTGGATGAGGGGAAGCCCACGACCGCACGGCAGTGGGCGTATCAGTACCAGCGGCTATTCAGGTTGGCGGACGCCCGTTGGCAGGAAACGAAACAGCAGGCAAAAGGACTGGAAGATCCGGTGCTGGAGGCATTTCGACAGGTCCTCTATGACGAGCAGGGACCCTTTGCCATCGTGGACGGTACGAACTACGGTGTACCGGCGGATCGCCGGCAGCGTTTGAGCCAGTTGCTGGCAACCCGTGACCAGCTGAAGGCGGTCATGAAAACGAGTCTGACGGCGATGGCTGTCTCGGAAGGGACCCCGGAAGACCTGCAGGTTCACTTGCGTGGCAGTCATATTACGTTGGGCCGCAAGATACCGCGACGGTTCCTGCAGGTCATTAGTGGACGTGAGCAACCGCCGCTGGAAGCAAAACAGAGTGGACGTCTGCAGTTGGCTCGCTGGTTGGTTTCGAATGATCATCCGCTAACAGCACGCGTGATCGTCAATCGTGTCTGGCAGGGCCATTTTGGTACCGGGTTGGTTCGCTCGCCGGATAATTTTGGTCGGCTGGGACAGTTGCCGACCCACCCGTTGTTGCTGGACTACCTGGCGTTGCAGCTGAAGCGTGACCAGTGGTCACTGAAAACACTGCATCGCCGGATCGTTCTTTCGGCGACCTATCGAATGAGTTCTGCCAATAACCATGAGGCAGCCCAGCTCGATCCTGACAAC
>JAYGDH010000666.1:0-9467 GCA_046583055.1 Pirellulaceae bacterium | reverse complement strand
CGTTCCACGTTAGTGTAGACCCCGTGAAAGCTCCCGTTCAAATACAGCCTGGCAAAGTTACATCGCGATGCCCTGATGCCAAGGTCACGAAGAACACCGGTGATCAGCTGTTCGCTAAACAGGCTGCCGAACTGCACCCCGTTGTCGAGTGCCACCCGTTCCAGCCCGAGAAAATCCTGCCCGTCCTCGAATTCGCTGAACTTGATCAGAAAACTGCGCTTGTGTCGCTGGTTCGGATTGGAAGAACTGTTCCCCTTGTATCGTACCCCGACGTTCTTGATCGTCTGGGTACCCCAGCGAAAGGTAGCGGGCACATAGATACGACGGGGCAGCGCTGCTTTCAACCTGGCCAGGTCCACATCCTTGATTTGCAGATGAATCTCCTGGACCTTGTCAGGTTGATAGAAAGTCGCAGCCGATGCCCGGGATGACTTGGCTACTCCGACAGTCGTTTCCTCGTCTGCTTTGGCAGAGAACGACCAGCAGAAACTCAGGATGAGCGTTGTAACGACCAGGAAAACACGCGCTGGTTTGTAGAGTCCGTCCGTCAGATACCGCATGGAATATTTCACTCTCTCTGGAAAGCTCGCCGTGGGAGGGCTAATATAGCATGGCCATAAGACCGTGGACAATAAACGAGTGGGAAATGCTCGGAACCAGGAGATCTCACGGGGACGAGGAAACCATCATGAAACGACTGCTGCCTGGATTGCTTGCCACCCTGATATTGATCAGCCAAACCTCGTGGCTCCCGGGGGAGGAAACCAGGGGTCGGATGAAAGCACCGGTTGCCGGCCACCAGCTTCATTATCTCCTGCAGGCACCGACCGGGGACGCTCCACGAGACGGTTGGCCCCTGCTCCTGTTCTTGCATGGCTACGGTGAATGCGGAAATGATCTTGAAAAGGTCAAGGTGCACGGTCCCCCGAAGCTGATCAGCAAGTTCGCTGCACTGGCAGGTTGTGTCATCGTTTCACCTCAGTGTCCGCGCGATAGCTGGTGGCGTGTCGAGGCCCTGAAGGCCCTGGTGGAAGAGGTCATCCAGGAACGAGGGGATATTGACCGACAACGTCTTTACGTGACCGGGCTGAGCATGGGTGGTTATGGCATCTGGAGTTTCATCTCACACCACCCGGATTACTTTGCCGCGGCCATTCCGGTATGTGGGGGTGGAGACCCCTTTCGCCTGCCGGCCAATCGACCCCCGGTAAAAACCGGTATCAAGAATGAGTTTGACCCCGCTGGTCTGAAGCGTGCCAGTAAACTTCCACTGTGGACTTTTCACGGCACCAGGGATCGCTCCGTTCCCATCGTGGAAACGCAAAGACTGGTCAAGATCCTGCAGGACGCCGGCAGTAGCCAGGTCAAGTTCACGACCTACGAGGACGCGGGACATGGCGCTGCCTGGAAAAAGGCCTACCAGGACCCGGAAACATGGAAGTGGCTCTTCGCGAAGAAGCTGGCCAGGCCGGCAACCGATGGGAAAAGCTCTTCCCTGCCCGGCAAGTTAAAACCTTATTTCTCACCACCGCCAGCCTGGGAGGGAAAGCTGGGAAACTACAGGTCGCCACTCAAGTTCGCCGATGGCAAGCAGGTCAAGACACCGGCTGACTGGAAACGTCGCCGTGCGGAGATCCTCTCCGAATGGCAAACGCTGCTGGGGAAATGGCCCCCCCTGGATACCAATCCAAAGGTCGAAATCCTGGCATCCAAGCGTCGTGAGAATTTCATGCAACATCGCATCCGCTTCGCCTGGACACCCCACAAGAAAACCACCGGTTACCTGTTGATTCCTGTCAGCAAGGGACCGCACCCGGCAGTCGTGACAGTTTTCTACGAACCGGAAACGGCGATCGGCGAGGGGTCGCCCAATCGAGACTTTGCCGTCCAGTTAGCCCGTCGTGGTTTCGTGGCTCTCTCCCTGGGGACCACCGAGGCCAGCCAGGCCAAGACCTATTCCCTCTACTATCCAAGCCTCGAGAATGCCCAGGTGCAACCCCTCTCCATGCTCGGCTACGCCGCCTGCACCGGCTGGTACGTGCTGGCCAATCGGCCCGAGGTGGATGCCAAGCGGATCGGCATCGTGGGACATTCCTTCGGGGGCAAGTGGGCCATGTTTGCTTCCTGCCTGTTTGACAAGTTCGCCTGTACGGCCTGGTCGGATCCCGGAATCGTTTTTGATGATGTTCGCTCCAGCATTAATTACTGGGAACCCTGGTACCTCGGCTACCATCCCAAGCCCTGGCGCAAGCGAGGCCTGATCACCCCGGACAACCCGGCCCGCGGACTCTACCCGAAACTGAGAGCGGCCAACCGTGACCTGCATGAACTGCACGCCCTGATGGCGCCGCGCCCCTTGCTGATCTCG
The DNA here is from genome assembly GCA_046583055.1 of Pirellulaceae bacterium. Taxonomy (GTDB): domain Bacteria; phylum Planctomycetota; class Planctomycetia; order Pirellulales; family Pirellulaceae; genus JAZADA01. The sequence goes on along the minus strand of JAYGDH010000666.1, from coordinate 7,099 downwards.
GGGGGATCTGAAGATTCCCCCCAGCGTTGGGAAGCCTTGAACCACACGATTGCCGTCAACCGTCTCCTCGGATACGAGAACCGGGTCGGCATGACGAATCGACCGGACCACTCACCGAACGACGAATCCAACGCGGTCATCTACGCGTTCTTCGAACACTTTCTCCAATCGCCGCAAAAATAATCGCGAAGGAATGACCATGAATCGCTCCCTCTTGCATCCATGCATCGTTGTCGCGCTGCTCGTCAGCAGCAGCCAGACGCGGGCCGCAGAGACTCGTGTCGAAACCGTCATGGTCGCGATGCGAGACGGGATTCGATTGGCCACGGACATCTACCAGGATCCGACGATCCCGAAACGTTCGGTGGTCCTGGTAAGAACCCCGTATAACAAGGAGCGAGCGAAAGGGACCGCCCGGCGGTTCGTGGCAGCTGGTTATACGGTGGTCATCCAGGACTGTCGCGGGGCACATGCCTCGGAAGGAGTCCTGATCCCTTACAACAACGAGGGCCAGGATGGCTACGATACGATCGAATGGATAGGCAAGCAGGAATGGTCGAACGGTCGCGTGGGCACCTGGGGCAGCTCCTACGTGGGCGCTGTCCAGTGGCAGGCCGCCGTGGAACATCCACCCGGACTGGTCACGATGATTCCCCGGGCAACCTGGAGCAACTTCTACCGCAACCTGTACCTCGGTGGAGCCATCCGCATGCTGATCAGTCCGTGGGCTGCCAGCCAGTCCGCCCGTCCCGAGGGAACCGTGCCACCCACCGACTGGGAAGCCATTTACATGCACCTGCCCATCAGCGAAACCGATCAAAAAATCGGCTGGTCCATCCCCTGGCTGAAGGCCATCTTCATGCATCCTGAACCCAATGGGTACTGGGACCGGCTGAACCTGACCGACCGGATCACCGATCTGCAGATGCCCATCCAGCACATGGTTGGCTACTACGATTTCTTTTCCCGGGAATCGGTCGGCAACTTCGTCCAGATGCGAGAACATGCCCGCAACCCGGATATCCGCCAGCAACAACAGTTGATTCTCGGCCCCTGGGATCATGGTACCATCGGCAAATCCCAGGTCGGTGAAGTAGACTTCGGACCGGCCGCTCGCCTGGACACGGTAGCCACCGCAATTACCTGGTATGACCAGTACCTGAAACCATCTCCACCAGCAGGAACTAAACCACCTGTTCCCGTCCGTTACTTCGTCATGGGGGAGAACACCTGGCGTGAAGCCCAAACGTGGCCACCCGCGGGATTCACTCCCTCCTCGTTCTACCTGGGCTCTGCCGGAAAAGCGAACACGCGATCCGGTGACGGTCGACTGGAACGTTCTCCGCCCCTGCAAGCAAAACCCAGCGACTCCTTTCGAGCCGATCCTGCCCAACCAACTCCTGCCTGCCCTGTCACCGAGCAACGTCCGCTGGCCCGTGCCATCTGGGCACCCGTTGACCAGCAGGCCATCGAAGATCGCCAGGACGTGCTGGTCTACACTTCACCCAGGATTACCGATCCGATCACCTTTGCCGGCAATGCCCGGGCCGAACTTTTCGTGGCCGCCGATACGCCTGATGCCGACTGGGTCGTCAAGGTCGTCGACGTACATCCCGATGGCTTTGCCCAGAACCTGGCCGTTGGCATCCTGCGTGGACGCTATCGAGATTCCGAGTTAAACCCCACACCGTTAACGCCAGGCCAGGTTTACCGTATCACGGTCGACCTGGGGCCGGTGGCAGCAACCATCCAGAAAGGCCATCACCTGCGAGTCGATGTATGTGGTGCCTATTTCCCACTATTTGACCGCAATACCAACACCGGTGAAGGGCCGACGGGCAAGGCCACGCGGATTGCCACGGAAAAGGTCTTTCACCGACCGGGCCAGTGGTCCCGAATTATTCTCCCCTGTGCAGCCAAGGAATCCCTCCCCTAGAGAACTCCCAGCAACGCATCGCTTTTCCGATCAATGCTGTCGGTATCTCGAAACTCCTTTCCGTAAAGTACGCCACGATGAAACCAAACACCCTTGCCCGAATCATGTTGTCACCACTGCTGATCGTCACCAGTTGCCTGCTGACCCAGGGAGCAGAAATGAAACCCAACATTGTCCTGTTGATGGCCGACGACATGGGAATGGGAGATACCAGTGCCTTTCAAGATTTCACTGGCAACGCTGATAACGTGCAATTGCACACCCCGCAGATGGAACGATTAGCCCGCATGGGCGTGCGTTTCACTGATGCTCACACCCCTTCCTCACGCTGTACAACCACCCGTTACGGTTTGCTCACCGGCCGCTACCCGTGGCGCAGCCGCATGAAGTGGTGGGTCCTTTTTGGTGCTCAAGGAGACCCCCTGATTGAAGCAGACCGGCCAACCATCGCCACGATGTTGCAGGGAGCCGGCTATGCCACTGGCATGGTAGGTAAATGGCATGTCGGACTGCGTTACCGCCAGAGCAATGGCAAGCCAGCCGCCGGCTGGGAAGACGCGGACCTCACCCAACCGCTTTTCACCACTCCCCTCGACCATGGGTTTGATTTTGCCCGCTTTACCTCCCGCTCCCACGGAACCTCGGGGCCTAATGCCGCACGCAAGAATCCGGCCAAGCGCAACAATCCAAATGAATCGGTAGGCCCCGGTCATATCCATGGTCGGATCGCTATTGGAGCGACCAAGAACGGTAAGCAGCTGGTGACCGAGGGTCCGAGGGCCTACATCCTGAAACAGCTGGGGAGCCGACATTCCGATCACGCGCTGGATTTTTTAAGTGCCCATATCAAGGGGAAGCAAACCAGCACACGGCCTTTCTTCCTCTATTACCCGTCCAATTCCAATCATGGCCCGTACACGCCCGACAAGAAAATCGGTGACGAACCGGTTGCCGGTGCAGCTCGCACCAGGAGTGGTGCGCCGATGGATGTACGCCATGATTACATCTATGAAAATGACGTGGCCCTGGGACGATTGATCGACTGGCTGTCAGCAACACCTGATCCGCGCCAACCCGGAAACAGGCTGATCTCAAACACGCTGTTGATTTTCACCAGTGACAACGGCGCAGAAAAAAACAGCGCCATCGCCACGGGACCTTTCCGCAGCCACAAGGGTAGTTGCTACGAAGGAGGGCATCGCGTGCCTTTCATCGCCTGCTGGCCAGCGGGCAAAGTAGGTGACGGAATCGCCTCTACCCCCGGGGAAACAAATAGCTCCTCGATCGGGTTAACCGATATGTATGCAACCTTTGCCGAGATCACAGGGAGCCAGCTTCCTGACCTCGCCAGGGGTGAGAAGGGTGCAGAGGACAGCCTGAGTATCCTGGCAGCCATGCGCGGTGCCAGGCTGGAGGGTCGGCCACCCTTGTTCTTTAACGATCATAAAGAGGCCAAGGAAGATCCGGCAGCCGTGGCGATGCGGGCAGAGAACTGGAAGATCTTCTTTGATGCCAGCCTGCTGCGAGAAGGCAAGGCCCGGCCCGTTGAGTTATATGACCTGGCTGTCGACAGGCAGGAGGAAAAGAACCTGATTAATGATCCGGACTCGCAAGCCGCGATCCGCTCACTCACCATCATGGCCTTGGATTATCGACGGACGGCCACGCGACTGGTCCACCAGGCCAAGGGCGCGAGGATTGTCTTTGATTGGCGAATTGATGCGGAAGATGATCAACCGGATACCTCGCTTAAAACCGATCCCAAGCCAACTCTTTCCCTGACGAGGAAGGGGTTGAATATGACCATCAAGGCCAAAGGCGAGCAGGAGGCCAAGATCAGCCCCAACCCTGGCGGTCTTGGTGTAAGTGGAGGAAAACTCAGCCAGGTTGAAAGTGGAGAATCTCTGGAGATCATGTTCGATCACGATGTGATCGTGGAATCCGTGGCAATCGTGGCTGGCAACGGTACCTGTGGTGGATTTTACCAAATGGGAAAGGGTGCCCCGTTGGCAATTTATTGCGTGGATGCAGACAACGATGCCAAGACGCAGCAGGGTGTTATCAGTGACCTCGGTGTGTTGCCTGCCGGCCAGTCACTTCGATTGGACAGCAGTCCACACCATGGCGTCGAGGCTGCCGGTCGTTGGCGACTGGGCGCAGTGTCTGTTCGTATCTTGAAATCCAAGCAACCTTGAAGAATCGTACCTCCCAAGCTAAATTGCTTCTGATTCCATCTTCCGTTCGACCTTCTGAGAGAACTGCTGCGTGCCCGTGAGAAATGAATTCTCGTCGTCTTCAGACCACCCGCAGGATGATCGGCGTGAATTCCTAAAAAAGGCTTCTGCCGCTCTCACGATCATCCCGCTGTCCGCGACGACCCAGGAACGAGAGTACTGGTCTACCGTTGAACGGGTCACGGTGCCTCGTTGATGTCTTCATTCAAATCATCTGCCATCAGGTTGCGATAATTCTGGCCCAGGATGAGGCGCTTGTCGGCCTCGCTGATCTCGGCTCCCACGACCTTGCCCAGTTCCGTCCCCAGCGAACGCGACGGCAGGTGACTGCCGAACACGATGCGCTTGGCACCCACTTCTCGTACAGCCATCTCGATAAACCCGGCCGTGGCATCGAATCCAGAAGTCTCCACCAGGACATTTTCCTGTTCACGAACTGCCCGAATCCCTTTCTGCCATTCTCCCCCGGCGTGTGCACAAAGAAATTTCTGTTTCGGGAACCTGGCTGCCAGTTGTGCCAGTTCTGCCGGGGTCGACTGCTCGGGCCCCGTCTTACCACCCGTCTTGAACCACGTATGCTGCATGATGACACCGCCCAGGCTGGCGATCCGTTCCACCAGCGGAATCATGTTCCGATGACTGCAGGCTACTGCTCCCGGGCCACTGCCCGTGAAGTAGACACCTCGCATCGGCCCATCACGCAACCAGCGATTGAGCGCGTCCAGGGAGGTTTTCACATCGTTGGCGTTCAACTGGATCATTCCCAGCAATAACTTCGGCCAACGCTGGAGAGGTGTGAGCACCAGGTCCGGGTTGGCCCTTAGCTTTTTCTCGAGCGCTGCATCGGTCGTGGTACCAATCCCCACGTGCGGAAAATAACAGGCCTTCTCGAACCGGCCCTTGCGAATTGCCGGTAACGCGCGTTCAATCTCAGCTATCAACCGGCTGCTACCATCCGATCCCGGACTCGAGTGGGAAGGCGTAAAGTAGGAATCCCAGATACGGTAGCTGCTCAATTGCTCAGCATCCGGCAGCCCGAGGTAGGTAGCAACTGGCTTCATGGCTTGCCCTTCCCCAGGAATTTACGGGCATTGGTTGCCAGTAACATCTCCAACGATTCCAGGTCCAGTTGCCCTGATTCATGCGTGCGGATCAAGGCAGCCTCGGGCACCAGGAAAGGTGCGTGGCTGCCAAACAGGGCCCGGCCTGCCGAAACTTTTGACACGAGTTGGGGAACACCATCGGTGGAATCCACGCGGGCCACGTCAAAAAAGATTCCCGGCACCCTTGCTAGTTTTTCCAGTAGCGGGGATCGCGGACGCCAGTTCAGTACCTGGACGCGGGCCCCGCGAACCCGTTTCACCTGGTCCACCAGGGGTTCCAGGTCAACATCGGCCACACGTACCAGCGGGTTTTGTGTGCGGGTATCTTCCATGAGCGTGGCAACCTGGACAAAACGTCCAGCCGCGGTGGCGATTTGCAAGAGCCGTGCAAGGCGTGGATCGGTTAACTGGTACCCGTGGTAGTTGGGATGCAGTCGAACCGCTGGCATGTCATGTTCCTGGAAGCAACGCTGCAGGTCATTTTCCCAGTCGGGCAACAGCGGGTTCACCGAGCCGATCGGAACCAGTTCCGGATACCGGCTACAGGCCCTGGCAAGCCGCCGGTTGACCGTGGCCATGTCCCGGTGCAGGACTCCCTCGAAACTGCCGGCCCAGGCCTGCGTTACTCCCAGCGAGCGAAGCTTCTGGACCAGCTTCTCGGTAACATCCAGTGGCAGGCGACGAAAGGGCCAATGAAAAAGGCTGACATTGGTATCCACGATGGCCAGCGGGCGATGCTCACCTTCGCCAGCTGCGTCAGCACGCCAGGCAACCAGCGAAGCCGCACCACTGGCAGCCGCAATGTGGAGGACATCCCGTCGATTGATCCCAAGATTGGATGCGGTCAACGGAGTATCTCCTTGACGACTCGCGGCGGTTCGAAGCCGGTCAGGCGTTCCTCGAGACCATTGCGTTTAAAGAACAGTTCCTGGTGGTGCAGTCCTAACAGGTGCAGGATCGTGGCGTGGAAGTCATGCACGCTCACGGGATTCTCGACCACCCGGTGGCCGAAGTCGTCGGTCTTGCCATAACTGGTACCTCCCTTGATGCCGCCACCAGCCATCCAGGAAGTAAAGGCTTGCATGTTGTGATCACGCCCGGAGTAGCCATCGGATGATTTCTGGGTCGTGGGCGTGCGTCCGAACTCACCTCCCCAGACCACGAGCGTGGAGTCCAGCAGGCCCCGTTGCTTGAGATCCTGGAGCAATCCGGCAACTGGCTTATCCGTACGTAGACAGGCCCCGCGGTGCCTGCCGGGCAGATCGGCATGACTATCCCAGGGTTGTTCCTCCAGGAAGACCTGGACGAAACGCACACCTCGCTCAACCAGTCTGCGAGCCAGCAAACAATTGCGACCGTAGGAGTCCGTTTCTTTCTCGTTCACACCATACATGGCAAGGGTCCGTTTATCCTCGCCATTTAGATCCAGTGCTTCACCGGCTGCCAGTTGCATTCGTGCAGCCAGGCTGTAAGACTCGATCCGGGCATCCAGTTCCGGGTAATCCCGGCGCTCCTGGCGATGGATCTCATCCAACTGGTTCAACAGGCCACGAGCCGATTGCGTCACGGCCGCAGACTGCTCGTACTGCGGTGTGAGATTCAGGATGGGAGATCCCGTTGGCCGCAAGCGGGTTCCCTGGTAAAGCGGAGGGAGAAATCCCGCGGTCCAGTTGCGTGTCCCGTTCTTGGGCATCCCGAGGGGATCATTCAGTACCACGTAAGCGGGCAGGTTCTGGTTCTCACTTCCCAGTCCATAAACTGTCCAGGCTCCGAACGTCGGATATCCCATGAACAATCGACCGCTCTGGATCTTGTAAAGAGCATTG
>JAYGDH010000663.1:0-11821 GCA_046583055.1 Pirellulaceae bacterium | reverse complement strand
ACTCACGTTTTTCTTCTTCCAGCCGGGCCAACCGGGCGCGTAGCATTTTCCAGCAGGAGGATCGATTCTTGTGTTGGCTGCGCTCGTTCTGACACTGGACGACGATTCCTGAAGGCTCGTGTGTCAGCCGTACTGCGCTATCAGTCTTGTTAACGTGTTGACCCCCGGCACCGCTGGCCCGATAGGTGTCTTCACGAACATCCTTGTCTTCAATGTGGATGTCGACGTTGTCGTCAATTTCGGGGGAAATGTCGACCGCGGCAAAGCTGGTCTGGCGTTTTCCCTCCGAATTGAAAGGGCTGATCCGTACCAGCCGATGGATTCCAGTCTCCCCTTTCAGGTACCCGTATGCCATGGGACCCCGGACCGCGATGGTCGCACTGTTAATGCCCGCCTCGTCGTTATCATTGCGATCCAGCAGGGCGATAGAGAAACTATGTTTCTGGGCCCACTGGGAATACATGCGCAGCAGCATTTCTGCCCAGTCGTTGGCATCGGTGCCCCCGTCACGTGCATGGACAGTGAGAATCGCCCCGGCACTGTCGTGGGGACCATCGAGTAGTGATTTCAGCTCGAGTTCTGCGAGGCGTTCTTCCAGACGCTGGACCTCGGTTGCCACCTCCTCGTCGATGTCCGGATCTTCCGCGGCCATCTCGATGAGAGCTTCCAGGTCCTCGCTGGCCAAGTGGGCAACCTGCCACGGATCGTGAATCGATTTGAGGGATTTTAACTGCCCCACGACCTGCTGCGCATTTCCTGAGTTATCCCAGAAATTGGCAGAGGCCATTTGGTTCTCGATGGACTTGATTTCAGCAGCCTTGGCAGGGCAGTCAAAGACTATCGCCTAGCTGAAGGATTCGTTCTCGGATGGTTTGAGCACGGTCTCTTAATTCTGCATCCATGAGCCAACTCGTTTCGGGGTTAATGTCGGCCGGGTCGATCTCCCGGCTCCTGGTTACTGGAGTCCTGACATATGAATATAGCGGGAAGTTCTGTTTCAGGGAATGTCGAGTCTTGTGTTCGTGGAAGTCCAGTTCTAGACTGACAGCTTGAACTGGTCCCGCAGCCAACACCAACATCCTGGTGTGAGCCCGCTTGTGCTACCGTGAATCCGAGAGTTGCGCCGATGGCCCGCATTGTTTTAGCCATGTCCGGAGGAGTCGACAGCAGCGTTGCTGCGCACCTCCTGCTGGAGCAGGGCCACGAGGTGATCGGGGTTTTCATGCGACATGGTGAGGAGTCCGTGCAGGCCTGCTCGACAGACGAATCGGGTACATCACCCTTATTGCCCTTCCTGGAAACACGGGCTGATCACAAACAGGGTTGTTGCAGCGCCTCCGATGCTGCCGATGCCCGTCGCGTGGCAGATCAACTGGGGATTTCCTTCTATGCCCTTAACTTGCAGGCGGATTTTAGCCGAATTATTGATTACTTCGTGGACGAGTATTCCAGTGGCCGAACTCCTAATCCCTGCGTGATGTGTAATAACTGGATCAAGTTTGGACGACTGTTTGATTACGCCGACGGCGTTTCGGCGGATTACGTGGCGACGGGCCATTATGCACGCCTGGTCGCTGGCGATGATCCGCAAGAATCGCCGCGACTATTGTGTGGGGTTGACCAGTCCAAGGACCAGTCGTATGTGCTGTTTGGAATTAACCGGGCCCTGCTGCCACGCATGATGCTGCCCGTTGGAGGTTACGAGAAACAGGAAATCCGCAGGCTTGCCTCGGAACTGGGGTTTGGCGTGGCCGATAAACGGGACAGCCAGGAAATCTGTTTCGTGACCAGTGGAGATCACGGAGAATTCGTGCGGGAACGCCGCAGTGGAATCGATCTGTCCGGAGAAATTGTGACGTCCGATGGTCGCGTGGTTGGGGAACATCCAGGAATCGAGCAATTTACGATCGGGCAACGCAAGGGCCTGGGCGTGGGCCTGGGTGAGCCCTATTACGTGGTTCGGATTGAAACGGAAAGCCGGCAGGTCGTGATCGGTTCGCGGGAAGAGCTGGCACGCCTGCAATTGACCGCGGATCGCACCAATTGGCTGGTCCCGGTCCCGGTCGGTTCCTTTCGCTGCCAGGCCCAGATTCGTTACAACAGTGTGGCTCAACCGGCAACGGCAGAAGTGATGCCGGAGGGGCAGTTAACGATCGACTTTGATGAACCGGTGGAAGGCGTGGCCGCCGGACAGGCCGTGGTTTGTTACCAGGGCGAACAGGTCATGGGTGGAGGTTGGATCTGCTGATCGTTTGAGGTTTACAGGCCTCGCCCGGTTCCTGCCGGTCGTGGTACAATACAAGTCGGCCTGGGACTTGTTCGGTTAACGCATTGGGTTGTTGCCTGAAATGGGTGGAAGACTTTACATCGAGACAGTAGGCTGCCAGATGAACGTGCTGGACAGCGAGATGGTGGTCGCCAGCCTGCGCAAACGCGGCTACGAGTTGACCGATCAACTGGCCGATGCTGACACGATCCTGTTCAACACGTGCAGCGTGCGGGAACAGGCTGAAAATAAGATCTACAGCGCTCTTGGAACCCTGCGTGAATTCAAGAAAGAAAATCCGCAGAAGATTCTCGGTATCCTCGGCTGCATGGCCCAGAAAGACCAGGAATTGATTTTTCGACGGGCTCCCTTCGTCGATTTCGTGGTGGGGCCCGGTCAACTGCGATCGGTTCCCGAGTTGATCGAGAAAGCCCAGGCAGGGGAAAAACGCCAGATGGCGGTCGGCCGCAGCCGTACCGATGGAACCCTGGAACAGGTCAAGCGGACGCACGAGACATTTGACCCGCTGCGTGATCCCACCATGCGTCCCACACCCTTCCAGGCGTACCTGCGTATCCAGATTGGTTGTGACAAGTTCTGTACCTATTGCGTGGTTCCCGGAACCCGGGGCCCCGAACAGGGTCGGCCCCCGCAGCAGATCCTCGAGGAAGCTGCAGTGCTTGCCCAGCAGGGTTGCCTGGAAATCGTGCTGTTGGGGCAGACCGTCAACAGTTACAGCTACGGGGCCAACGGTGAAAAGATCCGCCTGGCTGGCCTGCTGCGGCAACTGCACGACGTGGATGGTATCGAACGGATCAAGTTCGTTACCAACTATCCCAAGGATATGACGGTGGACCTGCTGGAAACCATCCGTGATCTGCCCAAGTGTTCCCCGTACCTGCACGTTCCTCTGCAAAGCGGATCGAACGACATGCTGAAGCGGATGAAACGTGGTTACACGGTAGAAGACTACCGGGAAATGATGGATCGCATTGGTACCATTTTGCCTGAGGCAGCCGTCGCCAGTGATTTTATTACCGGTTTTTGCGGGGAGACGGAAGAAGATCACCAACAATCAATGGATGCCCTGCAAGAGTTTCGTTTCAAAAACAGCTTTATTTTTAAGTACAGCGAACGTCCCGGAACCTCGGCCGCCGGTCGCTTGCCGGATGATGTTCCTTACCCGGTGAAGCAGCAACGTAACAATGCTCTACTGGCGATCCAGAATCAGATCAGTGCCGAGGAAAACGAAAAGTTCGTCGGCCAGGTCGTGGAAGTGCTGGTCGAGGGGCCCAGCAAGAACGCGGCACGAGATGAGAACCCGGGACCCATCCGCCAATTGACCGGGCGCACTCCCTGCGACCGCATCGTCGTGTTTGACGGGAATGAACGCCAGGTGGGAAAGCTACTGCCCGTGGCGATTTACGATAATCTTCCCCACACCTTGCTCGGTAATATTGTGACCGAGCATATTGGACCGGACGTCGTGTCACTGCAATTGCAGTAGAAGCGACGGGCTTTCAGGAGACCGGGAACGGATTCTCGAAATCGAGTACCGTTCCCGTGGCCGCGGATCGCTCGGCGGTTTCCATCAAGGCTACCACGCGGGCAGCCTCGTTGGCAGTGATCACGTCGGATGGCCTGTTGCCGCGCACGCAGGACGCAAAATGTTCCAGTTCGTAACGCAGGATGCCAACTCCCTGGCCGTGCTGGACAGGCCAGAAACTCGTGTCAATCTGCCGCGGGCCAGTAGCATCCGTGATTTCCAGGCCCGTCGTGCTGCAGTCGATCAACAACTTGCCTTCACTGCCAATGATCTCCATCCTGGCATCAATGACGGTGGGGGTGCTTGCCGGTAAACACCAGATCGTCTCGACAATGCCGACCGCTTCCGGGGCACCCGGGTCCTTACCGAATTCCAGCATTGCCCAGCCGAGATCCGGGTAATGAAAATCATGGACACGGACATTGCGAGCATAGACCCGGTCTGGACTCTTTCCCAGCATCCACATCATCAGGTCGGCATCGTGGATGCCGTCGCCCATCAGCGGGGAGACCTTGTCCAGTCGCAGGCTGCCCGGTGCCCTGGGCAGGTTGCGCTTGGCATGCATGGAAACAATCCGACCGATGCGGCCAGCCTGGATTGCTTCGCGGGCCAGGGACAGGCGAGGATCGAAGCGACAGATGTGACCCACCAGTAATTGTCCAGGACTGTTGGCTGCGGCCGTCAGTACCTGCTGACACTGATCGCTCGTCGCTGCCATCGGCTTTTCCAGTACCACGTGCTTCCCCTGCTGGAGTGCCGCCAGGGTGATTTCAAAATGCTCCTGCCAGTGCGTCGTGATACTTACCACGTCAATGTCATCACGGGCCAGTAGCTGATGGTAATCTGTGGTGGTCGCCTCGATCCCGACTTCCTGGGCATGTTGCTCAAGGCGCTGCGGGTCGCGACCGCAGGCGGCCACGAGATTGATCTCCGGAAGTCCCTGTAGGACCCGGGCATGGATCTTGCCGAAACGTCCCAAGCCGATGATTGCCCAGTTGAGTGGTTTCATGATGTGTTGGCCGTTCGCTTACCTGGACTTCGGGGTGCCGTTCTCAAAACCGGGTGGCTGAGGCGTTTGCTCGGTGATCAGTTTCCAACTGGCACCCATTTCTCGCAGCGCACGAAAGTCTCGAGGCTGGTAACCAAAGTCGAGGTGTGGGGTTTCCAGCATACGTGACTCGCTTGCGCGGGCTTGCATGGCGGCTGCCAGCATGCCGGTAACCAGCAGCGTACGCTCGATGGGATAGGGGGCGCGGGCTGCCCGAAAATGTTCCTGGATGGCGTGCGACAAGGCTTTGAAAAGATTGCGGTTTTCCCAGGGGCCAACATAAAAAGCCGTGGCCCGTGGCGAGGATTCACCTTTCAGGCGACAGGCAAAGTTCCAGCGGGTAGAGTCCTTGCCAACCCGCAGGACGGTCCCTTTCCAGCCATCACGATAGGTTACTTGAATGGCATGCGGTTGGATCTTGTCTTCTCCCTTGATATGGGAAAGGTCCTGGGGAACGTATCCCAGTTCCGCTTTCATCGCCTGGTTGACCAGGTCCTGCGACCAGTAGCCCCGGGTGACGTTTTCCCTGACCTGGGCAGCATCAAAGAACTGGACCTTGCGGACACCTGCTTCACCACCCCGGCGGGCCTCGACCATGGACTGCAGTAGTTCCAGGCCGTGGAAATCGTATGATTCGACCGGGCCTCCATGGATGGAGACGGCTTCCTGGATCACCTTGCCGGCGGGAAGTTCGAGAGCTGGCTTGCGCTGAGCCAGCGGAACGGAACTGCCAGCCAGGAACGGGATGTTGTATTGCCGGGCAACGTCGTACATTTCCTTGGCCCAGTCCCAGCGATAGGAAAGATGCTTGTCATTGAAGATCGGAACAAACTTCTTGGATCGTTTCATCACGGCCACGGATTCATCAAAGAATCGTTTGCGCGGATACATGGTCTGGCCCAGTTTGGTCCTGGGATAGCTGCCATGTTCACCGATGGAGAGGACTGCGTCGACGGCCATCTCTTTACCACCGCAACAGAGCGCCTTGTCAATGCTGTCGTAGATCGGGATGTTGTAATCCTTGCTGACCTGCCGCGACATCTCGGGATGCGGGAACTGGTCCCCGTAAAACGAGACCACGTCAACTCCCGGATCGGTGACCTGGCCGTTGAAGTAAAACGGTTGCAGGAAATTTTCCAGCAGGACGTGAGCATGGGATCGGTAGGTGAACTCCGTAAACACGACAGCCACCCGCGGGCGCTGTTTGGCGGGAGCAGCAGGAAGGTGACTGGCCAGCGAACTGGCTGCCAGGGTTCCGGCACTCGTGGCCAGGAATTGTCGACGTTGTATTCCCGGGGCAGGGCCTTGCGGAGGATGACTGGATGGAGTGGTACTTGGCATGGGTGACACCTGGTTGGATCAATAAAAGTAGTACATCATGAACATGGCGATTGCCGCCAGCAGGCCAGCGAGCGAACGTTCGTCTCGCAACAGCAGGGAGATGGCATTCTGCGTTTCGTCATGCTTCGTACGTAGAACTTGTCGCACGTAGGCCGCCATCGTCCAGCCGGCAGCAATGAAAGCAGCGATCACCTGGTCCAGCCCGCTGACCATGAGCCAGCCGAGCAGTGCATAGACCGCGACCGAGACCAGGATGGTTAAGCCAAGTGATTTCAAGTGCCCGGGGTCGTGTCCTCCCAGGTCCGTCCAGGTGATCCGAGATTTTTCCGGGTCGGGCTGCTCGAAATAGCTAATCACGATATAGAGAATCGTGGTCAGGCCAATCACTAAGACCACGCGATGAAAGAAATTCAGTTTCGGTCCGAACGTTTTCTGCAAGGAGCTAATTTGGATGTTACTCGCCAGGTGCGTCTCCAGCTCCGGGATCGTCATTTCCTGTAGTTTAGCGGAGAACTTCTTGCGTTCCATTTTGGAGACCATGGTTTCCAGGTTTTGGTTTTCCGAGAGTGCCAGGTCGTACTCGGTACGACTCATGTTCGAGTCATAGACCTTGGGGACAATGACGGAAAAGGCAACACCGGCCAGGATCGCAACGAAAGCAGCGTTGGTTGTGCCGCGTCTCCAGAAAATGCCGAGGATAAAAGCGACCAACAGGCCCGGGGTAAGGTAATTGCTGTAATCGGCGATGGTCAGGAAAAAGTTGGCCTCGGAATTCGGATTGATCACGTAAATCGCCAGCAGCGCAGCAGCAGCCATCAGGATCATAATAATGTAACGACCCATCCGAATCATTTCCTGGTCGCTGGCATCGGGTTTCAGGTAACGCTGGTAAATGTCAATCGTGATGATCGTGGCAGCGGAGTTCATCATGGAATCAATCGATGACAGGATCGCTCCGATCAGGCCCGCGGCAATCAGGCCCACCAGGCCCATTCCCAGCGGTGAAATCAGCGTGTTGACCAGTACCGGGAAGGCGGTGTCCGGGTCAATTTGCTGTCCCTTGAACTGGGCAGCATTCTGGAACAGGTAGTAAGCTGCCACGCCGGTTGCGATGGCAAAGAAGGGAATCAGCAGCTTAAGGAAACCAGCGGCGATAATCCCGATACGAGCTTCCTTGTCACTGGTCGCCGCCAACGCGCGCTGCACGATAAACTGGTTGGTTCCCCAGTAGAAACAGTGCATGAACATCAGCCCGGTAAGGACCCCGGTCCAGGGAAGTTGCGGATGATTGATCGGCAGGTAGAGGTCCATCTTGGAACTAGCAGCAGCATTATCAAAGGCGATCATGGCTCCCCATCCACCAATCTCGTGGAAGGTGAAAAGAGCAACGGCGATTCCCGCGATGAGCATCAGGACCGATTGAATCACATCGGTATAGACGACGGCCTTGAGACCACCCAGGATGGTATAGCTGGCGGCAATGACTGCCAGGGCGATGACGAACCAGCTGTAGTAGGTCATGTTCACAGAACGTTTGACCTTGTTGGGCTGCGCGATCTCGGCAACCGTTCGATCTCCATCAGCTTCTGGTCTTGTTTTGGTCGCATCGTTTTCAGTACTGGCAGATGGGCCTTCTTGTGTGACGATCGCGTCATTGCCCAGCAGTTCACAAATGGTTCGCGAACCGATATAGAGGGCCGGGACCATTTGCACGAAGGCCATCAGGATCACCATGATGATGGCGTACATCAGTCGACTGCGGTGGTCGTAACGGTGCTCGAGAAATTCGGATAACGTGTAGACCTTGAGCTTGCGATAGACCGGAAGAAATCCGTAACACATCAGCAGTAAGCCGGCAATCGCTCCCAGTTCAAAATGGCTCTGGGCAAACCCGATACTGAAACCGACTCCCAGCATGCCAATCATGTGATTGGCACTGACGTTACTGCCAAAGATCGAGCCAGCCACGCCGAACCAGCGGATGCTGCGGCCCGCCAGGAAGTAATCTTCCGCGGTGTTTTCCTTGCGCCCGACGATGAACCCGACCAGCATGGCGCCGATCAAGGTGGCAAAAAAGATGATGTAGTCAAGGGTTGAAAGGTCCAGTGAATTGGTCATGGTCGCTCCGCGGTCCTGGTCAGGCTAGGCGAGCCTCGGGATGAAAGATCATCATGGTATTGGATCATTCCTGCAGCAGGGTTGCCAGTCGTTGCCTTCCCAATTGGGCGACTTGCAGCGGATCCTGTTGCCACAGTTCTACATTGAACAGCTCCAGGCTGATCGTGCCCTGGTAGCCGATCTCCCGCAGTACCTGGATTTCCGCAGCCAGGTCAATCGGGCCATCCCCAATCATCACGCGGTCAGGGTCGGCTTGCTGGCAGCGAGGGATCTCCGGGTGCCCGTCATCAATATGATAGTGACTGATACGGCTGGCCGGGATCCGTGAGAGCAGTCCCTCGGTCGACGGACTGTTCCAGGTGTGGAAGGCATCCGGGATCAACGTGGCATCCTCGTCATCGACCTGCTGGACCACCTGCCAGGCCACGTCCAGGGTCTGGGCCCCGGCAAAAAAACTGATGTACTCAAACGTCGGCTTGATTCCCACATCGCGACCGATCTCCAGCAGGTCACCGTACCGATCGACCAGCTGGTCGATCTCGCAGGGCTCCCGAGGCGGCGTGGCCACCACATAGGGTGAGCCGATGCGGGCCGCCAGTTCCATGCGTCGCCGAGCCTCCTCCAGCATGAGATCGTATTCACGTCCCACGGCTTCACCCCACCCTCGCAGGGCGATCATGCAGGGGACGATCAGCCCGTGGTCCTGGAGCGCCTGTTCGACGTCACGGACTTCACCCCCGCGTCCCACGTACTCGTAAATGTCGTTGATCCACAGTTCCACGCCGGCAAACCCTGCCTCGGCGCCGATACGGATTTTTTCCAGCAGTGGTTGGGGCTTGATCGTGCTGGTGTTGAGGCAAACGGTAAAGCTCATCGCGTGGGATACTCGTCTTGCTGGTCGGGTGTTTTACGTGGTGGTCTTAAAATGGTCCCAGTCGTTCCGGCAGGGGATCCATGGTGAAAACACTGGCGTCAAAAGCACGTTTCAGTAACTGGTATCGCAGTTCCGCATGTTCCGGCTGATGATACAGGTTGTTGAATTCATCGGGATCCGTGCCCAGGTCGTAAAGTTCTCCATCCTCGATGCCATGGTAGATCACGATTTTCTTGTCGGCAGTCCGCATCATCGTTCCGTACGAACGGTGATGTGTCCAGGCATTGTAGTACTCGCAGTATACATGATCCCGGTGAGACGTTGGATCTTGCTGGCCGGTCAAAATGGGAAGCAGTGACTGGCCCTGCACGGAGGGTGGCAGCGCCTGTCCGGCAGCGGATAACAGCGTCGGGACCAGGTCGACCAGCTCGATCAGGCCGTCGGCTCGCAGGTTGGATTGGAACCGGTCCGGCCAGCTGAAGACCAGCGGGACATGAATGGAAGATTCGTAGAAGTGCGGACCCTTCAGGTAGAGTCCGTGGTCCCCGAGCATCTCACCATGATCCGACATGAAGAGAATGATCGTGCGCTCGCGCTGGCCCGTTTCTTCCAGGGCTTCCAGGATCCGCCCCACCTGGTCATCAATCAGCTCCACCATCGCGTAATAGGCGGCGGTCACTTCCTGCTGATCCGCAGTGGTCATCTGCGAGACAGGAAAAAAACCGGGTTCATTGTGTGCCCATTCATGGTCCAGTTGCTGGAAACGTGGCTTGTTCGCCAGTTCTCCAGGCTGGCACCGGGGTAACGGCATCTGCTGCGGTTGGTATCGTTGGAAATAGTCAGCCGGTGGGTCGAAGGGATGGTGGGGATCAAAGCAGTTGAAACTGAAAAACCAGGGAGTGTCCTGGTGCTGCTGGAGGAACTCGATCGTCTTCTGGGCACACCAGGTGGTCTGATGATATGCCGCTGGGATGCCCTGCTTGGTGTAGGCCGTCTCCGGTCCGTCGTAGAGGGATTCCCAGGCCTGGCCTTCTTGAGCCAGCCACTGGCTGTATTCGTTTTCCGGCCAGTCGGGTTGCGGGTGATGGGACCAATGAAACTCGTGATAGCCATCATCCCCCCGTTCTTCCACGCGTCCGTCGGCACAGGATGCCAGGTGCTGCTTGCCGGCTAGTCCGCAGGTGTAACCGGCATCGGCAAAAAGTCGGCTGACCAGCCGTTCGCGGGCGGGTAGTCGTTGTCCGTTTTGCCGGCAACCGGTCGTGCGAGGATAACGACCAGTGAGGAAGGAAGCCCGACTGGGACTGCAAACGGTACTTTGACAGTAGGCCTGGGTAAAGCTGACACCGGATTGAACCAGAGAATCCAGGTGCGGGGTGCGGATTAGTGAATTTCCCAGCGCCGCAATCGTGTCGTAACGCTGTTGGTCGGTGCACAACCAGAGAATGTTGGGTGGGCGATCGCCGGTCGAGAACGGGGCTGGGTTCATGAGGCGGCCTGGATTTGTTGTTGGAGTGTTTCCAGTACACGAGCATTTCCCAACGAGTCCTGTAGTGAAATGAGAGGCGTGGCTTGCTCACGTATGACCTGCCCAAAATGCTCGGCCTCGAGGGCGTAGAGCAGTTCCGACTGGCCAACCTGTCGTTGCTCGGTTTCTTCCCCGCGAATGACCTGGTAGCTGCCGTCACTAAACCAGGGAGCATTGATTTGCAGGTAACCGTCGGAGCCTGCGACGGTGGTGGTCCGGTCGGCCTGGACGGTCATGCCGCAACTAAATATTCCCAGGATGTCATTGGGGAAATTCAGGATTCCGACCGCGTAGTCATCCACCCCGGTTTCATGGAGATGGGCCTGGGCCTGCATGTCGTGCGGTTCACAACCCGCAATCGCGCGCATGAAGTTGAGGCAGTAACAACCGACATCCAGCAGCCCGCTGCCACCCAGTGCCGGCTGGTAACGAATGTCCGCGGCAGAATCCGGTCGCTGGTAGGTAAAGTGGGAGCGAATGATCTTGATCTTGCCAACCATCCCGTCCTGAAGCTCCTGCAGGACTTGCTTGATTACCGGGTGTTGGCGGTACATAAAGGCTTCCATCAATTTCATGCCGGTTGCATCGGCCGTGGCAAACATTTTCTCGGTTTCTGCCGTGGTGGCTGCCAGCGGTTTCTCGCAGAGAACATGTTTCCCCGCCTGCATGCCCGCGATGGACCAGGATGCGTGGAGGGAATTGGGGAGCGAGTTGTAGATGGCCTCGACCTGGGGGTCGGCCACGAGTTGCTCGTAGCTACCGTGTCCCTGGCCGCCGTGCTGTCCTGCGAAGGCGTCTGCATTGGCCAGTGTACGTGAGCCGGTGGCGACCAGCTGCCCATGATCCGTGGCATTCAACTGGGCGGCAAACTTGGCTGCGATGTTACCGGTTCCCAGGATGCCCCAGCGTAACGGTTTACTCATGTCCTTGTTCCTTACAGGATTTTCATGGCAGGCACTTGTTTTAGCATTCCCACGGCTGACTTCAATCCGACTGCGACCTGAACCTGGGCCGTGCCGGGGACGTAACATTTACCAGTTGCTGATACGGTGAAGATCTGCTGTTGTCTAGATACCACGTTGCTTGACTCGACTTGATCT
>JAYGDH010000433.1:0-3528 GCA_046583055.1 Pirellulaceae bacterium | reverse complement strand
CGATACGCCTGGCAAGCGCACCTTCATCCGACGGCCCTTTCAAGGGATCGAAACGTAAATCCGTGGCCCAACTGGGGCGCCCCTTGCCATCGATCAAATCCATTTTCCAACTACCAGACCCGTCGTTTCCATGACATGAATGGCAACTTTGCCGGCGATAAACCTCGCGACCCCGTACCACAGCCCTCTCGTCGGTTCCCTCGAAATCTGGAACCTGCACCACCTCACCCGGGTGCGTCAGGCCCTGCACGATCCTTTCAAGCTCAGCTGGCTCAGCTAGCACACCAGGCGAATCTTCTTCCCAGGAAGCGATGACTCGTTTCTCAACCCCCTGTTTACGCAGGCGAATCACTTCGGCCACCAGCAATTTAATGGATTCATCTCCCAGGTGTTTCCAACTTTGCATGCTGGTGCCCGGAAAGCCTCTCTCGATCGAGCCTCGGATATCCTCAGCATTGGCCACTCGATTCTCTGTGCTGACAATCCGCATCTTTCCGGAGCTGAAGTCACGTGCCTTGGGAAACAGGAACCTGGCCGCCTTCCCATCCCCACGTCCCTGGTCGCCGTGGCAGTTGGCGCAATGGACACGGTAGAGTTTCCCTTGCTGGGAAATAACGTCCAACGGTTCCTGTGCAGAGGCTGAGCCGACCATGAAGGTCGTTAAGAAAACGAGCAAACGGACCCGCACCAGGTTCCCAACCTGCCTCACTCCAGCTGTGAGCCTGTTCACGCTAGCTATCTCCCCGCATGCTGTGATGATTTCTCTCTGATAACTTTATCATCGGTCTGATCTGACCTGGAAAGCCATGGAAATCGGCCTTTCCTAACCTATTGCCGCGAATCGATTGCTCCCTTGAATTGCTTGAAGATAAGGGTGACATAGACCAACAGTACACGGATAACGGGTTCGTCGTCAGCAGTTACCACGGAGTCACGCTTAAGCCGCCCATCACGTACCGCCATGACGAGAGCGGCCACTACGTGCTCCACGTCCACTGCATATTTACAGACATCCTGAAGGGCGAGTGCGAGATCACAAAGCGTTTGCTGGTGTCCCCGCGCCACCTTGACCGTACCGCGACGGTTAATGGAAACTCCTGCCACGATTTTTTCTTCCTGCCTTGCCATTTCACAACCGCTCCTGTCGCTTCCTGCCCGCCCACACTACCAGGTGTTCACCAGCTCCACTGGGCCTCTGTGTTTCGCATAACTGTTTATATCATGCGTCACCGCTGCCACCCCTCAAAACGGATAAATTTCGGTTTTTTTCGTGTTTCCGGTTATTAAAACCGCTGACGTTCTGAAGACTACTGATTATAAAGAACTATCCACCTAATCATGTTCCGGCAGCCTCTCCACCATGACTTCTCCGAAATCTTCGATAGCTGAGAACTTTTCCCTGCGAGAAGCGCGTTCTGCGATTCAGCAATACATGGCGCCGAATCACGTCATTTACTGGACGGATTTCCTGCTCACCATCCTCGCTGGTCATATCTGTTTCGGTGTGGCCCGCACGCTGACGGCTGAGTTGTACCTGTCGGCCTGGGCGCCGCCCGGTGGCTGGCGATCTCCAGTGAGCCCGCACTTGCCCACGGCAATCGAGGTCCGCACCTGGATTCACGCGGCGTGTTCCATCGGCGCTTGCCTGCTCTTCTACCGCGCTTCTATGTTCATTCATGAATTGGTCCATCTCCGGCGCAATACTTTTAACGGTTTCCGGTTCGCCTGGAATGCCCTCTGCGGAATTCCCTTCCTGATGCCTTCCTTCTTTTACTATACACACGTGGACCATCATCGCCGGGAGCATTACGGCACGCAGACCGACGGGGAATACTTACCCCTGAGTCACATTCGCCCGACGATTATACTCTTGTGGAGTTTGCACCCCTTCGTGGTTCCGCCACTCACGGTTTTCCGTTTCCTGATCCTGGCGCCTCTGGCCTGGTTCATCCCGCCGTTGCGGAGGCTTGCGCACAACCGATTTTCCTCGCTGGTGATCGATCCAACCTACATTCGACCGCCCCCCTCAAAGGCTCGCCTGCGATCGATTTACCTGCAGGAATTCCTCTGCTTCCTCTGGTGCTGTTTCCTACCGATTTTTGCCATCCGGACGTTCGGGGGCCTGCTACCGTTCCTCCTGCAAGCCTATTTCACGGGCGTGGTACTGCTGTTCATCAACGGCCTCCGCACCCTGGGAGCACATCGCTGGCTGAACACGGGTCAACGAATGACTTTCGTCGAACAATTGCTCGATTCGGTCAACTACCCGAAACACCGCTGGATCTCGGGACTCTGGGGGCCGGTGGGTTCTCGGTACCATGCCTTGCACCATTTATTCCCGACCATGCCTTATCACAATCTTTCCGCGGCGCACCGCGCCCTGATAAAGCATCTGCCCGCGGATTCACCTTACCGCCGGACGTCGGCCAGGAGCCTGACCGGGAGCCTGCTGCAGCTTTACCGCCGCGCCGCTGCCAATGGCCGCCGCGCCGCCACTTCCGCGGGACCAGAAAACTCGCTTTAGCCGTCCTGTTCGTCGGTCGCCGTGCTTTCGATCACCGGCAGTTCCACTTCGTCAGCCGCAAGTACCATGTTTTCCGGCAGGGCCTTGGTGCTCTTGGCTCCCAGGGCCTTCATTTTCTCCGCCCGACGAACGAGGTTTCCATTGCCTGTCACCAGTTTATTCATGGCTTGCTCGTAACTCTCGCCGGCCTGCCGCAGACGCTGACCAATCGTTTCCAGGTTCTTGACGAAGTCAGCAAACTTATTGAGCATGGCGCCACCCTCCTTGGCAATCGCTAACGCATTCCGATTCTGATCTTCACGTCGCCAGATGCTCTCGATCGTCTTGAGAGTTGCCAAGAGCGTCGAAGTGGTAACCAGCACCACGCCGCGATCAAACGATTCCGAGAGGAGATCCTGTGCGCTCGTTTTCGGATCCATGGTGGCCTGGGCAGCAAGCAGGAAGGCCGGCTCGATGGTGACAAACATCAGGACAAAGTCCAACCCCTCCAGTTCGTAAAGAGATTGGTAGTTTTTCTCGCTCAATTCCTTGACATGCTTCCGGATTGCGGCGACATGCGCCTTCAGCGCCACGCTTCGCGCCTCCTCGTCATCCGCAGCGCAATACTGGTCGTAAGCGACCAGCGACACCTTCGAGTCCACGACCAGGTTCTTGTCTTCCGGCAGATAGATAACCACGTCCGGACGATGCTGCGATCCATCTGCCTGGAAACTCTGCTGGACCGCGTAGTGAAGGCCCTTCTTGAGCCCGGACTTCTCGAGTAATCGTTCCAGGATCATTTCGCCCCAGGCCCCACGCACCTGTGATTCACCCTTGAGAGCACTGGTGAGATTCTGAGCATCGGTCGACATTTGAGTGTGGAGGCTTCCCAGCGACTTCAACTGTTCACTAAACTGAACATTCTGCTTGGTGGCCTTCTCATGAGTTTCCTCGACCTTTTTACGGAACGCGTCGATATTCTCACCCAGGGGCTTAAGTAGATCCTCCATTTTCTGCTTGTTCAG
>JAYGDH010000462.1:0-2662 GCA_046583055.1 Pirellulaceae bacterium | reverse complement strand
ATTAACCCATGGCTACCTGCCTGCTGTCCATGTGCCTGGGCACTCCACCGGCTCATAGGTGAACTGTAGTATGATAAACAGTGGCCCAATGGTTTTGCAAGTTTACTCGTGTTCCCAGAAGGGGGTACGAATCAAGGGCATTAACTGTGATTCACCGGATTCGCCTAATATAGCGAATAAACTCTGCTTCCAACTCCTGCAGGTCTTCACCGAAAACGGCCTTAAACTCGGCCATTCGACGTTCCTCGTTGGCCGGTGTCAGCTCGGACTGAATGACCAGCTTGCGCAGGTAATCAACATATTGCTCTTTCCGGGTGCGAAGCAGGAAATAATTCAGAGCCCAGGCCTCCGCATAAGCATCGGCAGCCAGTTTTGGATCCTGGAACCGCTGATCCCTGGATACCAGGGTCTGCAGGGAATCCTCCGGCCGCCGAGGCAGGAACTTGCGAAAATTGAACAGATTTACTCGATTCACTCCCCCCAGGGTTCTCCAGCCCTTGGTACTTTTCAGGTCCGGTGTCTCAAAAAAGATGGCCATTCCTTCACTAACCCAAAACGGGTTATCTGCATAGCGTTTTTGCAAACCGCTATTATAGGCCAGTTGGTGCGTTGCCTCATGGACCACGGTGGCAACCGTGCGTTCTCCAGCTGGCTGGGAAAGGATTCGGTTAATATGAGCTGCGGAACTGGTTCGCTGACCTCCTCGATCGATTCCTTCCACACCCGTCAGGTCATAAGCAATGGTCCGATTGGTGCGCATGTTGTAGTAACCAATCGCGGCGGTAGCTGCCGTCCCCAATTCCCGGCGACTGTATTCAAGATACGACTGGCGATCCTCGAAAACCAATGACACCAATGGGTAACGCGGTTGGTGCAGAGTCATTCCCGCTGTTTTCCAATACCCGTAAAACGCCCGATAAAGACGTTCATAAAGTGCGCCGCACCACTGAGCATAGGCTTTCGTGGTGTTGTAACAGATCACGAAATGGGCCGTCTTGTGAATCCTAAAACCAGCCGGCATTTCCTGTAACAACTGGGTCACCATTTCTTCCTGTGTCATGGGATCCACCTGGACCGCGAGTTTCTTGCGTCCCGAAATTTCTTCCGGTTGAACGATCCAGAGTGTGCCGTCACGCGACAGGAACAACAGTCCTCCATCCTGGGCCTCCAGCACGACCTCACCGCTCAGGCCCCGGGATTTACCGTTGCGTCTGAGCGCTAGCTGTTCCGACGCAGCAAGCTGGCAGGGCCGCCAGTCAGCAACGCCCAGGCAGACGAGCACCAGCAGGAGACCGGCAGTTCGTACCAGGTGGCAACCCAGACCATAACGCTTAACCGACACTTGAATATCTCCAGCTACGCATGGCCTGTTTCAGCAAGTCAGCAGTCACCCTGCGAGTCGGCATCTTCCGCTCCCTGCTCCAGAGGCCCCGGGAGCAATTTGCCGAACGTCGCCCGAACGTGGTCAGGGACTGCCACCACCGGACGTCTCTTCCAACGACCATTCTTCTGTAAAACGAGCAACATAATGCATGATACTCGCTGCACCGTTAAAACCGATAACGCGTTCATTCAAGTCCATCTGTCGAGAACGAACCCGCCCGGCATCCACGTCGAATTTAATTGTCCCATGCTGCAACCGTTGAATCAACTTGGAGCGGATCTTAGGATCTTCAACAGGTGTCAATACCTGGGTCCGTACCTGAATGGTCGCTACCCCCGACTGGATTTTCTGAAACGAGTAAAGTTGCCGAGTCTGGATTCGCTTGTAACGTCCCGCGGCATCAGAAACCCGAAGTTCGTTCGGAACATACCATTTCTGCCCAACCTGGACAGGGCGACCTGGCAACGGAATGGCCAACTCACCGATTCCCGGATTAAAGTTTGGTTGGGCACTCTCTCGACCCAACACGATCCCCTGGGGACTCATCGTGATGGTCGCCAACGAGGTACCAATCGTCGCTGCTACCTTTCGATATATCTCGGGAGGTTCTTCATCTGACTCGCTGTCAAAACGGACCTCAGGTCGTCCTGACACTTTCTGCCACATCTTGGCCTTATCAATGTAATGCCCGAACGTGACATTGCCCTGGTTATCAACGCCCGTAACTTTCCAGCGGCGCATCGAGACGCTGCGAGTTTCAACCGTCTCTGCCGTCCCCGCAATCTTGGTATCCATGGAAACCAGGTGCACTACCCTTGAGAGGATCTCTTCCCCGGGCAGAAAACGGTACTTGAGTTCAACTGCTGAGCCCGTGAGAGGCCGTGAGGGTTTCTCAAGCTGCACCGAGACTGGCAACTGGGCCCGGACTGACTGCGACCACGAAACGGCGCCCACCACGACCAGGACAAAGAGACGGGCAGCGGCGGCCCTGCATGATAAAGATTGATTCATTGTGCTTCCCTGCTTGATTCTCGAATGGGTGTGTTCTATCCCTGAACTCGAACCCCATGACTGGCCGCCGATTTAATTCTTGCGACCGCGAATAATTCCTCCCCAGCCAAGCTTCTCTCGCAGCGTTGCATAATCATCATGCCCGGCAACCTTGATGGTCTTGAAGCAAGGTTCAGCCCGTTGCACTCGAATCCGATCCGCTGCGGTCAATGATCCCAACACAACGCCATCTACCACAACCGAAGTTCCTTCCCGTGGCTCATGAAC
>JAYGDH010000423.1:0-1702 GCA_046583055.1 Pirellulaceae bacterium | reverse complement strand
TGGATCCGGTCGCTCAGCGTAAAGGTTGCCAGTAAATCCAACTCGTGGCCAAGACTGCTGTTTCCGGAAGTGTTGGGGCCCAGGCCTGCAAAAGGAGTCATGTTAGTGTTGTAAGGGACATCACTGGTGTTAGCGAGACTGAAATAGTGGTACCACAACAGGAACTTTAGACGATCACTCGGTTCATGCGTCCAGCGGATGTTCAGGTCATTAATGTTGCGACGCCCGAACAGGTCCATGAAGCCGAGGTGGGCATGCGCCCGGGGAAAGTAATGGTGAAAACCGTTGCCGCTGGAGTTGCTGCCCGAAGCCCAGTCGTAATAGACCCACAACTGGCCGGCCAGGCGGCCCTGCAGGTTGGTACCTAATCCGATCGTGCCGAAGCCGGCCTTGTGTTCCGTGTCATCAAAATTCGTGTCGACCTGGACCCCACCTTCCAGTTCGTACAGCAGGTTGCCTCGCGCGCCCTTCCAGTAGACGCCCAGCGTATCATAACGAGCGCCGATGGTATCCAGTTCCAGGGCCAGCCAGTAATAATCAAGGGTTATATCATCGTCGACATGCTGGTGCGTGTTGATCCCGTAGAGGCTGATGTCGTGATTGGTTCGATTAAAATCATGCGGCCGTGTCGATAACGGCTGTAAATAGTAGGCGTCGAAGTCAACTTGGTCGCCCGCAAGTGAAACCTGTAAACCATCAAACGCCCTCCGCGTATTCGCCCATTCATCCGTTCCCACGAGGCGCCTCGCTGCCAGATCGATCGCCTGTCGGCCGATTCGCAATTGCAACCGCTCGTTAATCGCCAGGTCGACATAGGCTTGATGGAGGTCCAGGCGGTCAACCTCACTAGTCCGCGGCGGCAGGTCTTCCAGGGTGCTCTCGGCGTCTAGTAGTTCGAAGTAAGCATGAAGTCGTTTGTTGACCGTGGCGTTCATCCAGAGGCGTGTACGGTAAAGCAGGAAGTCATCACTGGCGCCCGTGAGTCCTCCGCCATTCGCTACAGTTGCGGAATTTCGCAGGTTCTCTTCGCGGTGGTAACGCATCCGCAATTGACCACCGAAGTCGACATCACGCTGGCCTGACTTCGGAACCTTGAATCGGTCTGCCAGGGAAGCCTCGTCCAGCGAAACCAGCGTGACCGGTTTCTCGTAAACAACCAGACCCTGCTTGGTCATACGGCCTTGGCCCAGGCAAGACAACGGCAGGAAAGATGCTAGCAACCATGCCGTGATTGGTAACTTCCGCCGATTGCGCATAGATCAAGCTCTCCTATCGTTAGATATCGGTTGCGCAGGCTGGAAAGTCCATTCCGGTTAGGCAATTGGCAGGCTGGGGCGTGGTAGGTTAGCAACCATCAATCGATCGCCTCGTCAGGGAGCGATCTTTTCCTGTGACTCGTAGTCAGCGACCGCGGGGCTGTTGATATCTTCGAAACGGTATTGGCCCTCTTCGAACGTCAAAACCACTACGAATACTTCATCGCCAGCCACACGGATCTTGGCCATCACCTGACCTTCCCGAGAACTCTTTCGAACTTCAGTGACTGTTGTCACGTCTCCGATGGTTCCCTTTTTCTCCTTGAGGTACTGGGCTATTTCGTCATCGCTTACCTTTTTCTGATTGGTGGCATTGAGCAGAGGTTTCATGGCAGCAGCATCACCTGCCTGGATAGCAGCGAGTACCTGGTTGGCAACGGTGATCG
>JAYGDH010000292.1:0-4738 GCA_046583055.1 Pirellulaceae bacterium | reverse complement strand
TACCAGCAGTTGCTGGAAAAACCGGGTATCGACGGGACGCAGGTTTGGGAGGAAGCACGCCGGAAGAATCCTTCCCTGGTCGAAGATCTCAAGGTACACAAACCCTATATCGATGCGATTACCTACGATTCTCCCTTCGCGGAGGGGGCCCGCATGCAACGGGTCACCGAGGTGATCGATTGCTGGTACGATTCCGGAGCCATGCCGTTTGCCCAGTGGGGCTATCCACACCAGGGACAGGAAGCGTTTGCGGAGCAGTTCCCGGCCGATTTTATCAGCGAAGCACTCGACCAGACCCGCGGCTGGTTCTATAGCCAGTTGGCGATCAGCACGATGCTGTTTGGGCCACGCGAGGAACCGCTGGACGAGGATGCTGGTGAGGTCAATCCGGTACATGATTTCCCACACCCCTTCCGTAACTGTATCGTGCTGGGGCTGATGCTCGGCGAAGATGGCCGCAAGATGTCCAAGAGCCTGCGGAATTACCGGGAACCCCAGGAGATTTTCGATCGGTACGGCGCCGATGCATTACGCTGGTTCTTTTTCGCTAACCAGGCTCCCTGGACACCGATTCACTACAAGGAACAGGCGATCAAGGCCAGTGTGCCGGAGTTCCTGCTGCGACTCTGGAATGTCTTTAGTTTCTTTAATATCTACTCCAATATCGATGGCTTTAATCCGGCTGAACAGATCGGGGGTGAGGCAGGGCAGCTGGCTGTCGATGTGCTGTCACAGGCGGCGACGTACCGACCCGTGTCTGAACGTAGTGAACTGGATCGCTGGCTGCTGGCAACCATGAACCAGACAGCCGAAACGGTCATCGAACGCATGGACGCCTACGATAGCTATGCGGCTGCCAAATGCCTGAATGATTTCGTGGACGCACTCAGTAACTGGTACGTGCGTCGTAGCCGTGATCGGTTCTGGAGCGCGGACCGGGATGGCCCGGAGAAGCTGGATGCCTACTGGACGCTTTATGAATGCTTGCTGACCACCAGTAAGATGATTGCCCCGCTGACGCCTTTCCTGGCTGAAATGATTTGGCAAAACCTGACATCAGTTTTCCAGGGACGGGCGGCGGAAAGTGTCCATCTTTGTGATTATCCGCAGCCAGAGGCAGGTCGCAGTGATCCGCTGTTGTCAGAGCAAATGATCGTGTTGCGAGAGATTGCTTCGCTCGGTCGTAGTGCCCGCATGGAAGCATCCTTGAAAGTGCGGCAGCCGCTGGCTCGCGTGGAAGTGATCCTCGGAGACACGCGCCACCAGGCCTGGCTGCAGGAACATGATGAATTGCTCAAGGAAGAGCTGAATGTCAAGGAAGTTGCCTATGCAGAGGATGCCGAGCAGTACATCGAATACCAGGTAGTACCCAACTTCAAGCAACTGGGGCCACGTGTTGGTAAACTGATGCCGGCCGTCAAGAAAACCCTCCTGATGGCTGATGGCGGTGCGTTGCTCGGCCAGTTGAATCGGGACGGGCATGTTTCGCTGGACCTCGGCGAGGAAACAATCCAACTGGACAAGGAAGATATCGAGGTGCGACTGCAGGCCCGGGAAGGTTGGGCCGCGTCCCAGGGCCAGAACTGCGTGGTCGTGCTGACCACGGAATTGACACCGGAATTGCTGCGGGAAGGCTATGCTCGCGACCTGGTGCGACTCATCCAGGAACGTCGCAAGGAACTGGACTGCCAGTTTACCGATCGAATCGAGATTACCCTGGCTGGGACGGACGGGGAGTTGTCTGCTGCAGTAACGGAATTCTCAGGCTACATTCAGCGCGAAACGCTGGCTAATTCACTGGACCTGGCAGATTCCATGGCTGCTTCCATGGCAGCCGGGGTTGAACACGAGGTGGCGGGAATGACAATCGGAATTGAAGTCCGGGTCGCCGAGGATAGCGGATCGGAGTCGTCTTGAATAATCGAGGGGCGTGGTGACTGTACATACTTCCGATAATCCGCTCGCTGTTGCTGTCCTGATTTCCGGGGGAGGTACAACGTTGTGCAATCTACTGGACAAGATTGCGCAGCCGGAGCTACCTGTTGAAGTGCGGTTGGTCGTCTCCAGTAATCCGACGGCTGGCGGCCTGGTCTATGCCGAACAAGCGAAGATTCCAGTCCAGATCGTGCCGCGCTCAGCGTCAGCATCGGCGGCGGAATTTTCGACCGCAGTTTTTGAACCCTGCCGCCAGGCCGGCGTGGAACTGGTGGTCATGGGCGGCTTCCTCAAGCACGTGTTGATTCCGGACGATTTTGAAAACCGCGTCGTGAATATTCACCCTGGCTTGATTCCATCCTTTTGCGGTCATGGCTTTTATGGCCGACGCGTTCACCAGGCCGTGCTCGATTACGGCGCCAAGGTGAGTGGTTGTACCATTCACTTTGTCGATGACGAGTATGATCATGGGCCGATCATCATGCAGCGCAGTGTGGCCGTCGAGCCTGGGGATACCGCTGAGAACCTGGCGAAACGCATCTTTCGCGTGGAATGCGAGGCTTACCCGGAGGCGCTGCGATTGATTGCCATGGGGCGTGTTCAGGTCGTCGGTCGCCGTGTCGAGATTGCTCCGGCCTAGGATTTCCGCCCAGCCCGCTGGCTGGTCTCCAGGGAATTCTGGTTAAATATCTGTAAGCCACTGATATAAAAGATCTTAGGTCGTTCGAATGTATCTTTATGTGACCATTTTCTACCAGGGGTTGAAATTATATGGTAGTAATCTATCATAGGCTGAAGGAAAGCTATTAGTAGTATGATTCGATAATGGCAGTGGCGGTAGGCAGCCGGAGCGTAGCAGGCCCAGGGGAGTACCTAAAAATGGATGTGGAATCACGTCGCAATCGGCTGTTGGAATTAGTCCGGTCGCAGGGATTTGCCGGGCTGCCAAATTTATCGGATTTGCTCAAAGTTTCCGAGTCAACGGTTCGGCGTGACCTAGACTTTCTGGAGCAGCAGCAGGTAGTGAGGCGAACTCACGGCGGTGTTTTTTACACCGGGCCGTCTCCCAAGCTGCCTCATTTTGATCTGCGTCAGAAGGCTAACTGGAAAATGAAACAAGCGATTGCACGGTCTGCCGTGGCCTTGATTGGCGATGGGGAGACCGTGTTACTCGATGGAGGAAGTACGACATACGAACTGGCCCAGTTACTGGTCGGACAGTCGGTGCAGGTGGTGACCAATTCGTTACCGGTGGGGACGTTGTTTGCTGGTAGTGATACGGCGGACCTGGTGATGGTCGGTGGTTACGTGCATGCCCGTACGGGCGTCCTGCTGGGACCTTATGCGAACCAGATGTTGGCAGAATTGAAAGTACAGAAGGCCGTGCTGAGCGTGGCAGGAATGAACGAGAACGGGTTTTACAACAGTAACCTGTTACTGGTGGAAACCGAACGAGCCATGATGGCGGCGGCTGACGAGGTAATGGTGTTAGTGGACAGTACGAAATTTGATCGGAGCAGCCTGGCTCACCTGTGTGACCTGGATGATATCGACACGCTGGTCGTGGATGACCAGGTCACAGACGCCTGGCAGCAACGCCTGCAGGATGCAGGTGTGAATGTGGTGATAGCGCCCAGCAAGCCTGCTGAGGCTTAAAAACGATAACGAGGAGCAAGAACGACGATGGCAGCGGCGACCATGACAACCAATGGCCTGGATCGAGAGACGATTGAACGCATCGTGCGTGAGGTGGTATCGGCCCAGGGTTCCCCGCAATCTCTGGCAGGCCAGGGGGCAGTGGGAAGTAGGCCCGAGGACCTGGTGGTCAGTATCTCGGCTCGGCATGTCCACCTGTGCGATGAACATGTGGAAACCCTGTTTGGAGCAGGACACACGTTGACACCCATGAAAGACCTTTACCAGGATGGTTTTTTTGCCGCCGAGGAGACGGTGATGGTGCTGGGCCCGCGGCGCCGAAGCCTACCGACGGTTCGCGTGCTGGGGCCGACTCGATCGTTTAGCCAGGTGGAACTTGCCTTTACCGATTCGATCTCGCTCGGGCTGGATATTCCCATCCGGCACAGTGGCAAGATCGAGGGGACTCCGGGTTGTGTGCTGGTCGGCCCGCGAGGTGTCGTGCAGTTGAACGAGGGAGTGATCCGGGCAGCCCGTCACGTGCACATGAACCTGGCCTGTTGCCAGGCCTACGGTGTCGACAACGGTGACCTGATGAAATTACGAGTGGAATCGGCCGGCAACACGGTCGTGTTCGAGGACTTGCTGGTACGGGCAGATGAGGCCAGCAAGCTGGAAGTTCATATTGATACGGACGAGGGCAATGCCTGTCACCTCGACCAGGCGACCCGCGTGGAATTATTGAAACAAGCGGACGATGGATGTGCCTGTCACGGCTAGGGCGGGCGGTGCAGAGCTGCAGATAAAGCAGGGTTGGAATCGTGAAAGTCACGTGATCAACCACCGGGCGGGATCGTCTCCTGCCGCAACGAGTGGAGTGTTTTACGTTTGAGTTCCTGTTAATTCGGAGAAGATGCAACATGGCAAAGATAAGGGAAGCGTTAGGGATGATCGAAACCAAGGGATTTATTTCTCTGGTAGAGGCCACCGACGCGATGATGAAAGCAGCGAATGTTCAGTTACTTGGCTGGGATAAGGTCGGAGCCGGCCTGGTCAGCAGTTTTGTCAGTGGTGACGTGGCGGCTGTTAAAGCGGCTACCGACGCCGGTGCCACCGCGGCCGGGCGTGTTGGAGAGGTTGTCAGTGTCCAGGTCATTCCGCGACCGCA
>JAYGDH010000280.1:0-20582 GCA_046583055.1 Pirellulaceae bacterium | reverse complement strand
GCCCGTCGAGGAAAAAATACTCATCCGTGAGCCAAGCGGTTCTTCCGCTGCTTCGACAAAGGGAAACATGCCAGCCATGGTTCCCAGTTCCGAGACCCAGAGGTTTCCCGTATCATCCACGATCAATTGCGTGGGGCGTACGACATGGTTCCAGGTATCGGCCAGGGTACCGTCCGGGGTGAAAAACTGCAGCCGACTGTTCTCGCGATCGGCCACGATCACCTGCCCCTGGTGATCGACCGCGAGTCCATGCGGCACGTTGAACTGGCCGGGGCCATCACCCGGCTCACCCCAGGACTGGATCAATACACCCTCGGCGGTAAAACGATGAACCCGGGCATTGCCGTAACCATCGGCCACGTACAGTTCGCCGCCGGGAGCAATGGCCAGGTTGGTCGGAATATTATAGGGCCCGTAACCAGGTTGAATCGTGCGAAAGTCCATTCCCTCGACACCTGTCTCCGCAGGAGTTCCGCAGGGGCCCACGTCCATCAGTGGTGTTCCGTCGAGCGAATATTTTCGTACGGTATGACCGAGATCATCCGTAAGAAAGAGATTGTCATCCTGGTCGACGACGATCCCGTGCGGACGATTGAACATTTCCTGCCCCCAACCCCCCAGGAAACTGCCGTCCCGATCCAGGATCACGATAGGCAAGGGGCCCCGGTTGAAGACATACACCCGTCCCTGGGAATCGGCTGCCACGCCAACCGCTTCCTGCCACTGGGCCTCGGCCGGTACCTGGGCCCAGGTGTTGTTTGCCTCGAATTGAAACGTGTCATTGCCGACGAGGGTTGGTTCAGTCAATCTCTTCTCCCTGCTGCCTGTCTTCACGGAGGACCGGTGTGGCTGCATCAATAAAGAAACTGCAAATGGTGGAAACCGTGAACAGTCCGGCACAGGTATAGAACATGTGTGCCCAGCTATAGTTGGTCGAGATCCAGATCAGCAGGATCGGGGAAACGGCCGCTCCCAGGTTGCCCCACATGTTTCCAAATCCAAGGACCGATCCAACGTGTTTTCCACCGACGTCCTGGGTAAAGGCCCAGGTTGCTGGAACACTAAAGTCGACCCAGAAGGCGACCGTTGCCATCATGGCGGTCACCAGCCAGGCCGAATGCAATAGCGGACAGATCGCAAATGCCAGGATACAGATTACGTTGGACACGATCCACGGAAGGCGGCGTGCCCAGCGGACCCCGACCCGTGAGACCAGGCGATCGGTCACCTGTCCCCCGGACAGCATCCCGGGAAATCCAACCAGGAAGGGAATCATGATCATCACGCCCCGTTGCAGGATCGGGACCTGGTGTTGTTCCATCAGGTACGTGGGAAACCAGGTGCCGATAAAGAGCCAGCCAATGTTGACCCCGACCTGGGAGAGACTCGATAGCCAGAGGCTGGGACTGTGGAGGATGTCATTCCAGGGGATGCTGCCCACGGACTCGTTGATATCCGGTTCCGGCTCCCCCGTGATCAATTCGATTTCTGCCGCATTGCAGCGGGGATGAACCTGGGGTCGATCGCGCACGACGATCCAGAACAACCCTGCCACGACCAGTCCCAGGCTGCCGTACAGCCAAAGTACCGGGCGCCAACTTTTCATGTAGGTTCGCTGGATCTCGAGGGGGAACAGGGATTCCAGCAGGAAGCGATTGAACTTCCGGGAATCGGCCTCGGTGAGTTGCTCGCTATTTTCCAGTCGCTTGATGCATATGGTGGCAAAGCGATCCATGTTCTTGACGCGTAAGAACGCGTTGGCTGAGAAAAAGCCAGGATCCTCGATTAACTGGTTGAAGCTGCTCGCGATCAGTGGTCTGGCGCTCGCCAGTTTGCCGGAGCTGACAGGTTCGTCACCTGGGGATGTGACCAGTGTCCGGAGCTCTGGTGAGGAGTGTTCATAGACATGCAGGTATGCCTGCTGACCTTTCTCCTCTCGCTCGGAAAGTTTCTTCAGGATCGCGGGGCTGTCGAGAACCGTCGAGGGCTCCAGCCGCGGAGACTGGTCAGCTGCCACGAAGGAGACGATGAGCATGGCGGTCAAAATGGGAGCGATGGCGCCACCGATGCGTCCACCGAGCGAGATCATGCTACTGGCCGCCCCACGTCCCAGGGGTGGGATCCAGCGGCTGACGATACTCGAACTGGTGGGGAAGGCCCCGGCCTGGCCAAGCCCGTATGCCGCCCGCATGGCCACCAGCATGATAAATCCGTTGACCATTCCCATCATGGCGGTAAAGAACGACCAGCCGAGGATGTAGATGGTCATCATTCTGCGAGCACCGAAGCGGTCGGCCAGCCAGCCAGCCGGTACCTGAGCCAGTGCATAGGGCCAGAAGAAGGCGCTCATGAAGATGCCCATCTGCTGTTTCGAGAGCCCCAGGTCCTGGCGGATGAAAGGTTCGGCAATCCCGATACAGAAGCGATCCAGGTAGAGCAGCACTCCCATCAGGGTTGATACTGCGATGACACCATAACGGATGCGAGTCGGGCGGGATGCGAGGGTGCTGGACATGGGTGTCGATCGGAAACAGGGTTTGTTCAATCAATCCTTGTTGGTCACGTGGCCGCAGATAGTTTACCTGATCCGGTTCCCGTCTGCCTCCAGCCAGGCTCCTGATCCCGCCTTGATCCGGATCGAAAAGGAATTTTTGATGATTTCTGTCCGGTTTTTCTCCGGGACGACGTTTAGCTCTGTAGAGGGATATTTTTTAGTTTGTTTTGTGCCTTGGATAAGTCGCTTGAACTACACGACAGCACGTGTACCACGGCGTTTTCCCTGGCACTTCCAGGAACCTATCACAAAGAGGAGTCCGTAACATGAAGAATTCAAAGAGTTTCACCACGGCAGCGATAGCCCTGTTCGCCTTGCTGTTCACGACCGTGGCAGAGGAAGCCGAAGGACAGGTACGGAATGTGTATCGCGGTTCGATCAAGGCTCACACGGTCAAACCGCCTCGCCTGAAGAAGCGGCCACCATTGACTGTGCCGGATGGTCTGCTGGAAGTTTCCCGGGAACACATTCTGAAAAAAGTTCCACCCTGTGATATTTCACCAGCGGAACGGATTGGCATCGCCCCACTCCCCTCCCCGATGCCACGCCCGGGACATGCGCGGATTGGCATCGCCCCACTCCCATCCCCGATGCCACGCCCGGGACATGCGCGGATTGGCATCGAGCCACTCCCATCCCCGATGCCACGCCCGGGACATGCGCGGATTGGCATCGAGCCAAATCCCTCCCCGATGCCACGTCCGGGATACGAACGGATCGGCATCATGCCGCTTCCCTCCCCGATGCCACGACCTGAAGTGAGCCGCGCTGGTTTCATTGTCGGTCCGGTCAACAGTCGGCCAGCGCCAGCCGAGGGTGTTGATTCCATTATTGACCCCATCTATATCGATGTTGGTCCAGTCTTTTCCCCGTCGCTACTGGATCTGCTGATCGACTTGCACGCAGAGGCCGTGCGGCAGGGTGACCTGGGTGGCGCCGATCTGCTCGAAGAGCTGATTGTCGTCTGGCCACAGTTTTGATCTGCCTGGCAGTTACGCAATGACTTGAGGGTTTAACTAGCAAGGGTCCTGGTCTCGGTTGACCAGGGCCCTTGCTAGGCTTTCGGTGACATTCTCCGGAGGTATAATTGGCACGTGTCTGCCGAGCACTGTTGGCAAGGTTTTTGGCAGGCTTTGCCACGTTCCTCGCCCCCGGGAAAAAGGATGCCACCATGAAGGCTGCCACTGAATACCGCTACAATCGCTTGACCTGGGCTGAGATGAATGATGCGATCGGCATGCAAAAGCTGATCATTCTGCCGACCGGTTCTACGGAACAACATGGACGTCACCTGCCGCTGGATGTCGACGTGTTCCTGTGCGAGTCGGTCTGCCTGGAAGTGGGGAAGCGAGCTCCGGACAAGGTGCTGGTACTGCCCCCGATCAGTTACGGTTTGAACCTGCACCATATCGATTTTCCTGGCACGATTCATATTGAACCGGAGACGTTCATTGCCTTTTGTCTGAACATCACCAAGAGCGTGGCTTACCACGGTTTCGAGAAAATCCTGGTGGTTAACGGTCACGGGTCCAACCAGCCGCTGATCGACCTGATTGCTCGCAAGACCGTGCTGGCGACCGATTCGCTCTGTTTTGCGACCGGTTATTTTCAATTCCTGATGGACAGGTTCATGGAGATCCGGGAATCGGAGATTATTGCTCATGCCGACGAGTTTGAAACATCGTTGTATCTTCACCTGGCGTCCGATCGGGTCCAGATGGATAAGGCCGTGGTTGATAACGATCGCAGGGGAAAGTACGTGAGCAGCGACAGCACGGGGGAGTACCCGGTGCGATTTAATGATTTCTGGGGTCGCTGGACGGAAACAGGCGTGCATGGCGATGCTACCAAGGGAACTGCGGAAAAAGGGGAGCAGATTTTCGAGGCGGCCGTGGAGGGTTTACTGGAACTGGTCGATGAATTGCGTGCCTGGCCTATTGAAAAACGATCCGAGATGCACGAACATCCAGTTCAATCGTCGATTCGCTGGTAACGCCCCTGGTTGTCGACCCATCATGGGACCCTGACGAATGCCTGATCCTGACATCAACGTGCAAACCCTGCTGAATGGCCACCCGAACGCGGTTTATGGTGTGGCCTTTTCGCCAGATGGTCGCCAGTTGGCTTCGGCCAGCCTGGACAATCACGTCAAGCTCTGGGACGTGCAGAAGGGGGAGGTACTGCATACGCTGAAAGGGCATGGCGACGGGGTGTATGCCGTTGCCTATGATCCCTCTGGCAAGAAAGTTGTTTCAGCCAGCCTGGACCAGTCCCTGAAAATCTGGGACTCCCAGACGGGTGCTGCAGAGGGTTCCCTGACCGGTCACGGGGCCTACGTGACCTCGGTGAAGTATGCCCGGGATGGCAAGGTTTTTGCTTCCGGTGGCTACGACAAGATGGCACGTAGCTGGACCTCCTCGGGACAGGTGCAGGTGTTTTCTGGCCACCAGGACGTGGTCTACTCGGTCGCGATCAATCCCGTTGCTCCGCAGTTAGCCACGGCCAGCAAGGATGGGACTGCCCGGTTGTGGAATCTACAAGATGCAATGGAACAGAAAAAGTTGACCGGGCACGAGGGTCCCGTGGAGGCAGTCAGCTTTTCCCCGGATGGAAAACAGTGTGCCACGGTCGGCCAGGACGGATTGATTATTCTCTGGGATGTCGCGGCGGGAACGATTAGCAACCGGTTGCGAGGGCACGAGGGTTACGTCAAGACGGTGGCCTATGCGCCGGATGGCAAGCAGTTAGCATCCGGTGGTCAGGATGGTACCGTTCGCCTCTGGGACCTGGAACGACTGCGTTCGCAGGCAGTTCTGAAGTCACATCGCAACACGGTTTACAGCGTTGCCTATGCTCCTGACGGCAAGTGGTTGGCCTCGGGAAGCTTTGACCGACATGTCAAGCTCTACCGACTCTAGATAGCTGCACATGGATCCCGGGGGCAGCCTTGATCCGGGAATGGCTAGATCAGTTCCGGGATGGCCCGGTACAGGTTATGATCGACCAGGTATCGCGGGCGACCGTTGAGGTCCTTGATCGTGGCGTAATTGGTGTCGATTCCTAGGCGGTTATAGAGGGTCGCAAATACTTCCTGGAAATGAACCGGCCGATCCACGGCATGTTCGGCAAATCGATTGGTAGCTCCAATCACCTGTCCACCCCGCAGGCCTCCACCGAACATCAAGCCAGCCGCCACGCGGGGCCAATGATCCCGTCCACCCTTGGCATTGATACGGGGTGTACGTCCAAATTCACCCCAGACGATGACCGTGACATCCTTGTCCAGTCCTCGATCTTCCAGGTCGTCCAGCAGGGCAGACACTCCCTGGTCCAGTTGTGGTATGTGGTCGCGGGCATTCTCGAAATTGGTTCCATGGGGTCGGCCATGCCAGTCCCAGCGGCCATAGGCCAGGCTGACGACACGGACACCGGCCTCGACCAGTCGTCGGGCGGCCAGCAGGTAATCGTTCTTGAGCGGGCCAGCATCTCCGTATCCGGCGGGTGCATCCGGGCCGCGACCGTACCGATCTCGCAGGGCGGGATCTTCCTGTTCCAGGTCCAGTGCGTTGGCCAGCTTGCTGGAGGTCAGGATGCCCAGTGCCTGGCGGGTAAACGCATCGGCGCCTTCCAGTGACTCGATTTGATCGGCTTGTTTGCGAAAACGGTCCAGCTTGCTTAACAACTGGCTGCGATCTCGCAGGTGGGGCAGGCTGATTCCCTGCAGCGTTAGGTTCCCCTGGCCATCGGCGTTGGGGACGAATGGTGAGTGGGCACCACCAGCAAAACCGGCCTGTCCCGGGTCGGCCCAGCCGGCACCTTTCATCTTCGGTGTCAGGCTCATGAAGGGCGGGGTGCCGGCAATGACCGGGCCCTGCAGCTTGGAGACGACTGAGCCAAAGGAGGGCCAGCCACCGGCGGGTTGATTGAGGGAGGATTGTCCGGTCAGGCACTGGAAGGCCGCATGATGTCCGATCGATCCGACCAGCGATCGAATGATAGCCAGTCGGTCCATCCGCTTGGCCAGTTGCGGAAGGAGCTCACCGATTTGGATTCCCGGTACGGCGGTTGAAATGGGTTTGAATTCGCCGCGGATTTCTGCCGGGGCATCCGGTTTCAGGTCAAACATGTCCTGGTGCGGAGGGCCACCGGAGAGGAAGACCATGATGACTGATTTATGGGAACTGCCGATTCCTGCCTGGGCCTCGGCCTCGAGTAACTGCGGGAGTGAAATACCTCCCATCGCGAGGCCACCCAGTTTGAGGAATGACCTGCGCGTCACACCATCACAAAATCGAGCCGAGTGTCGTGAGCCGTTGATGGACAGCATGTTAATACCTTAACAGTTTACTCTTGTTTGGATTCAAGACGCTGGCACAGCCAGGCAGTTTACTAGCATACCATATCGACCTACTCAAGCCCATAAATCTCGGCGGCTTTTCCTGTTTAGCGAAGTGCAGTTGGTGTGACCGTCGTATGTCTCTGCGAGTCTTCTGTTTAGCACCGGCACCTTGCCGAAAAGTTTTTGATAGCAGGCAGATTGAATTCGAGACTTAATGGTATTCTGAAGTGTGCAGTTGGAATTGTCTGCCGCGGTCTGTGTTGGGTAGCTGTGCCGGCTATTTGCAGTGTTGATCCCTGCTTGTAATTACGTTTTTTGTCCAGGATTGCTACGCGGAAATAAACATAGGTTCCGCGACTGATTTGGCGACTCGCTCGTACTGTTTCGTCCGCAGCACAACCCGGTACCGAGTTGTCCAGCTGCTTCCACGTGACGGTCTTACCTTCCTCGTCCACGACAAATTCAATGGCCGTCTTGCCCGTGTTGTTACCGGCCAGTTCCCACTCGTCAGACTTCATTTTGCGAGGGGCGTTAGCTATCTGGTTATCTCCGTCGATCAAGGCCGCAATGCTCACTCCAGCACCTCTGCCAGCGACCTGGATCTGCGTTTCTGGATTCTCGCTCAGGTAGCCTGCGGCCCATTTCCGGGACACGTTGATCATCGTATCCGAGCCACTTACCGGGAGACTGTTACTTGACGAGAAACGGCAACCCGAGGAACTTGAAAACAAGGCGCAAGATACGAGCAGCCAGCAATTGGTTGATTTCCTGGACACTTCTTTAGGATCTCCATCAGTTGGAAGTAAAGGTGATTCGGAAAGGTCGCCAAGAACTTCCTATTTAACCGTATTTGATGTTGAGTTTTAGAAAGGCAATGTTAAGTTATGGCCAACGAAAGGTTAAGAAAACAGGAAGGTTCCAGAGTAGGTATCGTATTTGCCGTAAAGAGAACGGAGAAAGCGAAGAGATAGTGGATCAAGAACTGTTGTGGGAGATGATTTTCGGACTTATTGGCGGACTAGGCATTTTCCTGCTGGGAATGAAATACATGTCCGAGGGTATGCAAGCCGTGGCTGGCGCCGGCTTGCGTCGGATGATTAGTATTGCGACGAACAATCGTATCCTGGCTACCATCGTGGGCGTGGGGGTAACGTGCGTGGTTCAATCAAGTTCCATCACGACCGTCATGGTGATCGGATTTGTGAACAGCAGCCTGATGACATTGACGCAAGCGGCAGGCGTCATCATGGGTGCCAATATCGGTACGACGATTACCGGTTGGATTCTTGTTCTCAAGATTGGCAAGTATGGACTTCCGATACTTGGCCTGGCAGCGTTTACCTACCTGTTCAGCAAGGGGGATCGCGTGCGTTACATCGCGATGGCTATCATGGGCATAGGGATGGTTTTCTTTGGCCTGGAACTCATGAAGGATGCCTGTTCACATATCAAGGAATTGCCTGCTTTTGAAAATTGGTTTGGCAAGTTTAGTGCCAACACGGTGGTTGGCATGATCCAGTGCATGCTGGCAGGCTGCATTCTGACCGTCATGGTTCAATCATCTTCTGCCACCCTGGGAATTACCATCGCCCTGGCGCTTACCGGTGTCATTAATTTTCCGACGGCCGCCGCACTGGTCCTGGGTGAAAACATCGGTACCACGATTACTGCCTTGCTGGCTTCCATCGGGGCAAATACCAACGCTCGCCGGGCTGCGTATTTTCACGTGGTCTTCAACATGTTGGGTGTATTGTGGATAGCTGTCATCTTCACCTGGTACGTGGACTTTATACCATGGGCGATTAATGCTGAAGTTGAGCAGGCTGTCAGGGATGCTGACGGCGTCAGGACGTATCCGCAAAGAACTGCGGCCATTGCGGCGACACATACAGTTTTTAATGTTGTCAATACGCTACTGTTCCTGCCCTTTGCACACGTGTTGGTTCGCCTGCTTACACGTGTCGTGCCGGATCGGAAAGACAAGGAGAAACCTCGCCTGACGAGCCTCGATGTTCGCATGCTCGAGACACCCGTGGTTGGCATCGAGCAATCGCGCGTGGAAGTGTTACGAATGGCTGCCGGCTGCAAGAAAATGATGGGATGGTTGAAGGAACTCGTGGGCCAGGATGAGCCTGATCCCAGTTGTGTCCAACAACTGTTTCAACTGGAAGAGGATCTCGATACCATGCAGGACGAGTTCGTCACGTTCATGACGAACTTGCTTGCCGGCAATATTCCGCACCGGGTGATTGCCGAGGGACGGCAGCAGTTGCGCATGGCAGACGAATACGAGTCCATCAGCGATTGCCTGGCAAGTATCCAGAAATTTCAACTGAGACTGGAAAAACAGGGCCACCGGTTTGACGAGAAGCAACGAGAGGAACTTGTTATGTTGCATGATGTCGTTGCCGAACACCTCAATCTCGTCTTTGAGGCCTATGAAAAACGAGAGGTGAAATCCCTTTTGGAAATAACAGCGTTAGCAACCAAGATTGCCGAGCAGGTCAAGGCATTACGCAACAGTCACATGAGCGGGCTGAGCCAGAACAGGATGGAACCCTATGTGAACCTGGCGTTTACCTCTTCATTGGCAGCTTATCGTGCAGTGCGAGACCACGTGGTCAATATTACCGAAGCGATGACTGAGGAAAGCTGACCCTGGTAAGTCCTGGTGTGTTAGGCACAGCAGCATGGAAAAGAGATCTGCATGACTACTCGTATCGTGGGTACCGTGATTGGCCTGGCCATTCGGACGGCCGTTGGTGGCCCCATGCAGGAATTGGACAGGCTGGAAGTGGCCCAGGATGGTGGAGTAGAAGGAGATGTCGCGACTCCGGCAGACCGGGGCCTTACCTTGATGTCGAGCCACCAATGGCAAGAGGTTGTCGAGGAACTGGGGGTCGATTATCCCTGGCATACACGCCGGGCCAATGTCCTGGTTGACTGTGATCGGCTCGGCCACCTGATGGGGCAGACGCTGGAGATTGGTAAAGTCGTGATCGATGTGAAGGGAGAGACAGATCCCTGCACTGTTATGGAACGCATTGATGCACGGCTCAAGCAAGCCCTGACGCCCGACTGGCGGGGTGGTATCTATGGACGCGTGGTTCAGGGTGGAACGATTTCCCTGGGAGATACCCTGGAGTTGCGGCCTGCGACGGGCTAGCCGGAACAGGCTCTCAATGGCCTTTCTTTCGAATCGGGATGCAGGCGATCCTGGATTGTGTCAGAATAACAGGACACGGTGACCACCCCCCAGGTCACAGAGGTGATATGGGTCGCATTACTCGTCGGCATTAGTTGTGGACGGGATTTCTGGACAGGAGAGATGACGATGAGTCTTCCCCTAATCGATCGACGGGAATTTGTCATGATGGCATCGAGCCTGGCTGCCGGATCCGGTTTGACAGGCTGGGCTGTCGGAGCGCCACCACCAGCAGTCAACCGCCCCCGGGCGACCGATGGAGATGAACGCTTTGAGCCGAACTGGGACAAGCGACTGACATTGACCGTGGGCCAGAAAAAGGGAGACCTTGTCGGGCACGATGACAAGGTGGTTCAGGCAGCTG
Organism: Pirellulaceae bacterium; assembly: GCA_046583055.1. Classification (GTDB taxonomy): domain Bacteria; phylum Planctomycetota; class Planctomycetia; order Pirellulales; family Pirellulaceae; genus JAZADA01. The sequence goes on along the minus strand of JAYGDH010000280.1, from coordinate 10,120 downwards.
TGGATTACATGGCACGCATGGGTGGCGGTACTGTCAAGCTGCTGCCGGGCAGGTACGTTTTCCGTAACGCGGTCCACCTGCCTTCACGTATCCGGTTGCTGGGAAGTGGTCTCGAATCGATCATTACCAAGATTCCCTCGCGCAACGTGCCGCTAACAGCCGATTCGGATTGGTACGACCAGGAGATCACGTTAAAGGATGCCAAGGGGTTCCAGGTTGGGGATGGCGTCGTGCTGAGGACGAAGAATCCTCACAATGGATCCACGGAGGTGATCAAGCGAACCCTGGTGGCCCAGTCGGGTAACCGCTTTAAATTGAATGACGGTATCCGCAAGAACCTCTGGCTGGCAGGAAAGCCCAGCGTGTCCGCAGTCTTCCCGTTGTTGACCAGCGAGTATACAGCTGACGTACTGATCGAGAACCTGACGCTGGATGGTGATCGTAAGAACAGCGAGAATCTCAATGGAAACTATGGTGGCGGTATTTTTCTGCAGGACTGTAACCGTTACACGATGCGGAAGGTGATCTCCCGCAATTACAACGGGGATGGGATCAGTTTCCAGATCTGCCATGACGTGGTCGTCGAGGACTGCCACAGTCACGATAATGCTGGCCTGGGGGTGCACCCCGGTTCGGGTTCACAACGCCCGATCCTGCGTAATAACAAGTTGGAACGAAACCGGATAGGTATTTTCTGGTGCTGGGGAGTCAAGTTCGGGTTGGCAGAGCACAACACGATTGATGGTAACCTGGATTACGGAATTTCGATTGGCCATTGCGATACGGATAACGTGATGCGACACAACAAGGTACTCAATAGTGGCAAGGTGGGAGTCCTGTTCCGCAATGATACCCGTGGCCAGGATTTCTGGGCGAATCGCAATACGCTGGAGCACAATCACATTGCCAACAGTGGCCCCGAGGGTGGCATCGCCATCGATATCAAGGGGAAAACCAAGGAGGTTCGTATTGTCGGCAACACGATCGAGGAAACCCGGGAAGCACTGAAACGCACGGGAATCCGGATCGCTGCCGAGGCCGGCAAGGTGCACCTGGCGGACAACAAGATCAACGGGTTTGCCCAGGCGATCAGCGACCTGCGGAAAACCTGATTGCCCGCAGGAATTATTTCTGTTCGATCAGTTTCATGATCTTGGCAGCTGGAATGCAGAGCTTGACCACCATCTGCAGGTTCTCGCCCTTTCCTTCCACCATGTGGTAGAAGATTGGTTGCGTACTCTTCACGATCCCAATGACCTCGCCGCGGTCGTTGAGTACCGGACCACCACTGGATCCACGTGCGTAGTCGGCGGTGATCGAAACGTAGTCCACCAGGGCTCCGTTGCGCAGTCGTGATTTCACGTATCGGGAGACCGTTCCAGAGGTGTAGGTGTAGTATTGCCCTGCCGGATGGCTGATGACGCTGACCCGGGAACCGATAGGGGCCGCTGCAGGTGAAAGGGCGATGGGCAGGGGAGGCGGAATCTTGCCCTCGATTTGTAGAATCGCCAGGTCAATATTCTTGTCGGCTGCCAATACCTTGGTGATGGGGTAGAGATCTCCCTTGGCATTCATGGCAACCAGGGTCACCTTGTTCTGGCTGTTGACCACGTGGTGGTTGGTCAGCACGGCACCGTTCGAGGAGATGACGAAACCGGTGGCAGCGTTTACATGCCAGTTGCTGCACTTGTTGCACTTGTACAGACCACCAATGATCAGCACGCTGTCCTTGACCTTGTTGTACAACTCGCTCGGCGACATGGGAGAGGTCTTGAGCTTAGGCAGCGTCAGCGGGTGATGCCCGTTTTCCAGTTGCTTTACAAGTTCCGCGATGGGCGTTGTTTTGCCACTATCGATCAGTTTTCCACCGAACCGTGCCAGTCGCCCGTTCAGGGCCTTGTCGTCCACGCAAAACTGCTCGGCTGCGGCAGGAACCAGGTCGTGAGAGGAGTCCGCGGGGGAATCCTGGCACCAGCCATTTGCGGGAGCAAGGACGATTACGGTAATTGCTAGAAGCTTTATGGTGAGCAGGGTCGCGTGGCGAAGCATTACTGGTTTCCTCGTGGGTTTAACGGTTCACGGAGTCGTGAACAGGGAAATTAGTTATTTCCAATCATACCAAAATGAAACTGGGGTAGTGTCGTTAATCAAGCATAACTTCCAGGAACGGGTACCCAGTCATTGGGTGAAAGACAGGATTGTTTCCAGCTTTTACGGAAGAATGGAGTGTGAGGCAGGGAGAGAACGTTATAATCGCAACGAGTAACTGGGAATTCACTGGCCTGGGAGCGTCACATGTCAGACAGTTGGGATTTCAAACGTGTGCTTGGCCTGGCACTGGCTGTTAGCCTGGTTTGTCTTTCGGCCAGGGCTCATGATCAGACGCGCAAGTTGTTTCTCAAGTCTCAGCAACGTCGTCAAGCCCGTGCCCAGCTGCTGGAAACTAGCCGCACGGCTGCTGGTTCCTGCCAGCTGCAACTGGAAATCGTGGACGCGATGACCGGGCGCCCCCTGGCGGGCCTGGTCCGACTGACTGACATGGGTCGCCAGCAGGCCATTCATCTGCCCGAGTTGATCCAACGGGAGAAAGACTGGTATGCCGCTGATGCGAAATCGTCCATCAAGGTTCCGCGAACCCGGTTAAAACTGGAAGTGATCCACGGCATTACCAGCCTGCCATTCGAGCAGCTACTGGACTTACAGGAATTGGATCAGACCACGGTGAAGATTTCCCTGCGGCGGTTTGATGATCCGTCGAAACGAGGACTGGTTGCTGGAAATACTCACCTGCACCTGATGCGACTGACCCATGCCGAGGCATATCGATACCTGCGTATTGTACCGAACGCGGATAATCTGGACCTGGTGTTCCTTTCACACCTGCGACGGATTCCCGATGAACGGGACTATATTTCCAACCTGTTTACCGCTGCCGATCTTCAGCGACTTTCTCGGCACGGGGTCCTGTTTGGTAACGGTGAGGAACACCGCCACAATTTCGGCCGTGGTGGCGAGGGTTACGGTCATGTCATGCTGCTGGACCTTGTCAAGCTGATTCGCCCGGTGAGCATTGGCCCGGGGATCATGGGAACGGGGACGGATGGCTTGCCGCTGCGACGGGGCATTCGCGAGGCACACCAGGATGGAGCGACGGCCATTTGGTGCCATAACTCGTTCGGATTCGAGGATATACCGAGCTGGATGAGTGGCGTGCTGGACGCCCAGAATATTTTTGATGGCGGTAGCCATGGGACCTATGCGGATACCTTTTATCGCTACCTGAACCTGGGGTTACGCGTACCGTTCAGCACCGGTACGGACTGGTTCATTGACGATTTCAACCGCGTCTACGTTTGGGTCGAAGGAAAGTTGACGGCCAAGAAGTGGCTGCGCGCTCTCGCCCAGGGACGCTCCTTTATTACCAATGGCCCCTTGCTCGAGTTACGTATTGGCGACAGTAAGGTGGGTGATACGATCAAACGGACAGCACCAGGTACCCTGGAAATCGTGGGCAGGGCTCGGGGCCGTGTGGATTTTGGCCAGCTCGAGTTGATTCACAATGGAAAGGTGATTCATGGTGGCAAGGCCCTCAGCCGAGAGGGTCATTACCAGGCGGAATGCAAGCTGCCCGTCGAGATCACGGGCCCAGGTTGGTTCGCCCTGCGCGTGAGCGGCGGTGCCGCCAGTAACGCTTTTGGTAAGAAACCGTTTGCCCATACCAGTCCCATTTATGTCGAAATGCCTGGTCAATCGATCTTTCAACCGGCAATTGCCCGGCAGTTGATCAAGGAAATGCAGCAGAGCGTGCAGACCATTGAATCCAAGGGTACGTTTGCCACTGCGCAGGAACGATCCCGGGTGCTTGATGTTTACCAGGAGGGTATCCAGGTCCTGCAACGTCGCCTGCAGAAGCAGGCCGCTGGTTCCCGCTGAACGAGGCTTGCTTAACCGAACAGCATTCCGGCGTAGCCCACGACACGACTGGTATCTCCTGATACCTCGGCACTGGTGGCATAACCGATCCGCCGGGACTTGCTGAGTCGGTTTAACTGGCGGAGCGTTTCCAGCACGATGACTGCCGGACGCAGACCACACATGCTAATGTTGTGCTCGGTAACAGTCTGAAACACGGCTGCCGGGTCGAGCGTGTCGAGTGCAGCAAGAGCGATTTCATCCAGCCGACGGTTTTCATCTTCCGCAGCGAAATGATTCATATCGCTGGAAATGATCAGCAAAGGTGGTTGCGGCTGCTGACGAATCACTTCCGCCAGGCCACTGGCAAAATCCAGGCAGCGCTGGAGGCTACCGCCTCCCAGGGCAATGCCGACGACCCGGGAGCGAGGGGCCAGCTGGGCCAGCAACGGCAGCTCCACTTCGATCGCATGTTCCTGCTGGTGGGCAGCAGCATCGAGTTGGAGCCCCGGGATGTGATCGACCAGTTGTTGAGCCAGGGCCGGATCAGCTGATAATTCTGCGCCCGGAATAGACCAGCTTTGATGCGGGGCTACCGCCCATTCCACGCCTAGTTGCGTATGCTTGGGGCCAAGGATGATCACGGTTTCCGGGATCTCGATCTGTTTTAAGGTCTGCGCCGCGATGGCACCGGAATAGATCAATCCGGCATGCGGTACCATGACTGCTGGCCAGGAAGTCTTTGGCGTGCTCGCTTCGCCCAGCAGACTGGTAACGAGTTCATCCAGGGCACCAGCCTCGGCAGGATAAAAGGTCCCGGCCATTGCCGGGGGGCGTACCTCGGGACCGCGGAGAGGCTGGGGTACGTTAACGACAGAGGCCTTGTCGAGTGAACTGAGTACGGCGAAACTGAAGACACGTGCCATCGGTGGAGACTGGACCTGGGCATCCCGTACGGCGGATTCCAGTAGCGTTTCCGGGGTGACGTCGGGGTCATATGCCCAGGCATTGCGATTGTTTTCCGTGACCAGCAAGGCGCGTTCGTTAGGATCGATACCTCGCAGGTCAGCCTGGGCGACGGTGCCATGCATGGCCGGGTCGTTCAGGATCAGCAGGCTGGGTTGCAACGAATTTAAATAGCCGGCATCAACGCGTTTTTGTTTCAGACCGCCGGAGGCAGCTTCAACGAGTTCGTGTAAAGTTGCTTGCAGTGGGATCCCCTGCCGCAGCGAGGTTTTCGAAGAAGAGTGAACGACGTTTTCCTGGTTATCATGAATGCGCAGCGTCACTCCCCGGACCATGGCATCCGGGCAACCATGAAGATAGTAATTGGGCGTGGCTCCCGTGGTCATGGCAACGAGGTTTTGTCGGCAGTGATCCACCAGGTTCTGGAGTTGCTTGTCAGCCAGGGGGGAGACGTAAGAGGTGGCATGTGGTGCCAGTGCGTTTGGATCCAGGGGGTTATCGGTACAGCGGGTTTCGAAAACCTGGAGCTGCGTCTCGTCGTCCTGCCAGGCCGTGCCGGGAAGGCCCGCCTTGCGACAGACCTGTCGCAGGAACGATTCGGCATCAAGACCGTGTTCGACCGCGACGATGGGCAGCAGTAAGCCACTTTGATTTCCCCGTTGAATGACCAGGCCGTGACGTCCAATCTCGACGGCTGCAATGCGATCCTGTCCGCGGGCCTGCACCGGTTGGAAGTCGTACAGGAGCGAGACCTCCAGGTCCAGGTAGGGCAGCTCGATCGAGGAAAGCGTGGGAAACCGCGAATCTTCGGTGGCGGTTCGACGAGCTGCTCCGGCGAGTGCGTCAGCAAGTTTCATCGGTTGCCCCAGGACCCCGCAGCAGGCGCGCAGCTGGCCTTCCCGTTTGAGCGTGACAAACGATCCCATGACAGTCCAGTCCGCTGTATCAGCCAGGGTAGGATCGGGTAACTCGCGACTGCTTCCGGTCACGTGATCGACCACGATCCGCGAGGCAGCATGATGGATGGCAGCTGATTGATCAGGTGTCAGCTCGGGGTTCCGGGGAGCTGCTGAGTCAGAGGACGAAGACATGGGTTCCTCATGGGTCAGGGTAACAACGGTTGGTTCCGGTGGTGTGTAGTTGGCAATGCGGACAGGAAGTCGCTTGCGTCCCCAGTCTCCGGGATTTGAATCAAAGTGCCCCGCGATGGTAGCGCCGCAATGTCCACACTTGTTTCTGTCCAGGTGATACTCGCCAAGTTCATACCAGTTACGGTTGATCAGCAGTTCCTGGCATGCGGGGCAATACGTGCTCTGGTGTTGCGGATCGTCCACGTTTCCAACATACACGTACTTGAGTCCCCGCGAGCGAGCGATGTCGTAAGCAGCCAGCAAGGTTTCATGGGGTGTGCGAGGACGATCTGTCATGCGGAAGTCAGGATGGAAGGCACTGAAGTGGATCGGTACATCAGCGCCGATATGTTGCAGGAGCCAGTCGCACATTTCTCCGATTTCAGCCTCGGAATCGTTGGCCTGGGGTATGATCAGGTTCGTGATCTCGAACCAGATATCCGTTTCATGCCGGAGCCATTTCAGCGTATCGAGCACCGGTTGCAGGTGAGATGATGTGAGGGAGTAGTAGAAATCTTCCGTGAATGCTTTCAGGTCGACATTGGCTGCATCCATGGCGTGAAAAAAAGGTCCTCGTGCTACCTCGGTGATATATCCAGCAGTAACGGCCACGGACTTGATACCAAGTTCTCGGCAGGCAGCTGCCACGTCGATGGCATACTCGGCCCAGATAATCGGATCGTTGTAAGTGTAGGCGACGCTGCGACAACCCATGTCAACCGCCGCCTGGGCGATCATCTCCGGAGTTGCCTGTTCACTGAGTCGTGTCACTTCACGTGACTTGGAAATATCCCAGTTCTGGCAGAACTTACATCCCAGGTTGCAGCCCGCCGTGCCAAAGGAAAGCACGCTGGTCCCTGGGAAGAAATGGTTGAGAGGCTTCTTTTCAATGGGGTCGATGCAGAAACCGGTACTGCGTCCGTAGGTGGTGAGCAGCATTTCACCGTCACGATTTTCCCGTACGAAACAGAAGCCGCGATCTCCAGGTTTCAGGTGACAGGCGCGAGGGCATAATTCACAGAGGATGCGGTCCTCGTCGGTTGCGCGCCACCAGCCCCCGGCGTAGGTTCCATCGGGGCGAACCTGGGTTTCCGGAGGTAATGTGACCACTCGATCCATGCCAGGCCGCCTGTTTATTTGCTATTGGAGATAGAATTACGCAGTTCCAGGTAGCTGCATCTGCTGGGATGTCCCATCATAGCTGCCCCATGTTGTCAGGATAGGTCAGTTTCAGGCGGCTGTCCAATCCGGAAGCGGGACCGGGGATGAGCCGGTCTGCGAAGTTTTTTTATGGCTCTTTACGTGTATTTTTATGCCGCGGCCAAACTTTTCAAAAGATTCCTCCGTAAGGAGGATCATATTCGGGTTTCCGGGGTTTTAAACGGCTGTGGATAACGGACCAGGTCTCTGAATTAGGTTTCTGAATTAAGTCTCTGAATTAGGTCTTTCAAGGAGTTGAAGATATGAAAGCTTGCCAGCGTACACTCTTGATCCTGCTGGTCCTGGTTTTGGGTATTGGTATCGGTGTTGGCGTGACCACGACCCTGCCGAAAATAAACAGCCAGTGGGCTTATGCCATTGAGAAAAGTGAAGCCAGCACCGCGTTGAAACAATTGCAGGATACAGATGATCTCTCCGTGGTTTTCAAGCGCGTGGCCCGTGCCATGCGGCCCTCGGTGGTTAGTATCCGGTCATTGCGCAAGGCCCGGGTACAGAATCCCGCTGGATTGAATGGTGCCCGCCCGGAGATCCCGGAGGAATTGCGCAGATTTTTTGATGACGATGCATGGGACCGATTCCGGGAGCCCCGGATTCCTGAAGAAGGTCGTCAACAGCAGGGATTGGGGACCGGTGTGATCGTGAGTGCAGACGGGTATATCTTGACCAATAATCACGTGGTGCGAGGGGCTGACGAAGTGGAAGTGATTCTTTCCACGGATCGCAAGCTCAAGGCGAAAATCGTTGGTACCGATAAGGCCACTGATGTGGCAGTACTGAAAGTTGAAGCGGAGGGGTTGGCGGTTGCCCGACTCGGGAACTCGGAGCAGATGGAAGTGGGTGACTGGGTGCTGGCCATGGGAAGTCCGTTTGGATTGGATCAGACCGTGACGGCTGGTATTGTCAGTGCCAAGGGCCGAGCGAACGTGGGCATTACCGATTACGAGGATTTTATCCAGACGGATGCTGCCATTAATCCTGGCAATAGTGGTGGTCCGCTGGTCAATATGAAAGGAGAGGTCATCGGGATCAATACCGCAATTGCTTCTCGCAGTGGTGGATCCATGGGTATTGGCTTTGCGATTCCCAGTGATATGGTTCGCCGGATCATGGAAAGCATCATGGCGGATGGCCGTGTTAACCGTGGCTGGTTGGGCGTCGGTATCCAGGATCTCGATGAGGACCTGGCCAAGTCGTTTGGATTGAAGTCCAGGCAGGGAGCCCTGGTGGGAGGTGTCATGGCCAATGGCCCCGCCGCCCAGGCTGGCTTGAAAGCAGGTGATATTCTGCTCAAGCTGGATGGAAAGATCGTCCGTGATGCGAACCACTTGCGACATATGGTTGCCGGTATCCGGCCCAGGAAGAAGGTTCGGATGGAAGTGTTTCGTCAGAAAGAAACGATCCAGGTGAATGTGACCATCGGTTTGCGTGACCTGGATCAGTTGTCGAGCCGTCTCGTACCGTCAGCGGCTCCCGGTACGGTCAGCAACCTGGGTATCACCGTCGAAACCCTGGCCCTGGAGCAGGCAGAAAAGCTGGGTTATGGCCCGGATCAAAAGGGAGTGGTGGTGAAGGCGGTGCAACCTTCCGGGCTGGCCTCGCAGGTTGGCTTGCAACCCGGGGATGTGATCGTTTCAATCAACGGGAAGGCGATCCACAACAGTGACCAGTTTCGCGCTGTCATGGATAATTCCAATACGACAGAAGGGATTCGCATGCGTGTCAAGCGAGCTGGCGGTCAACGATTTGTTTTTCTCAAGCAATCCTAGCTCGATCGCTTAAGGTCTGAATAGAGAACCCCCTGCCAGGTATATTTCCAGGCAGGGGGTTCTTGTTTTACCACCCGACCTTTGCGATGCTGATTCCATCCTGTCATTTCGGAAACGGTCCAGCGCACAAAAAACCGCCTTTCGGCGGTGAACTCGGCTTGCACCACGGGCTACGATGGTTCATGGTGGGCAGGCGACGATTTCGATGTCATCCTCTGCCCCGCAGCACCGGGCAGGTTAGCTTGGTCGTTATTTGGCTCTTTGTTTCCGTGCTTTTTTGGCAAATGGGGCGTATGTACCTGGAAGTCGTCGTATGGCAAACTCTGAACTAATCGAAGTGTATTCCGCTGCCCACCTGTATGAGGCCCACTTCATCAAATCGGCATTGGAGGACGCAGGCATCGAAGCACGCGTTGTAGAAAGTCCTCTTCTAACTGCACTTGGCGAACTGCCAGCGTCCGCAGTTGCGCCGCGTGTTTGGGTGCGCGCCGAAGCTTTCGACCAAGCGAAGAAGATCGTGTTGGACTACGAGGCCCGCCGACGTGTTTCTAAGGCATCCGCGAGTGAATGGGAGTGCAACTCATGTGGAGAACTCAACGATTCCTCCTTTGAAATCTGCTGGAACTGTCAAACGGTTTTTGAAAATAAGGAATAGCATGGCAAGGATGGTTTTGCTCACGTCGCAACGGCCCATGAAATGGCAGCGATGATTGGTCACGTATGATGGATAGCTTATGTGCCAAATAACAAGGCGCTCAACCTGACCCGGTGCTGCCGGGCGGCGATTTTCAGAACTGCCGTGCCAATCAGAATAAATCGCTCTGAAACGCAGACACTACCCGACGAATCCCAGACCCCCGTTGCGCATACAGTACCCCGTGTTGTACGTGATCTGGTCTGTCTACCTGGACTGGAAAATTCCTCGGGAAGTTCCCGAGGAAGCTCACCTGTAAGGATCGCCAGGGAATAGGGGATCCGGTTTTATAGATCGATTGGATTGAGTGACTACCACGATGCCCTTTACCCTGCTGCCCATGCTCACCGTTGCCGGTATTCTTTTTGCCGGCAGCCTGCTTCAGACGATTGTCGGCTTCGGAGCGGGGCTGCTGGGAATTCCGCTGCTGA
>JAYGDH010000264.1:0-8424 GCA_046583055.1 Pirellulaceae bacterium | reverse complement strand
CACTGGTGCCATGTTATGGAGCGAGAGTCGTTCCTGGACAAGGAAATTGCCGCATTTCTTAACAAGCATTTTGTCTGTATCAAGGTGGATCGCGAGGAGCGTCCCGATGTCGACAAGATTTACATGACGAGTGTCTATGCGATTAATGGTCGCGGTGGCTGGCCGATGAGCGTATTCATGTTGCCCGATTCCCGGCCGTTTTATGGTGGTACTTATTTCCCGGCCCGGGACGGAGACCGGCAGGGAATGCCTGGCTTCCTCACCATGATCAAGAAAATAAATGAACTATGGACCAAGGATACTGCCAAGGTGGAGCAGAGTGCCGGGCAATTGACCGAATATATCAAGCAGGAATTGAACGGGCGACAGATGCCCCTGGAGACCAACCTGGCTGGAGATTTTCAGCAACAGGCCCAGCAGTCCCTGGCCCAGCAGTTTGACGATCAGTTCGGTGGCTTTGGCTACAGTCCGACTAACCCGGATCGTCCCAAGTTTCCTGAACCGGCCAACCTGGTATTCCTGGTTTACCGGGTCCGGGCTGAAAAGGCGGCCGGCAAGGATGCACAGGAAGCGCTCAAGATGCTGCGATTCACGCTCGACCGCATGGGAATGGGGGGGATTCGAGACCACCTGGGCGGTGGCTTTCACCGCTATAGTGTCGATCGTTTCTGGCGCATTCCGCATTTCGAAAAGATGCTCTATGACAACGGCCAACTGGCCAGTGTTTATGCGGAAGCATTTCAACTGACCGCCGATGAGAATTATCACCGCATCCTGCGAGAGATGCTCGACTTCGTGCTCCGGGAAATGACCGACCCGGAAGGTGGATTTTATTCTGCCCTGGATGCAGAATCCGAGGATATTGAAGGTAAGTTCTATCGCTGGGAGAAAGAAGAAGTTGAGAAGCTGTTGTCGAAAGAAGAGTTCAAGATTTTCGCTGTGGTCTATGGTCTGGACCGCAGCCCGAATTTTGAAGAGGAATACTACGCCCCGCAGTTAAGCCGTTCCATGCTAGAACTGGCAGGGGAGCAGGGAATCAAGCCGGCAGAACTGGAAGCGAAATTGTTGCCAATTCGCCGCAAGTTGCTCGCGCACCGTGACAAGCGACCTCGTCCATTAACCGATACCAAGATTCTCACGGGCTGGAACGGATTGATGATCCGGGGCTTTGCGGATGCCGGTCGTATTCTCAAGGAACCCCGCTACATCCAGGCCGCGGAGCGAGCGGCCAATTTCGTGCTCGAGAAACTTACCCATAAAAAAGGTCGGTTGCTGCGAACGTACGGCAACAAGGAAGCGAAATTTAATGCCTACCTGGTGGATTATGCATTCCTGGTCGATGGCCTGCTGGGCCTGCACGAGGCGACCGGTGCCGAACGCTGGTTGCAACAGGCTGACCGCTTGATGCAGCTTCAACTGAAATTATTCTGGGATGACCAGCGGGGAGGATTCTTTTTCACCTCCGAAGATCATGAGTCTCTCCTGGCCCGCAGTAAGAATCCGTTGGATGGAGCGCGGCCGTCAGGTAACTCGGTTTCTGCGCAGAACCTGATCTACCTGGGCAAGGTGCTGAAAAACGAGGAATACCTGGACCATGCCGAGAAGACAGTCCGTTCAATTTCGGGCATGCTGGCCGCCGCTCCCGCGGCCGCCACACGCATGACCGTCGCCGTGGGACAACTGCGAGCCCTGGGAAGACTCAAGGTGGTCAGCCCCCCGCCGCCCGAAAAGATTCCGCCGGAAGAAAAAAAGAATCCCTAGGTGGCCGCTGGCCCGGTGTGATCTACAGCCGCAACATTTCCCGCAACTGGTTCTGGACCAGTTCCAGGTTAGTTGCCATCTTGAAGGTGACCGCGATGGCCATGAAACTGGCCAGCAGGATGAGACTGATCGCGTAGGGGTTGATCGTCGTGCGGGTCGCCTGGATGGCTTCGGCTAACCGAATTTCCAGCTTGCGCCAGCCTGCGCAGCTCTGTGCCGGCCCGGACGAGACCAGTTGTGTGCACCGCAGCGTGGTAAATGTTTCCAGGTGCAACTGGACATGTAACGTGGGAAGTGAAAGACTGTCACCGGCCCAGCGTAATTCAGGATCCAACTCGCTGGCCACGGACGCCAGGATCGGTCTCAACTGGTTCAGGGGCATGTTGTAGATTACCAGGCGTGGACGGATCAGGAGGACCAGCAGCGTCCAGCAAAGCCCGTAAAGAGCCAGCATCAGGGGCCAGACATAGCTGCCAAACTGGTTGGCTGCCAGTTCCGGTAAGAACAGCTCCATCGGTCCGGCCACGACCAGGCCAGAGACACCGATGCCCAGCGCTGCCAGGTCCCGGGCCCCTGTGGTCAGGAAAGGCCGCCGCCGGAAGTTGAGCAGCCCCAGCAGCATCAGGTACGTAATGACCGGGCCCAGGGCAATACAAAGATGAAGCGGATCCATGAGAAACTCTTTGGCGTTCAGGTCACCGGGAAGTGCAGGAAAGTTCAGCAGTTTCGCCAGTTATCTTAATGACGCAGCTATCACCGGTCAATGAGCCGCCTGCCACTGGTAAGACGGTTTAACCGGTTCGTGCATTCAGGAATCGGACCAGTAGAAAGACAGGAATCCCCAGCAGGATCAACCCGATACTGACCAACGATTCCGCAAACATGCCTTGCAGGATCATGTACATAAACCAACCGTAAAAGGCCAGGAAACCCAGCGGTACCAGTGGGTAGAAAGGTGCTCGGAAGGGGCGTTCACGGTCCGGCTCCCGGCTGCGCAACACCATGACCGCCGCAATGGTCAACATCAGGAACGGGCCATAGCAAAAGACCGTGTAATTGGAAAGAATCGTGAAGATGCTCTGATTCTTGAATTGGTCGACGAACGTGACGAGCAGCAGGGAGGCCAGCAGCAGCAGGGCCATCGTCATTTGCATGAAGATCGCAACGGCCGGGGTTTGGTACCTGGGGTGGATGTAGGCAAAGGAACGGAAAAAAGTTCCACTGCGCCCCATCGCCAGGGTTACACGCGGCGTGATCAACAGGCCACCGTTGAGTGCCCCCAGCGTACTGCACATGATTACCGCGGAAACCAGGGCTCCGCCGATTTTTCCCCAACCGTAGGGAGCCAGTAGTTTTGTCATCATCGTTTGCGAGACAGTCTCCCCAGCCTCCTTCATTTCTTCCATGGAGAGGACACCGTGGAAGGCCAGGTTCGCACCGATGTACAGTACGGTCAGGATACCAATGCCACCCAGCAGGGCCAGGGGAATATCTCGTCGCGGGTTGCGAATTTCCTCGGCTACCGGGGTGACAAAGTGCCAACCACTGTAGGCCCACATGATCGCCAGCATCACGACTGCAAATCGTGTTGCCACGGGTGCCTCTGCCGAAACCAGTGACGTGGAATAGTTGGAAAACTGGATACTCCGTTCCGCGAAAAATACCATTGCGAATGGAAGCAAGGCCATCAGGCCGACGAAACCCGCCTTGATGATTGTCGTCGTCGCCTGGAAACGGCCACCCCAGACCACGCCAATGAAATTGATCCAGGCAACCAGTACGACCAGGGAAGCGGCAATCAGGGTGGTTGATGCCAGGCTAAGTTCCCATCCCATGGTGTTTGTCAACGCCCCCACAAAGGCAATCGCCAAGGCACCGTTGGAGGCGGGCTCCACGAAAAAGAAAAGATTCCAGCCGTAAAGAAATGCAGTCAGCTTCCCGTAAGCTTCCTGTAGGTATACGTAGAGTCCACCAGCCCTGGGCATCATCAGGGCCAACTCAGCAACACACAGGCCACCCAGTAAACAGACGATTCCACCAATGACCCAGGCACTGATGATCAGTGGAAAGCTACCTCCGTCAGCAGCAATCTGCCCAGGCTTCAAGAAGATCCCCGACCCAATGACGGCCCCCACCACCATCGAGATGGCAATGCCAGGTCCCAGTGTTCGAGAAAGCCCGGGGCTGGAGTCAGTGGCAGGAGTCGCTGGCGACTCGGGAGCAGTCGGTGAATTCTCCATCAGGGGCACAACTCACTGTATGGGAACCAGGAAAAGAACAGGACCGTTATCTTATGCTCTGAACGCTCACCCTACCAGCAGTCGCATCAATTCCGGGGTTGCACCAGCGACTGGAATCCCTTTTCCCGGAGTTGATCAAATGCTGGTGCCTTGAACTGGCGCTTGTTTTCGAACCCGGGGAAATCGCCACGACCGACCTGGTGGAATTCCCGTGTCACACCCTTGCCGAACCCCAGCCGATCAATTCGTAGGTTGCGCAGACCATCCTCCATGCGTACCCCGACAACGGAATCGTAGATGGCACAGTTTTTTACCTGGACCAAGGCGCCTCCGCGGGATCCCGGACCCCGCAGACGGAAACAAACCTGGTTCTCCCGAAACAAGCAGTTCTCCACGGTGGCCTGGATGTTTTCCTTGAGATTCAAGGCGGCTATCAGATTGATTTGAGCTGGCTGCTTCCAGCCGTACATCAGGCAGTTACGGATGATGACCTTGTTACGTGCCCCATCTGCCGGAGTCTTTGAATCAAAAGCATTTTCACCAGGCCGTTCGCCCCGTTTGAAGCCGGCTGCATCGTTCGGTAAAGGACCGGTCCAAAACGTACAGTTTTCAATCAAGACGTTGCCGTGTGACCGTCGGTCCGGATCAAACTGAACAGCGTCACCTGAAACGTAGTAGATCTCGCAATTTCGAATCGTCACGTTGTGCCAGCCACCCGTAATCCCGTGGGCATCACTCTGGTTACGGAAGGTGGAATTCAGCAAGTGGTGTATCCGACAGTTCTCAATGACCGTGTTCTTCGCAAACACCCCAATCCCGTTGCCCGTGGCATTGCGGATCTCACAGTTTCGAATGGTGACGTCGTCAGCCGTCACCTTGACCCGGTTGCCACCCTCCCATTGACTGTCGACCAGGTAATTCTCGTACAGGCCAGGCTTGCTGATCAGCAACCGTTTGACACGGGTTGGATTTTTCCGCGTACCAATCGATCCCTGCACACCAACCGGTTTATTACCTGCAGCCCCCCCGGTAGCGGATTGACCCGATAGGACAGGTGTTGTCCCGGAACTGAACAGGAAAAAAATCAACGTGATTGACAGGCGACCGTTGTATTCAAGTAAACAGCTCATCACGGTCCCCGTTATTTGCTGGCAACCCGGTTATGTGCTGGTAACACTGGGAGGCCAGGGGATTCATTCAATCGGTTTCAGGGCACCAGTCGAGACATAGGCGCGAATCCCGTCCTCGCTGACTACCATGCTGTAGCTGCCGGAGTCCTGTACTAACTCCACCCGGGTACCAGCCGGGAATTTGCCGTCCGGGGGTCGCATCTGCTGGGGACCGTCCAGGTAGTAGACCTCCTCGCCACTGATGACATGGGTTACCTTGACTGCCGGTTTTTCGGGAGCCACGATTTCAGGGTTGTTGGCATCCCCGGGTTGCTCAGCAGCTGATTGACCGGGATTGTTTTCATCCGTGGCTGGTTTCGCAGGCTTGTTTTCTGTCGAGTTGCCTGCGGGCCCCTGGTTGTTACAACCCCAGGCTCCCAGCAGTACCACGAGAAAAAGCAATTGAGTTTTCATGATATGCTCCTGGCCAAGACCGACTGACATGACTGCGGGCAATATAACAGAACTGGCGTTCGCAGGACAATTCCGTTCCCAGGTCAATCAATCCAGCGACCCCAGCCAGTTCCAGAAGTCGTCCATATCAGTCGTCGCGGGGGTAGGCTCGTCGCGTTCCGAGGCAGCTGCTGGCGGCTGCTGGTAGCGAGTATCGCTGCTGCGATAGTAGAGGTCATCAATGCCTGGTGTCACGGGGACCATCGGCAGGTCCGCACCAGGTGGGACCGGCTGCGTGGGCAGCGATGGCGGATCCGTGACTTCCCCCTCCGCGCTGGAAGCAGTTCGGTTCAGGAAGTTAATGATATGCAGGACGTCCGCCGGGGAGACGATACCATCGAAGTTGACATCATAGTAAGGTGCTTCCAGTGTCCGCTCCGTGGGCAGGCTGCGTGACCCCAGTTGGTTCAGCGTATTGATAATGTGCAGTGCATCCAGGGGCGTTGTTACCCCGTCATCGTTCACGTCCAGTGGTCGGGTAGCGTTGTGCCAGGGGACCCGCTCGTTATCCAGTAACGTTACCTGGACCACCTGGCTGGTCGCGTTACCGTCGGATACCCGGTAAGTAAAGACGTCCTGTTGTTCGAGGCTGATGCCTTCACCCGGTGACCCGTTGATCGATCCGTTCGCGTTGCGCGTGTAGGTAAAGGAACCATCGGTTGCCAGGTTGAGGTTCCCCTTGAAAGGCCCGGCGACGATAGCAGGTACGATGGCCTGGCCGTCGTCATCGCGATCATTAGCAAGGATGCCCGGTAACGTGACCTGCAACGTCCCACCCGGAGGAACGATGTAACGGTCTGCCTCGGCGATCGGTGGTGTGTTGACGTTGTTGACCGTGACGCCCAGCGTGATGGCGGTTGTCCTGGCACCCCCGGCACCGGTGTTTCCCTGGTCATTCACGCTCAACTGGATCGTTTCGCCACCATGAAAGTTTTGTGTGGGCTGGTAGACCAGGCCGCCCAGGGCAGCATTCAGGTTCGTGAGTGTCCCCGTGAAAACCAGCTGGGCATCTGCCGCGCCATCGCCAGTCGTAAATTGCAGCCCCGTGGTTTGAGCCACGGTCAGGACGCCGTGCTGGGCGGACAGGCTGACCTGCAGTGTCCCATTGCCGGCGTCCACGTCGATCACCGAGATGCCGGAGATGGCCAGCGACTGATTCTTGTCCACTTGCTGGGCGCCAGGCAAGGTCCACGTGGGGGAATCATTCAGCGAGTAGACATCCACGTAGTTGGCGTAATCGAAGTTCCAGGTGTCCTGGCCCCCGTAACTCAGGCCAGCAAACTCAACCATCTCCTGTTCACTGTACTGGTCCAGGTCCAGTCCGTACCCCCGGTTCATTCCCTCCATGCACAGGTTTGCCATGATGGCCTGTGTTACCGTGTGCGGATGAACCCCGTCATGCACAAATGCGTGGGTAGCCTCTGTGCCGGCATCGTTGGTGATTACCACTCCACCAATCTGCTGGGAGGAAATTACCTGTGTATTCGTGCCAAAAACATCAGTAGCAAATCCAGCCAGGTCGACGAGAGTGATGTGATATTGCTGTGCCAGCGAGTCAATCTGCTGATTTAACTGGCTGATGACACTCGCAACGCGCTGCCGCATCGTGGCGTTGGTGTAGTACTGGCGAACAGTGGGAGTAAACCCGTAGTCCGCCACGTTGGAGATAACCAGATCCACGCCGTCGGCCAACAACGTTGTAGCTGCCGTTTCAATGTTGTTGGCCACGGTATTGACGTAGCTGGTGATTTCCTGGGAGGACCAGGTACCATGGTAGATGTTGTCGTAAGCAACGTCATCGCCATCCGCGTACCCCTCGGGATCCGGATGAAAATCATTCTGGCCGATGGCCAGTACGGCGTGGCGGACCTGTCGCTGCTGAATCTGTTTTGCCAGCCCGGTATGTTGTCCCGATTTCAAGAGACTGTCAGAGTTGGCTCCGGAGCGGGCCCAGTTGTATTCATATCCTTCGCGACGTGGTTCACCCCATTGCAGGGGGTTGCCCGATTGGGTTTCATGGCGTCCCAGGTCAAAGTGGGATTCGGTTGCCAGCAACTCGACCCAGTTGCGGGCGTAGGAATAGGTTTCCTGGGCGTATTCGTCGCTAAGACTGTCACCAACCACCCCGAACCCGCCGGTGGGTCCATGATGCAGCAGCCGCCGATCTTCCAGCATCTCCACCCACAGGGGTCGCTCTGGTCGACTGATCCTTCGAGTCTGTCGTTTGCGCGAACGGGTTGACTCTGTTCGACCAGCGGTGTGTAGGGGGCTCGTGGTTAGCGAAAAGCGCTTCATGAGGAGGAGTCTTTTTCAGGTCGAACAAGTGGGATGAAAGCTGTTTTAGCGATAAGAAAAGCTAGTTCGTTAAGTACCCGGTTCAGACTACCATTTCATTGGCAGTTGCACAAACAATGTAGAATCACTCCCAGAAAGAGAGCCGTTTTGAGGTCCGCCGAGCCGTGAAGAAAAAGACGCTGCGGGAGGGCGAGGCTCCTGCCGAGCCGTGGAGAAAAAAACACCCGTTCAAAACGCCTCATCTTCACCCAAGAAGTCGAGCCAGTCTGATTGCTCAAACAGCTCGTCCCGGTCACTATCGGCATCAGACAACGGGCTGTGGCGAGCGGGCCGTATGATTGAATCGAAGGTCTCGTCCAGCTGCTGCCAGTAAGGCGTGTTGTCGAGCACTGGCTGACTGACGGAACCGCTGACGGCTGCAACTGCACGGCTTGCACGTTCAAGGCGTTCCCTGCGCATCGCTTGTTGGCTCATCAAGCGGTCAATGGCCAGCGCGGCGGCAGGCG
>JAYGDH010000121.1:0-7956 GCA_046583055.1 Pirellulaceae bacterium | reverse complement strand
CGTGGTTTACAGCTCGGCCATGTTTTTTGCGCCCGTTCCCTGTCCGCTCGACCAGTTTATTCTGCCTGAGGAGGATCATAATGAAAATCACTGAGGTACGAGTCAAGCTCATGGGCAATTCCGAGGATCGCCTGCAGGCGTTTTGTTCCATTACCTTCGATGATTGTTTTGTAATCCGGGACTTGAAGGTGATCGAAGGATCGCAGGGACCATTTGTTGCCATGCCGAGTCGGAAACGCACATTTCACTGCCGTGACTGCGGTTTTAAGAATCACCTGCGATCCAGTTACTGTAATAAATGCGGGGCGGCATTGAAGCATGAAGATGTTGAGCGTGACCCGGAAGGACGCAGTAAGCTCTACGCAGATATTGCTCACCCTATCAACTCGACATGTCGTGAGTTGATCCAGCGCTGTGTGATCGAGGAATACCAGGGGGAGTTGGAACGGTCCGGTTCGCCAGACTACATGTCCCGGTATGATGATGATTATGCTGCGGAAAATCGCGAAGATCTCCGAGAGGCTGAAACCTCGGCTAAAGACGAACTCGATACCCCTGCTGCGTTGATAGACGAGCAGGAACCGCCAGAGCAAGCCTTCGTGCAGGAAGCAGAAGCGGAGCCGCGTCCCCCTCATGTGCTGCCAACGGCTTCTCCCTCTGAAAAGAAGTCCTCGACACCGGCTGAAATATCAACTGATAATGACTTCGGGGCCGGGATTTTTTAGGAGGCCCGGTTTCCTGGCTCGGCCGTATGAACCAGCTGCACTAGAACAGCGATTCGGGAATGTCTCCCATGCAGAAGTAGTAAGTGCCATATGATCCGGCCATTAAAATGACACCAAAAAGCCACATGGCGAAAGGTCCCCGTAGATCCTTCCACTGCATGGTGGCATAGACCGGACAGTAGACAAATGTCAGGCAAAGAAATCCGTGTACTTTCTTGTCGCGAAAGGCACGATAGGTGATCTGTACCCAGGGGCCCAAGAAGAACATGGGGCTGAACAGGAAAACGCCCCAAAAAATGATATCCGGAATTGGTGGAAGATCTTCTGGTTTAACCCACTGGTCGGCATCAGTCGAAGATACCTTTGTTTTGCCAAACTTGGCTCCAGATTGCCCCTTTTCCGATCTGATTGAGGAGAGGGCTCCCACTATGATGAAAACGAGTATCGCCAGCGTGCCTACAAAGTATGTGTACCAGGATCGCGGATCCTGGGAGATGAGTTTTTGGCTTTTCTCGTATTCCAATTCGTTGGCAGCCTTGTCCAGTAACGGGTTGCCAAACGATTTGCGTTTTGGTTTGCCATCCGAACCTGGCTGTTGGTCAATACCATTGACGAATTCGTTGGTTTCCAGGTTGAATCCACAACCGACACAGAAAACGGCCTGACCGGTTAAGGGTGTATTACACTGAGGGCATCGCTTGCCCCCGGTCGGTGTCGGTTCAACGCCGATTTCATCGAGCAAGCTGCCCATGTCATTGGCCGCTGGGGCTGTCTGTCCGGCCGTGCCCTGGCTGGCGGTAGTGGGAATGGCCAGGGGATCTCCGCACTTGGGACAGCGAACTTTTTTCCCGGCCAGTTTTTCGGGCGCCTGGAAGCGTTGGCCGCAACGGCAATTGATTTTAATAGGCATTATGAAGGAGGATTCTCTGGGGAATGGGGGATAGGGAACACGAGAAGATAAGTCCGATATTTTAAGGGTAAGCCCATTGTGCCGGGTGATCCTGCTGTGGACAATGTGTCTTTCCTTGTAACTTAGGTTACCAGTGGAGGCTGTCAAATTGGCAGCAGCAGATCTGGGGCACCACGGCTCGCCTGCCATGCTGACGGGTGCACCTTTGTCCCGGCAGGGGTCGGTTTACTGCAAATGCGGCTATTTTGGTGATTTGCAGGAAAATTAGCCGTTTTGGCGCGCCACTTGCCAAGTTATAGGCAAACATGTGCCAAGAGTGTGCAATTTTGACAGCAGCGTCGTGATGAGAGAAACCTCAGTTTCTCTTGTCGAGCAACGATCAAGTAACACGATTGATTGATTTACCAACCTGGAGAGGATGAGACAGATGGGGACAGCGACCAAAAAAAAGCCCAAGCGACGAATTAAACTACAGCCCCTGGGTGATCGCGTGGTAGTGGAACGAGAGGCTTCTGAAGATGTAACCGCTGGAGGCATTGTCTTGCCTGATAGCGCTCAGGATAAACCCGCTCGTGGCACTGTTGTGAGTACGGGAGACGGAAGTTTGCTTCCGGATGGCAGTCGGTCTCAGCTGCAGGTCGCGGTGGGTGACCGGGTGATTTTTAACAGCTATGCCGGTGAATCGTTCCAGGTTGAAGACGACGAATTATTGTTAATGCGAGAAGACGACATCCTGGCTGTCATTGAATAACGGTAAAAGTTTTCTGCTGGTCCACTGCGACATTGATGTAAATCAGGTCGGGATCTTGAAGCAGCCAATATTGAGTTCATACAAGGGAAAAACAGGAGAAGCAATCTAATGGCGAAAATCATTGCCTTTGACCAAGAAGCTCGAGAGGCCATTCGATGTGGTATCTCTAAGTTGGCGCGTGCTGTTAAGGTGACGCTGGGACCCAAGGGGCGAAACGTTATTCTTCAAAAGAGTTTCGGTTCACCCACTGTTACGAAAGATGGCGTGACGGTTGCCAAGGAAATTGAGCTCGAGGATGTCTTCGAGAACATGGGTGCCCAGATGGTCCGTGAAGTAGCCAGCAAGACCAGCGATGTTGCGGGTGACGGAACCACGACCGCCACGGTCATGGCCGAGGCCATTTTTAACGAAGGCCTGAAAGCCGTGGTCGCAGGAATCAATCCCGTCCAGATGAAACGGGGGATCGAGCGAGCGGTGGAAGATATCGTTGCCAAGCTGGAATCGATGTCGATCAAGATCAAGACGACCGATGAGATGGCAAGTGTGGCGTCGATCGCTGCCAATAATGATCCTGAAATCGGTGAACTGCTGGCCAAGGCCATGAGCAAGGTTGGTAAGGATGGCGTGATTACCGTTGACGAAGGAAAAAGCCTCAATACCGATGTCGAATGGGTCGAAGGGATGCAGTTCGACCGAGGTTACCTGTCCCCGTACTTCGTGACCGATCCCAATTCGATGGAAGCGGTTCTGGAAGACGCTTACGTGCTGGTTTTCGAAAAGAAAATTACCAATATCAAGGATCTCGTACCCTTGCTGGAAGCTGTTGTCAAACAGGACAAGCCCCTGCTGATCGTGGCTGAAGACGTGGAAGGCGAAGCACTCGCAACACTCGTGATCAATCGATTACGCGGCACCTTCCAGTGCTGTGCTGTGAAGGCACCCGGTTACGGTGATCGCCGCAAGGCAATGCTCGAGGATATCGCTATCCTCACCGGTGGTACCGCCATCTTCGAGACGCTGGGAATCAATCTGGAATCCATGCCAATTTCCGACCTGGGACGCGCCAAGAAAGTAATTATCGACAAGGATAATTGCACCCTTATCGAGGGAGCTGGCAAGAGCAGCGATATCAAGTCTCGCATCGATCAGTTGCGTCGAGAGATCGAAAATTCTACCAGTGATTATGATCGCGAAAAACTGGAAGAACGACTGGCGAAACTGGCAGGTGGGGTTGCCAAGGTCAACGTTGGTGCTGCTACCGAAAGTGAAATGAAAGAAAAGAAAGCACGTGTTGAGGATGCATTGCATGCCACGCGAGCCGCAGTTGCTGAAGGAATTCTTCCTGGTGGTGGAGTCGCAATCCTGCGAGCCAGTTCCCAGCTAAAACCTCCCAAAGATCTCTGCCAGGACGAGGCCATTGGCTACGACATCGTACTGCGTTCCGCCCGTGCTCCCCTGACGGTGATTGCCCAGAATGCCGGCCAGGACGGTGGCATCGTTTGCGAGAAAGTTTTGTCGGAAAAAGGAAATTGTGGCTACAACGCATTGACCGATACCTACGAGGATCTGGTCAAGGCAGGAGTCATCGATCCGACACGAGTGACTCGTACGGCATTAAATAATGCGGCCAGTGTTGCCACGTTGTTGCTGACCAGTGACGCCCTGGTGGCCGAGAAGCCGAAGGATGACAAGGGGAAAGGTCACGGTGGCGATTACGACATGTATTGATGCCCCGTGGATTTTGTCCGCTGTGATCAATTAAGACCATCGACCAGGCCCGAGCCGTCCATAAGACACTCGGGTCTGTGTCATTTCTTGGCTCGTGAACGCTAGCACCTCTGGGCAGGGGAAAAGAAGTTTCTTATCGTTTGTGGAAATGGCCTTGACGCCTTGTGTCGTTGCCAGTATCTATCCCTCCCTCATCTGGAATCCCATCCCTTTCAAAACACATTCCTACCTACCTCTGATGACACGCCTGCCAAGGCATCGGTGCTGATGTTCCACAGGTTTTCGCGGGAACAATTTAGTGTCTGAGTTCATCACCTACCTATCAAGTTGGAGAAGTTGATTCTGTGGAAAAGAAAAATTTTCCCATTCAGTTTGATGCATCACGAAGAAGGAGTAGCGAGTTGAGAGCGTCCTGGAAACATCTGTTGGTTGGTTGTGCAGCATTGGCGATCATGATCGTGACCTGTGCAACAACACAAGCCATTTCCCCGGTAGCTAACATGGCACGAATCAGTTCGATGCAGGTCGGACAGGCGGATTCGACAGTTGCCACAAATCGACGGGAGGCAGGCAAATGGCTGGCCTATGCGCGACAGGCAATGCAGGTCGGAAATTATTCCCTGGCCGAAGATTACTTGCAGAGGGCGCAACGCCTCAATCCGCAGTACGATCGGTTGACCACTCGGTTCGAGGATACGCCAGCGAAAGTCGCTGCCGACCTGGCCAGGTTGCGTCAGGGATCTCCTGTCTCGACTAACAGTAAGACCGGGGCCGCGACAGTTGGTCAAGGGGCCGGCTCTCGGCCGCCCGTTGATCCGTACTCGGTGGGAAGCCGACAAGCGACACTGGAGCGATTAGCCGACCAGTCCAAGGCGCAGGCCGTTTCCGCGATGCAAAAAAGTCGCGCCGCCATGCAGGCAGGTGACTTGGCCGGTGCCATCGGCTGGTACCAGAGTGCTGTCGGTGCCGGTGCTGCCTTTACCGCCAACGAGTACCAGCCATTTCACTTGGCACAGGAGCTGCAAAAAGCAGGAGTCGATCCCAAGCAACTGACGCCCCCTGTTCTGAGGACCGCACGGACATTGCAGCCGACAAACGTGGCCGCGATGCCCGCGGATCGAGTCCAATCGATTGGTGGATCCACGGCAGCTAATTCGCCAAACAATGCATTTCGTGCCTCGCTGATTAACGATCCTAATCAATTGGGTGCGGGCGCCGGGAAATCCGGCGCGAGGAAAGAACAACAGCGCATGCTGTGGACTGCCCGCCGAGCCCTGGCAGAGGGCAAGGTCGAGCAGGCCGTCGAGTGGGTACAACGAGCCAAGCAACTGCGACTGGCCAGTTTCCCCAACATGGACTCACCCAGCCGTGTTGACCAATTGATCATGCGGTTCAAGGAATTTGCCGTTCGACCGGCAAGTGCCCTGAACCAGGATCGTTACAAGCACGATTACGCCGAGTTCCTCGTGCAGCAAAGCGAAGGCTTGATGGCGTACCGTGATTTTACTGCCGCCAAACAACTTGGAATGCAGGCGCAATCCATTGGAGCTGCCTTTGCAGCCCAGGAAAACAGCCCGGCGCAGTTGCTGCAGAGAATTGGGACACTTCAGCAACAGCTTCCGCAGGCCCAGGCAGAGGTGCGAGCCGGTCCTCCAAATACCAAGGCAGAGGTAACCCGCTTGCTCGGACAGGCTATGGCTGCGCTAAGGCGAGGAGACCTCGTGGCAGCTCGCCAGGCAACCGTGCAGGCAGAACGTTACCAGTTACCAGCAACCATGTTTGCTGCAAACGAAATGCAGCCATGGCAGTTGCATCAACAGATCAATGCGGCTGCGCAGCGTGATAACGGTCAGGTTCGCACAGCCAGTTACGCCGACACGGGTGTGGCCACAGGTCAGCCTGTCGCAGGTGCTCAGCCGTCTGCTGTACAGCAGGGTGTCTACCGTCCGGAGCAGGATCAGACACGAATAGTGCCTGCCCAGAATACGGTTGGAGAACCCGAAGTGTTAGCGGACAATCCGGGTTTGCGACTGTTTGCCGCAGGACTCAAGGCACTCGAACAACAGGAACGGGACCAGGCATTGGACTTATTCCGACAGGCGTGGCAGTACGAAAAACAACTGGATGCACTCACGCGGCAACGGGTGCAGGAGAAATTGACCCTGCTGTCTGTGACCCAGCGAATCAACACGGGTGAGGGCACTCAGCGATCGCCTTTGTCAGCGGTTGATAGTCGACAGCAACTGTTGCGACAGAAGCTGCTGCGTGAAATAACTGCTGGCCAGCGTCGAGCCGACGAGCTGAAGGAAAAAGATCCCCGCGCGGCCCTGGAACAGTTGTTGCAGTTGCATGAACATGTTGAAAATGCGGAGCTGGATGAAACATCCACACGTCCCTTGCTGAGAATCGTGAATCGTAGTGTTGCCGAGATGGAACAGCATATTTCTGCGAACCTGGCGGACATTGAATTGGATGAACGTAATACAGCGATCCTGGCACGGATTGACCAGGAACGTGAAGAAGTGGCGGATGCACGCAGTCGCATTGCTGAACTCGTTGATCAATTCAATGAACTGATTGATGAACGGCGTTATGCTGAGGCCGAGGTGCTGGCCCGGCAAGCCCGTGAACTGGCTCCCGATGAACCGGTGGTCCAGACACTGATCTGGAAAAGTCGCTTTATCAAGCGAATCGGTGACCAGTTGGCCAATGATGAACTGAAAGAACAGGGATTCATCGATGCCCTGTTCTCAGTGGATCAATCCAGTCGGCCGTTTGACGATCGAAATCCGATCGTCTTCGACGAGGCGAAGAACTGGGAAGAACTCACCCGGCGACGGCGAAATCTGCTAAAGCGGCAGCAGGGGCGCCTGACGCCGACCGGAATTGAAATCCAGAAGTCGCTGAAAAAGCAAGTGGATGTCGACTTTAATGAAACACCACTGAGTATCGTGGTTGATACGCTGGGAAGAATGGCGGGAATCAATGTTCACCTCGACCGGCGTGGCCTGGTCGCTGAAGGCGTAACGTCGAATACGCCCGTGTCGATTGCTCTCTCGCAACCTGTTTCCCTGCAAAGTGCCCTCAACCTGATCCTCGAAGAATTGCGGTTGAGCTATGTGATTCGTAACGAAGTGTTACTCATTACCAGTGAGCAGACACGCGATACGGATGTGTACCAGGAAGTCTATAACGTGGCCGACCTCGTGATTGGTATTCCCAACTTCGTGCCGGGTTCGGAAGTTGGACTGCCGGCCGCAATTCGAAATGCCCATAATCGAGTCGGCGTCGGAGCCATGCTTGGAAGTGCTGGCGGGATCCCTCTTACGATCGCCGCCGATACGATGGACCGTGGTACCGGAAATGCCTCGGTGCTGGCACAGATGGGAGCGACCGGGATGATCCCCGGAGTCGGGCAGACGTCACCACGAAATGGTGTCAACGTTGGGCCGGGCGGAGCTGCCATGGCCGATTTCGAGTCCCTGATTGAATTGATTACCACGACGATTGCACCGGACAGTTGGGAAGAAGTCGGAGGCGCTGGTACGGTCTCGGAATTTGCTGGGAACTTGAGCCTGGTCATCAGTCAAACGCAGGAAGTGCACGAGGAGATCGCTGATCTTCTCGAACAGTTACGGCGACTGCAGGATCTGCAGATCACGATCGAGGTTCGCTTTATCACCCTCAATGATAATTTCTTCGAGCGGATCGGCATCGATTTTGACTTCGAAATTGATGACAACGTTAATGTTAACGATGCAAACCAGGATGATAGCGGTCCGAGCGTCCTCTTCGGCCTGGATGAAGGTGGACCGACGGTTGACCTGGACCTGGTATTCAAC
>JAYGDH010000118.1:0-7968 GCA_046583055.1 Pirellulaceae bacterium | reverse complement strand
GGGGTACCAACTATGTCCCGGTGGTTTCTTGTACAGTTGAGCGAGGACCACGCCATCTTCTCGTTGTCCGGGCTGGCGGCGCGGCCCCACCGCTCGGGGATGGCCATGGTGGTCGATCCAGGCCGAAATTCCCGTGTTGGCAGCGATCAGCATGGGAAGCCGGTGTTCGACGGCCCGGAAGATTCCACAGAGAAAATGGAGGTCCAGCATACTCGATCCCCAGAACCAGCCGTCATTGGTAATCGTGACCAGGACGTCAGGATTCATACCCTGGGACCGTAAGTATTGAAGCTGGTGACGAATCAGGTGTGGCACGGTACTCTCGAAACAGATATTGGGTACCAGGGTCCAGTTTTTTGCCTGGAAGGCAATCGGCTGTTTCCCGGGAGTCAGCCCGGTACCGATCGGTGAAAATCGATAGAGCCAGGGGAACCAGTTGCCACCGGGAATGTACTCGCCAAACATGACGCGATGCATCTTGTGATACCGATTTGTGATCTCGCCAGCGGGATTGACCAGCAGGGCAGAGTTGAAATGTTTTTCCTGCGGAGGTAGTTGCCAGCAGTTGGTACCGAGAATGAAGTGGATATCAAGATTCTGTTCGGGCCCTCCAGCTGGAGATCGATTGACGCTCCTGGCGAAGTTAGTGGTATGCTGGTAGAAGCGTTCATTATGGTTCTGGGCTCGTCGCAGGAACTCCGCCGGATCCAGTGGGATATCGGGCGGCGGGAGCGAATTCTGGTTCATCACCAGTTCCGGGGCCTGGAAGGAAAACATGGATTCAGGCCAGATGACCAGGTCCACTTCCGGATGGTCGATTCTCAGTTGCAGGGTCAGGTAGTTATAGAGGTCAAAGATCCTGTCATCCGGGGTAGCCGCTTCACCAAACTGGGTGTCAATCGAACCCTGGATCAATCCCACGTTCAATGTCGAGGCCGGATCTTCCGCGGGATGGTCTCGCTGTGCCCAGGCACCGTAGGTGATGGTGGCTGCCAGTAACAGCAGGGCAGCCCCGGCGGGCACCAGTGCCCATCGTTTCGGTTGCTGTGGATTCCAGGGACCGACGCGGTAGATACATCCACTCACCAGGATGATGAGAAAACTCACCCCGTAAGCACCACTGAAATCAGCGATTTGAATCAAGTAGGTATGGTGAGCCTGGGTGTGAGCTAACAGGCCCATGCTAAAGCCGGTGATCACGTGGCCACGGATCAACTCCAGTACGGTCCAGGTGGTGGCCGCAGCCAGTCCCAGTGGCAAACCGCTGCGTCGCATCAGCTGGGTGGTCCAGGCAAGAAAGACAGGCAGGTAGACAGCCAGGTACATGGAAATGGCTAGCCAGCCGAAATGCGTTCCCCAGTGTGCCAGTCGCAGCCCCTGCAGCAGCAACAGCCAGGAAACAGTCGCAGCCAACCAGGCAGGATAATCAAGCTTCGAGAACAGCCTGCGCCAGCGGCTGCCTCTCGGGGCAGGGTCGGCCAGGGGAACTTCTTGTAGCCTGCGGTCGATCAACGCAAACCAGTACCAGGGGGCAATCCAGGCCAGCGGCCACCAACCCAGTGGCGGGAAGGCAGCGAAAAGAAACAGTCCACCTGCCAGGTTGAAGGCAAAGTTCGACTGGTACCAGGGCCTCCGTGCGGGCCGTTGCATCATTCTATTCCTGCCATCAAGAATTGCCGTTAAAGCCGGTAAACTAGGATCGTGTCACCCGCATCGTATTGGTTTTGATCTGCTGGAAAATAGGCTAGACAATTGGCATCGGTCAAGGTCCGTTGGTCAGCAGAGCCCTTCCAGGGAAGTGGTTGAACACGTGTCTGGTTGTTTTCCAGGTAAAGTCGGGAGGGGAAAAAGGTAGGACGGGAGTCTCGCTTATGAAATGCTTCATGCAATGTGGCCGCGGTTTTTTCCAGTCCCTGTGGATCCCCGCCCGAGAGCGCCTGCAGAGCGGGCCGGACGAATAATTCGAAACAAACCATGCTGCTGACCGGATTGCCGGGCAGTCCAAAGACAAGCGTCTGGCCTGTTGCAGCGACACCAAACCAAAGTGGCTTGCCTGGCTTGAGTGCTACCTGGTGAAATACCTGTTCGACCCCCAGTTCCTGCAGGACCTGGGGAACCAGGTCCAGGACGCCAGCTGAAACACCACCGGAGAGAACGAGTACGTCTTCCTGCAGGCCCCGCGAGATCACCTGCCTCAAATCAGCCATGCGATCTCTGCCGATTCCCAGTGAAACGACATGGGCACCGGCCCGGCTGGCAAGTGATCCCAGCAGCGGTCCATTGCTGTTACGAATCTGTCCGGGCTGGGGAGATTGATCCACGTTCACCAGTTCGTTTCCCGTGGAGAGAACAGCCACGGAGGGAATCTCGCTGACCTGAACCTGGTGCCGACCGACCTCTGCCAACAAGCCGATTTCCAGGGGACGGATGGTGCGACCTGGTTTCAGGACGACCTCGCCGGCACGCAGCGAGGTTCCCTGGGGCATGATATTGCCGGAATCCGGTAACTGGACTTCCGCTATCGTGACCCATTCCAGCCCGGCTGTATCTGTCGAGGTGCTGGTTTGCTCGACCATCACGACCGCGTCCGCTCCGCAGGGGACCGGGGCTCCCGTCATGATGCGAGTTGCATGTCCAGGCTGCAAGGAAGACCGTGGGACTTCACCGGCAGTCACCTCCTCCTGGACACCCAGGGTGACGGGCAGCTTGGCCAGGTCGTGACGTTGCACGGCATAGCCATCCACCATGGATTTATCGTGAGGGGGGGAATCAAGATCACTGGTGATTTCTTCTGCCAGGACGCGGCCAGTCAAGGCTTCCAGTGGTACCAGCTCGGTTGGCCGAGTTGGGACTTTCTCAAGGATCAGTTCAAGGGCTTCTTCAACGGAAATCATCGTTGCCTGCCTGGTATGCCGGGCGTCTGTCACGGAACATCCATGCCATCGAGACACAATTTCACAGCTGTAGGAATCGTTCCAACAGCAGGGGACCGGTTTCACTCAAAAAACTCTCGGGATGAAATTGCCACCCGATGATAGGATGCTGCTTGTGCCGAATCCCCATGATTTCCCGGGAACCGTCAGGAGCGTGGGCCCAGGCCGAAACCTCGAAGGCGTCGTCCAGCGTCCCGGGTTCAATAATCGGGCTGTGGTAGCGGGTGGCAGTAAACGGGTTGGGTAATCCAGCAAAAATCCCCTGGTCGTCGTGATGAATCGAATCGGTTTTCCCGTGCATCAGATGCTTGGCTCGTACGAGGCTCGCTCCAAACGACTGGCCGATTGACTGGTGACCCGGGCAGACACCCAGGATCGGCGCCCGACCGATCATGGGCTCGATGCAGGCAACCGAGATGCCGGCCTCGCTGGGAGTGCAGGGGCCCGGCGAGATGATCAGGTGGCTGGGTTCACGGGCCACCACTTCTTCCGGGGTAATCTGGTCGTTACGAACTACCTCGATCTGCAATTCGGGGTCTATTTCACCCAGCCGTTGCACCAGGTTGTAGGTGAATGAATCATAGTTGTCGATGAGCAGGATCATGGGTGTTTTCACGGGCCTGGCGAAGGATGGTGACGGCGGGCACCTGGGAAAATAGCCGCTTCCTCTTTTTACCACTGATCGGTCGCAAGGTTAAGCCGGAGTGACGGCATCCAGGTAAGCAAAATGATCTTTATCAAGCAGAAGAAAACACGTAGGGTTCTTCAGTCAGCCAGTTTGCCTGGAGGGTTTTTTCGTGGTTTCGACTCGTTATCCGTGCCGGTTACGTGGAATGATCGCCAGTTCGGTCCTGTCTTGGCTGCTGGTACTCGGCGGTGGTGAATTGGCGGCTCAACAGCCACAGAAAGCGGTCGAGAAAGCAGCCGCGAAGGATACCTCCTCACGGGCGGCCATCAACGCACTGCTTGTCTGGATTGCCCGGGAAAATATTCCCAGCACCTACGAGGACCGCAAGGACTGGGGTGGGACGCGTGAAATAGTAACGGGTTTACGCCTGGTAGGTCGTGGCCGTAAGCTGCGCACGGCGGCGCATCGCAAATCGGTTAAGCATGGCACCTGGAAGATGTATCGTGTGGCCTTAAAAGATCCTGCCAGGGGATTCCAGATTACTTTGGATCGCATGCAGGTTTCGGAAGACGAGGGACTGGTTTTCGAGGCCACCGTGGAAGCAAGACTGGAGATGTTGGCCCGCTGGGCTCAATGGAGCTGGGGAGTCCAGTTAATTAGTTTCAATGCCCTGGCGGATGCCCGGGTGCGTATGAAGCTGACCGGGAAAATGGCCATTCGTATTGATCCCCGCCAATTCCCTCCTGATGTGACGATCCACCCCAGGATTACCGGCGCCGATCTTCACCTGGAATCTT
Organism: Pirellulaceae bacterium; assembly: GCA_046583055.1. GTDB lineage: Bacteria > Planctomycetota > Planctomycetia > Pirellulales > Pirellulaceae > JAZADA01. The sequence goes on along the minus strand of JAYGDH010000118.1, from coordinate 3,610 downwards.
TTCGATTGCTGAGAATCAGCCAACTTCATGGATCACTGGTGCACAGGATTGGTGATGAAGCTCGTCGGATTATCGAGAAAAAACTGGCTGAAAAACGTGAGGATCTGGTAGCCAAAATTAACCGACAGATCGAGAAGAACCAGGAACAGCTCAAAGTCTCGCTGCGGGAGTATATACAGCAGGAATGGGGACGTTTGAGCAGCGGCCAATTACCCAAAAAAATACGCTAAGTTCGCTCGTCAGGAATAACTTTGATCTGTGATCCCGCTACTCCCGCAAGAGGCTTTCTTGGTCCCGGGTTCTGGGACTGTAATGGTTCACAACGTATAATAAACAGTACGTTTTGGTCGTAACCAGGGAATGGATCAGTATGAGCATCGCAACAGATTCCAGTACCAACTTTGACTTTCCGCCGTATCGAGAACTCCCAGACGAAGCACTGGCAGAGCGGATTGCCGCAGTGCGCCAGCAGCTGGGCAACGAGTTGTTAATCCTGGGACACCATTACCAGCAGGACGAAGTCATTGCCCACAGTGATCTGCGTGGCGACAGTTATCAGTTAAGCAAGATGGCGGCATCCAACCCGGATTGTCGTTGGATCGTTTTCTGTGGTGTGCACTTCATGGCCGAAACGGCGGATGTGCTGGCAAACCGACCGGAAATGGTGCAACAGCGAGAGGGCCAGCGTGTCCAGGTCGTGTTACCTGATATGTCGGCCGGTTGCTCCATGGCAGATATGGCCGCCATCGAGCAAGTTCAGGCAGCCTGGGATGACCTGGGGGAAGTGATCGATACCGACCAGTTGATTCCCGTGACCTACGTGAATTCGGCTGCCAGCCTGAAAGCCTTTTGTGGACAGCACGGTGGTGTTGTCTGTACGTCCAGTAACGCTATGGCCGTTATGAAATGGGCCTTTGCCAGGGGACAGCGAATCCTCTTCTTTCCAGATCAGCACCTGGGACGCAATACGTCATTGCAAATGGGAATTACCGCGGACCAAATGCCGGTCTGGGATCCTTTTGATGATGACCTGGGTGGCAACAGCGAACAGCAGCTACAGGACAGCAAGGTGATTCTCTGGAAAGGTCACTGTAGTGTCCACCAGATGTTCAAGGTAGAACATGTTCACCAGTTTCGAGAGACCCATCCTGGTATCAAGATCCTGGTGCATCCGGAATGCTGCCAGGAAGTAAATGATTTGGCTGATGTGTCCGGATCGACCGGAAAAATTATCGAGACTGTGCGAGCAGCTCCAGCAGGGACCCGTTGGGCTATCGGCACGGAACTCCACCTGGTCAATCGCCTGAAACAGGAACATCCGGATCAGGAAATACACTTTCTTTCCTCAGTGGTCTGCATGTGCGCTACCATGTATCGCATTGACCAGGCCCATCTTTGCTGGAGCCTGGAAAACCTGGCAGCCGGTACACCGGTCAACGTGATCCAGGTCGATGAAGAGACCAGTCGCTGGTCGCTCGTGGCGCTCGAACGGATGCTGGCCATCCACTAGGATTACCTCGCGGTGTGCCGGGTGAAATAGTTGCACGGTACGAAGTAGGATCCGTCTCAGCCGCGTAGAAAGGCGACAATACCAGCCGTGTCCGTCGGTAATTCACCACTTTCAGTGACCGCCGGTGGAGCGGCTTCGACAGCTTCCTCCGTGACGGCCTCCGCTGCTGCAGGTGCTGGTTCCGCTGCTGCAGGTGGAGCAGCCTGGCCCTGGAAAGGTCCCGAACTGCTAGAGTCATGGTTACGCGCTGCACGGATTAAATCCTCGAAGGACATGCCGTCTATGTGGTAGCGAGACGCATCGCCCGTGTCACTGGAAGTTTGACGAGGAGGTGCCGGACTCGATGCGGGAGCCGGTTGCCTGGCTCCAGGCGAAGTCTGATTCTTGGCCGCCTCCAGCATCTCGCTCACACTCATGTTCGCTGTTGTACTTTCTGCGACAGCAGGCACCTCTGCCTCGGCTGCCGGTGCTTCTGTCGTGGCCGCTGGTGCAGAGCCCTCGCCACGAGCGGCCGCCAACATGTCGGCCACGCTCATGCTCTGGGGATCCTGCGGCGCTGCGGCTGCCGGTGCTGCCGCGGGAGTTTCTACTTCAGTTGCGGGTGCCTCGGCCTCGGCCGCTGCTGCAGAGCCCTCGCCACGAGCGGCCGCCAACATGTCGGCCACGCTCATGCCGCCTCCACTGGCGGGAGCTGCTTTTGGTGCGGCGGCAGGTGCCGCTGCCTTGGGTGTCGCCTTGGGTGTCGCCTTGGGTGCTGCTGCTTTCTTGGGTGTCGCCTTGGGTTCCTCTTGCTCGGGAATTGGCAGGGGTTCGTCAATGACTTTCAGATAATCGATATCGATGTCAAACCAGCCAATGTTGTCAAATCCGTTGAATTCGACCAGTGCACGACCGTTCATGTTGACCGTACGGACGGTTCCGGTAAGTCCGTTGAAACGTAGTAGCTCAGGACGCTGATCGTCAACAATGACGTACTTATCCGTGTACTCGACCTTGAGCTTTTCAGCGTGTTCGAAAACCATCAGCGTAGCACTCCTGGTGAGGAAAGCCTCACGTTTCATTTCAGCGGTTTAGATTTGTCTATTTTGGGCCTCAAATCGCTTGAGATCAAGGCCTCCTTCGGGTTACTCGCCCTGTCCCCGGTTCTGGCATCTGGGTAGCCGGGTATGATATTCGATTCAGCTTTGTCAAAGAAGTGGGCGTTGAAAGACGTTGGACAGAGGGAAATCCCTGTTTTCCGTTGCCGCGATTGCTGTTTCGCTGCCAAAAACCGCGCCAGGTACCGAGTTGGCGGCGGTAACATGCCGGCTTAACCGACCACGCGATATCGCCAGCGCACGGTTTGCGGAATGTCTCCCGGAGATATTCGGGGGATCAGTTGCAGTTGACCTGCCTCACACTTCAGCTGGAGTATTTCACTCTGGGCCGTGGTGTCGACTTCGATCCGACAGGGATGTCCCAGCAGGTTGATTTCGCAATAGGTTGCTTCGACATTGGTTACCGGTGCTGCGAGTTGATAGCAGCTGCCGAGACTTGTAATGGGTTCGGTAAGGCGACAGGCGATGTCAAAGATGATAGTTCGGGACTCGGGAACAGTTTCAATGCTCATTGACCAGTGGCTTTGCCCGGACATCCCGACTCCGAGTGCAACGTATCGATCAATGCCACGAGATTCCACGGCCAACTGCTGGAGTACGGGCTGCTCGGGATCACCCGGCGTCATGTTTACCTGCACGGATTCTGCCAGTCGCGTGACGAGCTTACCAGTCACGCGTTCGATGCAGTGGTGGTAGCGATCCTGATGCCACTCCAGGGTGACTCGGAGTCCGGTTCCGTCCGGGGCCACGGAATTCAGTACTTGGGGTTGATTCACGGGAAACACGATCCCAGGGGCTAGGGGTTTTTCTTGACACGCCAACGCAGATAGGCATCCAGGAAGGCATCGATGTTCCCGTCCAGTACCGATTGAAAATTTCCGATACTGAAGCCGGTGCGGGCATCCTTTACCCGCTGATCTGGATGCAGGAAGTAGTTGCGAATCTGTGATCCAAAGCCGACTCGGGCCTGGTCTTTATATTTCTGGGCCTGTTCCGACTCACG
>JAYGDH010000083.1:0-3348 GCA_046583055.1 Pirellulaceae bacterium | reverse complement strand
GGACATGTACCTCTGCCGGATAAAAACCCGGACACGTGGGGCAGGTTGGAAATAGGATCCGACTCCGGTGCGGTTGAAAGAAAGCTGAAGTTTCGGCAGGATCTAGCGGTCCTCGTTCCAGTTGGGGGGATCGATATCCTGCAGATGCTTGAGGAAAAAGTCTCGACGCCGGCGATCACCGTGGCGACCCCCATTCCCATGGCCGCCACCGGGTATCACGACCAGGTCGAAGTCCCTTTTGGCCTTGATCAGCGCATCAGCCAGGCGATAAGTCGATTCGGGGGGCACATTCCGGTCCAGCTCGGCGACGATCAAGAGGAGCCTTCCGCGGAGGCGATGGGCGTTGTCGATGTTGGAAGAGGCCGCATAATGGGGCCCCACGGGATACCCCATCCATTGCTCGTTCCAGGAGGCCTTGTCCATGCGATTGTCGTGGCAACCGCAGGACGAAACAGCTACCTTGTAAAACTCGGGGTGAAAGAGGAGTGCGCCGGTAGAACTTTGTCCGCCCGCGGAGCCACCGTAAATTCCGACCCGCGAGATGTCATACCAGTTGTGTTTCGCTGCGTAGGCCTGGTGCCAGCGGATGCGATCCGGAAAACCTGCGTCCTTGAGGTTTTGCCAGCACACGTCGTGAAACGCCTTGGAGCGATTGGCGGTTCCCATGCCATCCATCTTGACGACCACGAAGCCGAGGTCGGTCCAGGAGGCGTAACGGTTGCCGGGACTGAACGTCTTGGGGACGTAGGAATCATGGGGGCCTGCATACATCTGTTCCAGCACAGGGTACTTCTTGTCGGGGTCAAAATTGCGAGGCCGCAAGACGATCCCCCAGATGTCAGTGGTTCCGTCGCGACCCTTGGCCGAGAATACCTCGGGCGGCTTCCAGCCGGCGGCTTCCATTTCGCTGGTGTCAGCTTTCTCGAGCAAGCAGACCAGCTTCCCATCGGAGACACTCCGTAGTTCGTGAATAGGCGCACTGTCGACTCGTGAATAGGTGTCGATTAGGTAGCTGCCATCCGGGGAATACTGGATGCTGTGCGAACCATTCCCGTCAGTCAGTGCGGTCAGTTCGCTACCATCGAAATTGACTCGGTAGTAGTGGAGAAGGTAGGGATCCTGGTCGGGATGACGCCCCGAGCCGCGGAACCAGATCTGTCGTTTCTGCTCGTCGATGCGGTCGACGTATCGCACCACGTATTTACCCTGTGTGATTTGATGCTTCGTCTTACCCGTTGCGATATCGACCAGGTAGAGATGTCGCCAGCCGTCCTGCTCCGAGAGGTAGACAATTTCCTCGGTGCGGGACAGCCAACTGACCAGCGGGACGCCCAGGTCCCTGGCGTGCGCCGTCCAGATAAAGGTCTCGGAAACCTCGTCAATAATATCGCGGTGTTTGCCTGTGAAGATGTCGACCTCGATAACACGGAATCGTTGATGACCGCGATCGATTTTCTGGTAACGGAAATGCTGGCCATCGACCGTCCATCGCAGCCTGGGGCTGTGGAAATCAATGATACCGAGAGGGGGTTTGACCTGTTGCTGATTGTCGACGTCGAACCAGTTCAGCTCGTGGGTGGTGAATCGATCCCCGGGCAAGGGATAACGGCGCGAGGTCAGCTTGGCGCGACCTGCTGCCTTGGGCGAGGTTTCAATCAAATGAACCTGGTGCCTGTCACCGGGCTGCACGCGGAAGGCAACCAGGTGCTTGGAGTCGGGCCCCCAGTAGGGAGCCTGGTACGATCGGGACTCGGTGCCATCCTTGCTGAGTTGATGAATGATATCCCCAGCGGCGTCGCGGACAAATAGGTTGTAGTTTTCAAGATAGGCGGTCCACTTTCCGTCGGCAGAGACCTGGCGACTCGGTCGATAGGGCTGGGGTTTTTTTGATGAATCCGATTTTCCCGAGGCCTTGGGGTTTTTCCTGGTCGGGGGAGCGTCTACTTTTTCGAGTCTGTTGAGTTTCCATTGGTAGCGAAAGTGTTTGCCGCGGGTACGCAGCGTCACTGAATCACTGGGCAGGTCAAACCATAGTTCGTCCAGTGGCAGTTTCGTTGCCTGGACCCCCTTGAGCCCCACCTTCGTTAGGGACGCGGCCAGGGCAGCATGGTCAAAGGCCTCCCGGCGTTCACCGGTTCGCAAGTCAACAAGGATGAATTCACGTTGACCGTTGGCAAGGTCATTGCGGTACCAGAGCGACTGCTGGTCGGCCGACCAGTGGGGTCGGATGGTTGCCTTGTAGAGGCGGCCCTGGGAGAGGGCCTGCGAATGACCGGAAAAAATATACGGAATGGCTAGCAGTAACAGCTTGAGCAGATGCTGTGGAAAAGAGCGTGTGTATCGTGACATAGGGTTTCTCAAAAGGGCGTCATGAAGCCGAAATGACCAATAATATGAGTGCCAGCTTAACACCTGTAAGCATGGACGCAAGTTTCCATAGCGACAATTGTCACCGAGTGGTGCTGGCGACGGATTTGCATTGTTACGGCAGCTCATGATTGCTAAACTAAGGCTGTCCTTTGGTTGTTCAAGGAGAAGATGCCGTGATGATTCACCGCCAGTTACGTCGCCTGTTATGGCCTTGCATGTCTCTGCTCTTGTTGGTTGCCGTGGGGTGTGGCGACAAGAAGGAGGCTGCCCCGGCTGGCGAGGGCAGTAACCCGCCGGCTGCTGCGAGCGGGGATCCCTCGTCACCTGAATCTGGCGCAACGGCCTCGGACCAGGGTGCAACGGGTGGCCAGTCAGCGACGCAGGAAATAGACACGCCGGAAGAGCTCGCCCGGCGATCGTTTGAGGCCTTTACGAGCAAAGATCGGGATTCGGCGAGAAAGTTAACGATGGCCGGTCTCACGGTGGATTCTTGGGAAGAATTCATCCGACAAATTAAAGAAGCGGGAGGGCACAAGGGACCTGCTGCGGATCAAGGCAAGAGCGTCTCTGAAATCGCGGCCAAGGAGCTTGGTCGCGTCCAGGCGGATTTTGAACAACGGTTTACGGCGTTACATGATAAACTTCAGCAGGAAGGGCTTGATGTCGCTCAGGCCACCTTCGTGAAATACGATATCGGGCGGCCGTCTGGAGAGATGGCCTCCCGGATGAAAGATGATATACCCTTTGACTTCGCGGACGTTACCGTGGTTTTCGAGCTCGCAGGTAAGGAACACAGACTGCGGGTGGACGACTGCTTTAAGCTGCCGGGTGTAGGCTGGCGAGCCCAGTCAGCCCCTTTTCTGGCCGGATTTGAGGATCACCCGGAAGGGGAGTCTTCAGAAACTGCGGGAGAAGTGACTCTGACGGATGGGAATGGACGCACTGTACAAACCACAATTAACTCTGGTACGGATGCAG
>JAYGDH010000018.1:0-2643 GCA_046583055.1 Pirellulaceae bacterium | reverse complement strand
CCATTCCGTAGACCCGGGACGCCAACTCCTGCGTAATTGGCACACGCTCGTCAGCCACGGCAAAGAGGATCGCACTCGTAATTCCGATACCCAGTTCGCCAGGCTGGCGACTGCGTCGTTGAACTGACAGCAACCGACTCCGGGTCATTTCCGGGAGTCCACGTCCCTTGCCGGCCATTTCCAGCATTAGCGGCGCGTCCGCCTTCTGCATCGCCACGAAGACCTGGCGGGATTCCGGCGAGTTACCCACCCAACGCTCGAATTGAGTCCAGCCGGGCAGTTTGTACTTAGCGGGGTCGTCGTCCCTGAGAAAAAGGACCAGTCGCCTCTGCAGGTCCAAGTCACGCACCACAATCAGGACCCGCTGGCACCGGTAACTAATCTCGCGATTAGAACTGGTCGCGCCTGCCTCAAGTGCCGCCAAGGCAGGTAGGCCCATCTTAACGAGGTTGTTCATTGCCCGTTTGCGTGTGACAAACGACCCATTCCCCAGTTCCTGTACCAACGACCTTGCCCTCATCTGCTCATCTGCAACATCACTCCGGCCCACCATCGGACCGGTGACTATTGCCGCCAACAGCAGCACCACCGACAAGGGGCGGTAAACCCGCCCGAGCAATCTGGAATAAGTCATCGACTGGTTCCCGGGACAAAAGGGCGTTCTACATTCTACCCATTCACGGAGCCAAGTCCAGCTTCTGTACTGCTTGTGACGATTCCGGTCATCCATCGAGCGCCTGGTCCAGATCCTCCACCAGGTCTTCGGGATCCTCCAGCCCGATGGAAATACGCACCAGGCTGTCAGTGATACCGTTCGCCAGTCGATCTTCGCGGGCATAACTCGCATGAGACATGGCAGCCGGCTGTTCAATCAACGATTCCACCGCACCCAGGCTAACCGCCAGTTGAAACAATTTCGTTGATTCCACGAGCTTTTTGGCTTTCTCAAAACCACCCTGGACCTCGAAGCTCATCATCGCCCCGAATCCTCCGTCCATCTGTGCGGCAGCGATGTCGTGTCCCGGATGGTTTTCTAGCCCTGGATAAAGAACCCGTTCAACCCTCGGATCGTCGTCCAGCCAGCGGGCAATCCTACTGGCTGATTCACATTGCGATCTCATCCTCAAATCGAGTGTTTTGATTCCACGACTTACCAGGAAGGAGTCAAAGGCACTAAGTACAGCGCCGGTAGCATTCTGGATAAAATACAGTTCTTCGTGAAGTTGTTGATCCTTGACCGCCAGGATCCCCCCCAGCACATCACTATGCCCACCGAGGTACTTGGTGGCCGAGTGCATCACGATATCCGCACCTCGCTCGAGGGGCCGGGTCAACACTGAGCTGGGAAATGTATTGTCCACCGCCAGCAGCGCCCCCCGATCATGGGCCACCTCGGCACAGGCAGCAATATCCGTCACCGACATCAAGGGGTTCCCCGGTGTCTCACACCAGACCAGTCGGGTCGTGTCACGAAGGTTATCCTGCACCTGGGAGACGTCCGTGGTATCTACCAGTGTTACCTCGATGCCCGCGCGATTGGCGATTTGGTGCAGCAAGCGATAGGTACCGCCATAAATATCTCGACCGGCCAGGATATGGTCGCCGGTTTTACAGAGCATGCTGGCTGCGTGGATCGCCGCCATTCCTGACGAAAAAGCCAGCGCGCCGGCTGCGGACTCCAGCGAGGCCATCGTCTCTTCCAGGTTAGCTCGCGTGGGATTGCCGCTACGAGCATAGTCAAACTTGCCCCACTCGCCAGCGACTTCCTGGATATACGTCGACGCAACGTGAATTGGTGGAACCACAGCGCCGGTCGCTGAATCCTTACGATTACCTACATGGATAGCGCGTGTGCGGAATTTCATTTTTCTAGTGCCTGCTCCAGGTCGCGAATCAAGTCGTCCGAGTCTTCGATACCAGCGGCAATGCGAATCATGTTATCGGCAATCCCGAATTGCTCACGTTCTTCCGGCGTACACTCAAAATAGCTGACGACCAGCGGTTGTTCGATAAGTGATTCTACCCCACCCAGGCTGGGAGCGATACGAAACAACTGAACGCGGTCAACGACCGCTGACGTTTCCTTCCAGTCAGCGTCCTTAACGGTAAAGGTTACCAGACCGCCGAAACCCTGCATCGTCGAAGCCGCGATTTCCGCGTAGGGATGCGAGGCAAGACCCGGATAATAAACACGCTCCACCCGCGGATGCTGTGACAGAAACTCCGCAATAGCCTGGCCATTTTCGTTATGCCGTTGCATTCGAAGGCCAAACGTTTTCAGGCCTCGCTGCAACAGGTAGAGGCTGTGGGGGCTGTTGATAGCACCCATGATTCCGCGCAAGTTTCGCACTTCTTCCAACTGACTGCAGCTGCCGACGATCACGCCGGCCAAGAGGTCATTGTGGCCGCCAAGGTACTTGGTGGCCGAATGGAGAACGTAATCAATCCCATACTGCAGTGGCCGCACATTGAACGGAGTTGCCAACGTCGCATCAATGAGGGTCTCAACACCGTGTCGCTTGCCAATACCCCCAAAACGATCCAGGTCAACGACGCTCAAGTGTGGATTGGTTGGCGACTCACTAACTAGCAACCGCGTTTGGGAATTGATGGCGGCCTCCATCGCCTCATAATCACCAGTCT
>JAYGDH010000635.1:0-9793 GCA_046583055.1 Pirellulaceae bacterium | reverse complement strand
CCCGGCACACCGCTTGGTACGATTCGGGCTGTTAAATACCTCCCTAAACCAACACGTTCCACCCCGGTGGATCTAACACGCACGCGTTGTGCCCCCCGTGATTCAGCTATGCCCTTGCGAACTGTCCTCTGTTATCCGGTGGAGCCGCACCATTGCCAGCAACTAGCCGCGGTTTCTCCAGAGCTGGAAATCGTCAATGCCGGCCAGGAAGGCATTGCCCAGGAACTACCTACTGCGGATATCTTCATCGGCCATGCCAAGGTCCCGGTCCCCTGGGATGAAGTCGTCAAGGCAGGACGGCTCCAATGGATCCAGTCCTCAGCAGCCGGGCTGGATCATTGCCTGGTTCCTGCCGTAATCGATTCCTCCATTCGCGTCACCAGTGTCTCCGGACTCTTTGCCCACCAGGTGGCGGAACAGACCATTGCCCTGCTGGCAGGAATCTACCGCGGGCTACCAACCTTCTTTCATGCTCAGCAGAAAAAAGAATTCATTCGCCGCCCAACCCGAGACCTGCGAGGATCCACCATTGGCATCGCAGGCTTCGGTGGCAATGGACGACGCATCGCCGAAGTACTGGCAGGTTTTGAGACTCGCATCCTGGCGACCGATATGTACCCCTGGGATTGCCCTTCCCACGTGGAGCAGCTTTGGCCAGCGGAGAAACTTAATGACTTGCTCCCCCTGGTCGACGTGCTGATTCTCTGCGTCCCACTGACACCCCAGACCACCGGCATGATTAACCAAAACGTACTGCAGAAAATGCGTCCTGGATCGGTCCTCATCAATGTCGCGCGCGGCCCCATCGTGGTCGAGCGGGATTTAATCGAGGCCCTGCAAACCAATCACCTCTACGCCGCCGGCATTGACGTCACTGAAATTGAACCGCTTCCCTCAGACAGCCCGCTCTGGGACCTGCCTAATGTCGTGATTACCCCACACGTTGGCGCACAATCAGCTCGGCGTGTTGATGATACCACGGACATGGCTTGCGAAAACCTACGGCTTTTCCTCGCTGGCCAGCCGCTGGTAAACCTGGTCGACAAACAACTCGGCTACCCGGTTCGATGCCCGGCCGAATAACCGACTGCTAGCATTGATTAGCGGTACTACCATGCAAAGATCGAGGTAGACGAACAAAAGCAGGAGCGTTACACTGGATTTTAGTAACCAGACCCAAGTGAATTTTTTAGAATCAAGACTGAAGACCATGCTTACGACGATGCGTTTGGGGCGCCTTGCTACGATTTCCCAATCGTCCGATGAACCACACCGGCCCTGCCAAGAGTTGCTGGACAATTATCGAGAGATTCTACACTCCGAACGGCAGCATTGGACCGCCCATTACCGCTTAACCCAGCGGTTAGGATCCGGAGGTCAGGGTGTGGTTTACCTTTCCGAACGACGTGGGGCAGATGGTTTCAGCCTGCCCGTCGCCATCAAGATATTTTCCCCGGAACGTTTTGATTCGGAGCATAGCTACCGGGACAGCATGCGTGAAATTGCCCGTGTAGCTGCTCATATTGCACTCATTCAGCATGACAATCTGCTGGCGGTACACAACTTTGTCGATCGCAACCGGATCCGGATGCTGGTGATGGAATGGGTCGAGGGATACGACCTCCGCAAGCTACTGGTACCGAGTACCATCAACCAGATTGAAAATCGTGTCAGCAAACGTCGCTGGGACCATATCAATCGAGTCATTGTGACAACAGGCCCCAAGCAACCCCGTTTTCGGCCCGGGGTCGCCGTGGCCATCATACGCGATTGCCTGTCTGCCCTGGCTGCTTTACACCGCAATCGCATCGTGCATGGTGACATCAAGCCTGGCAACATCATGTTGAAACGAACGGGGCACGTCAAAATCATTGATACCGGATCCGCTTTCGAGATGGATACACCTCCCGAGCAAAGAGGCTGCACCCCGTCCTATGCTGCCCCCGAGGCACTTGAAGGCAAGGAAATTACTCCGTTGAGCGACCTGGCTTCCATTGGTTACGTGCTGATCGAACTGCTGGCGGGCCAGGCACCCTTTGCTGGTATCAGTACATACCGCGAATTGCTGAAAGCCAAGCGATTATTACCCCAGCAACTGGACAGCATACTGCCCGAGGAAATCACCACCAATCCCATGCTGATGAGTTTCTGTCGACGCCTGGTTGCCTGGGATCCGAAGCAACGATTTGCCAGTGCCGAGGCAGCCGAACTCCTGGACGAGGGAGCTGCAGATTATCATCGTCAACTGGTCCTCAGCAATGATGCCATCGAGTACAGCAACGAAATTCGCATGTGGCTGGAAGAATTACACGAACTGGAAGAAAATCGCACCAGCGATTTCACCATCTAGCCGTGATTCCTGGCAACCGCGCTCTTGTGGATCACCCGAGGGTTCTGCCACAATCATCATCGAGGGGTCGACCTGGAGATGCCCCTGGCCCATCAAGATGGCTGGCTGTGACCGATGCGAATTTCCATCATCATCCCTGCTTTAAACGAAGCCACGGTGATCGAGCGTGCCATCCAGGCCGCCCACACGGCGAGTGCAGACGAGATCATCCTGGTGGATGGAGGCAGTCAAGACGAAACGGTCGAGCTGGCCACGCGAGCAGGATGCCGGGTGATTACCTCCAGCCCTGGCCGTGCCAGGCAACAAAACCTGGGGGCTGACGCGGCCACGGGTGACGTCCTGCTGTTCCAACATGCCGACAACTGGCTGGCTAAAACCGCCCTGGACCAGGTCCGCATCGCCCTCCGAAACCCACGGGTAATTGCCGGAGCTTTTCGACAACAGATCCCCTTACCGGGTCGTCTCTACCGTTACCTCGAGAAAGGTAATGCCTGGCGAGCTCGCTGCTGGGGGCTACCCTACGGCGACCAGGGTATCTTTCTGCGCCGGAGTATTTTCGAGCAAGTTGGTGGCTTCCCCGAGGTACGCCTGATGGAAGACGTACTGCTCATGCAACGAATACGACGCCGGCAACGTCCCGTTCTGCTCGCCGGCCCCATCCATGTTGATCCCCGCCGCTGGCAACGACATGGACTCGTGCGTCAGACGCTCCGTAACTGGACCCTGCTGACGGCACTTCAATTCGGAGTACCGGCCGATGAACTGGCCAATTTCTACCCACGCCAGGATCAATCCCCACACCAGCATATGCCCCGATAATCAAGCCCCCGGGTGCTTGAGATCATAGCGCCGGATCTTGCGGTCCAGCGTGGATCGCTCGATCCCCAGGATACCGGCTGTCCGGCTTTTATTCCAACCTTCTTGCCTGAGCGTGGCCGCGATATGACGCGCCTCCATGTCGGCCAGCGACAAAGGTTCATAAGCGGCACCAGGCAGCGACATTTCACCAGATTCAGTGGCAGTCGCCAGGTTGGAAAGGGTCAAGTCACTGACATCAAGGATCAGGTTCTTGGCCAACACGACCGCCCGTTCCACGACATTCTTCAACTCACGCACGTTGCCAGGCCAGTTGTAATGCTTCAGCAGTTCCTGGCCAGCCTCGCTAAAACCCTCGATCCGTCGCCCGGTATCCCGGTTAAACTGCCCCAGGAAAAACTCTGCCAGCTCCAGGACATCCTGCGGTCGCTTTCGCAGTGGAGCAATCTCGATTTCCAAGACGTTCAACCGGAAGTAGAGATCGCGACGAAAGCTACCTTCCGTGACCGCTTGCTCCAGGTCTCGATTCGTCGCGGCAATCACCCGCACGTCAACGGTAATTGCCTGGTTCCCGCCGACACGTTCAAACGTATGACCTTCCAGTACCCGGAGAAACTTCGCCTGGATCGATGGGCTCATTTCACCGATTTCATCGAGCATCAGCGTGCCATCGTCCGCTGCTTCAAACTTACCGACCTTCCGTTCGGTGGCCCCGGTAAAAGCCCCTTTCTCATGACCAAACAACTCGCTCTCGAGTAACGTTTCCGAGAGGGCCGCACAATTAAGACAGACGAAGGGACCTTTCGCCCGTGGACTGGCATAGTGGACCGCCCTGGCCACGACTTCCTTACCGACGCCACTTTCTCCCCGGATCAGGACCGTGGTCCGTTCTGGTGCCACCTGGAGAATCTTCTCCTTGACCACTTCCATGGCGGGACTGCAACCCACGATCTCACTGGTCGCCTGTAGCTGGCTGCGTAACTGCCGAACTTCACTTGCAGTCGTCTGCAGGCTTTTCGTGAGAACCAGCTCACGATTCATATTCCTGAGAGCCTGGCCGATATTGTCGGCAACTGCCAATGTGAACTCGAGTCCGTCTGCATCCAGGGGTTCCCCACCGTCAATACAGTAGAGATGAACCAACCCAACCACGCCATTGTCATACCGCACCGGTGCACAGATCACGCTCGTCGAATGAATCACTCCCTTGCTGTCTCGATTTCCCAGCATACTGTCATCACCAATGTCACGAGCGAGTACTGCCTCACCATCACGCAACACGGTATTGGCCACAAAACCTGACAGCCGTTGATAGGCAATCTTACCGCGAGCTCGCGATGCCAACACTTCCAGGTCAGCAGCTGCTGGCGACTGGGCCAGATCATGAGGAGCAACCAGTATCGCCCCTCCATCGATACTCAGGCCTTCGAAGAGGCCATCCAGGGCAGCATCCGCCATTGTTCCAGGTTCGCTTTCGGTGGCCAACTGGAAAGCCAGGCGACAGAGCGTGGAGGCCGCATGTCCCATGCGTGGTGCATCCTGTTGCGCCTGCTCCTCGTCCTGTTCTTGCTGCCTCAGGTATTTCGTCTGGCCACGTCGGTGAGTGATCGTTGGAGCACCATCAGATTCCAGCACGTGGGAGTCCTCGATACCGCCCGTATCATCAATGATTATGGAATCGCTTTGACCCGGCGAACCAGTTGCCACCTGCGCATCACCCAGCGCTTCTGGAAAAGCCGCGGACAAGTCGTGAACAAAGGCCATCTGGCACTTACCAATTCGAATCACCTGGCCAGGATCCAGGCTGGCATCCTGCTTAACAGCATCCTTGTCCAACTTCGTACCGTTACGACTATCCAGGTCGCGAATTGTCCAGGCACCGGCCGTGAAAAAAATCTCCGCATGATTCCGGCTGCAACGTTCGTCTTTGACGACAATCTGGTTTGTCGAGGCACGCCCCACCGTTACCGAACGCCCGGGAACCAGACGGATCACGTCAGTCCATTTCGTGCCTTCTCGAATCACCAGGTACGCTAACATCTGTTTTACTGCCACCATTCCCTTGGAAAATCATCGCCAAGGAGTCGACCCGCACGGCCCCCAGTAGACTTGGAATCCCAACCACAGCAATCGAAACACGCCTGGCAGGGCAGGAAAGCCCAATCTTGCTTCAATCGACTCCACAACCCGCTTTCTGTGCGACTGGGTTCCATGAAACAAGTACTTACGAACATACACCTTAGCGATGTTGACGCCTGGCCTGCAAGCGACCCTCGGCGGCTCCCCCTCGTTCGGGTTGTAACGAAAGGACCAATCGGTGTAACATACGCGCCGTACGGAGGATATTTCTTGCAAACTATTAAACTACGGGGTATCCTTGCACTAGTGGTTTCTTTCCGGCAATCTACCGGAAAATCATGTGTGGGCACAGGCTGAAACCGGCGTTCGTTGTTAACGGCCTGCCGGGACGGTTTTCGCCCCAGGAACAGAGATATCTATAAAGAGGCACTGCTGAACCGCCGCCCCGAGCGGGCTGGCGCGTCAATTTTGTCGTACATCGACATAAGGAGCACGAGATCATGGCCAATGGTCGCACTATCAACTTACGAATCCAAAACCTGGGCAGCGGGCTGCTTTTTCTAGCCCTCGGTTATATCTTGACTCCGGCCATTGCCCAGGCCCAGTTCGGGTTCAATCAGAACCGTCAGGTCGGTGGTATCTCCATCGATGTTACTGGTGTCGTACAGCCTTCCACGGTTAATGACCGGGCAGAGGTCGTTGCCGAATTCCGAAAACATCTCAAGGGTGCACCTGAAGGCCTGATCGTCCCGGCTGGCATGCGAATGATTTCCCTGCGTGGGCTCGAAGAAGCCGTCCAGTCCTCGTTAAAAAACAACCAGGGACACCTGCCGGAAGAAGTACGATTCATGGCTGGCCTGCAGCGTATCGAATACGTCTTTGTCATGCCTGAGCAGAATGATGTTATCCTGGCCGGCCCGGGTGAAGGCTGGCGTATCGACGATCAAGCTAACATCGTAGGTATCACTACAGGCCAACCTGTGCTGCGACTGGACGACTTCATGACGGCGCTGCGTGCCGTTCAGCAAGCTCGTCAGGGCGGAATTTCCGTATCCATCGACCCCACGGAAAAAGGTTATCAACAACTACAGACCCTGTTGAGCAAACAACGTCGCTCGCGGCGCCCTCCCCAACTGGCAACACTGGAACCCGCCATGCGAGAAGCTTTTGGCAACCAGCAAATCAAGATTCTTGGCGTCCCCACCACCAGCCACTTTGCTCGCGTGATGGTCGCTGCCGATTACAAGATGAAACGCCTGGCCATGAAGCTCGATCCATCACCTGTCAAGGAAATCAGTAGCTTCATTGACCTTGTAAAGAACACGCGAAACATTTCACCCAACGTCAACCCACGCTGGTGGCTGGCCTGCAACTACGAACCCCTTGTTCGCAGCAAAGATTCCCTGTCCTGGCAATTACGTGGTCCTGGTGTCAAGGCCATGACCGAAGATGAATTCGTGGATGCCAATGGTCGTGTAAGTAGTGATGGCAGCAAGGATCCAAACGCTCAGAAATGGGCCGATCAAATGACCGATCACTACGAGGCCTTGTCCAGGAAAGATATCGTCTTCGGAGAACTCCGTAATATCATGGACATGTGCGTGATCGCCGCGCTGCTGGAAAAAGAACAGCTGCTCGTCCGAGCAGGCTGCAGCCTTCCGCTCCTGACCAGCCAAAACAGCCGTTTCGAACTGGAAATCTGGCACACCCCCAAGGTCGTGCCACCCCAATGCAGTTTCCTGAAAACCCGCCGCGGCTGGGTGGTAACCGCTTCCGGAGGTGTCCAGGTCGAGTCGTGGGCCGTCCTCAACAAGACCCAACTGGATCCCCAGGTTGGCACCTATCGGGCCAAGGCAAACCCGACCAATCCGGCCCACTGGTGGTGGAACTAGGCAATCACTTTTGTCACCCTGCAGGGTGACAAAACGAGATCCGAGGCATCAGGAAATGACGCCTGTGCAGCGCAGATTCAGCCAGCGGATCGAGGCAATGTTGTCCGCGATCACCGGGAAGTGATTATCGACATGTCCCGCCTTCGCCTGGTCATGCCAGTTGCCGACCGCATCCAGCGAAATCGATTTACACAATACCAGCTCCCGTGCTGCCAGCACTTCTGCGATCCGGGCAGCAATCGAATCACTGGTAACATCCCAGCTGCAGGGCAGGGGTGTTCCTGCCAGTTCCGGCTCCACGGACCTGAGAAAAGACTCCACTGAAAAAACCCGTGGCGTAACCGGGCTCTCTTCAGCCAGCTGTCGCTTCAGATCCGCCCACTCCTGGACAAGCGACGTTCCCGGTAAACGCTGCTGTAAGAAAACCGCCGTGATAGCCATTGCCCGCACGCACATCCAGTGAGCGGTCTCTTCCCCCAGTGGGTACTGCCCGTCCCAGGATCGAACCTGGTCCACGAAAGGTCCACCACCCACCACGATAACCGTTGGCAATTCGGGTTGTCGGGTAATCCAGTCCTCCCAGGCATTCGGCAAGTCATCGTAATCGAGCAGGCTGCCACCCATCTTAACGATTCGCACCCGTGATGTTTTCATGTCACCCATTCCTCTGTCGCCAGGACAGCCAGCGCGTGAGCAGGGCCACTACGGGAGACGACCATTCCCACCTCCTCGGTCAATAAACGGACAGGCAACGGCAGGCTGGCCAGTGCCAGGGCACGCTGAGCAAGAAAGTCACCATGCCCACTCACCACGACCTGCTGCACCTGGTCACCCAATCGCGACATGACCTGCTCAAGACAATCGGCCAGCAACCTTCCCTGGGCCGCTGCAATCCATTCCGCGGCCACCCGGGCATCTGCCATGCTGAATTGTTCCGGATCAGCGCAAAGCATGCGAGCCAGGCGGGTACGGGCTGCCGATCGGGAACGCACCTGCCCATCCCCCGTGTGTTCCACCTGTTGGGACTCGGGCAAATTTTCCAGTACCAGGTAAACATCCAGGGTCGTCGCAAACAACTCGGCGGCCAATCGACATAGCTGCTTACGATACGGAATACTGTCAACCAGGGCGCAAACCGGGGTACGCTCGACCCCCGTATAGACCAATTCACCAGCCTGCAGCCTGGAAACATCATCATGGCCCTGGGTGCAGGGCAGCCCCTGGACAATCGGAACCAGGTCCGTTGTTGTCGATCCGACATCGATCAGTAACATGTTAGGCTCACCTGCAGCCCGAGCCACGAAACGAGCCATGGCGTGCCAGTTTGCAGCGGCCACGGACCAGGCATCAGATCTTGCCCCTGCCACTGTCGCCCACTGCCCACTGACCTGGTACACGCGAACTGTTTTCATTCTTGCCGCCTGCTCCACGGCATCCAGGATAACATTCACACCTTCCGCCTTGTTACTGAAACAGTCCGCCAACTCTCCCGTCATCGTAACAGCCAGATTTTCGCTTGGAGGTGCCTCGCGTAATACCTGTTCCAGGAAACCAGGCAATTCCGCCGTGCGATTCCACATCGCGAAGGGCCAGCTCCTGGCGTAATCCCGTGTATCGGCTACCTTGATATTGGCACCACCGATATCAATTCCCAGGCAATTCTTCACCATCATCAACTGCTCCTCATGGGGATCCCGAGGAAGTGTAATCAACTGTGGCAGCCATGATCTTCCCTGATGCATCAAATCGGACCGGATCGTTTTGAAAACAAGCTGGCCAGGTCAGTCCCTCAGCCACTCGTAACATACCTTCCGCCAGGTTACCGTTTACCAGGGTGCTGAGACCTACGTACGAGGTTGTCAGGCGAGGATTCACCTCGATAAGTACATCCTGCTGAGAATCTTCTCCCAGGACAAGATCCAGGCCAACGTAGCCAACTCCGCTGGGTAGAACGGCCGCCACACGATGAGCCAGTTGTTCTGCTCGTTCCACCAGTTCGTCATTGATCGGTACTTGCCCACCCAGGTACAGGAAGGTCCTGTCCCGGGACAAGGACTGGTAGCACGGGGGCAACACCACGCTACCTGCTGGCCCCATCAAGACCGCCACGCTGGCCGGTACACCGGGACAATACGACTCCAGGCGATAGCCATCGAAACTCGTATCCCATGCTGGCTGGTCTGCTGAATCAACGATCCAGCGGATACCGGCCGACCCCGCTCCAAACCGCGGTTTAAGAACGGCCGGGTAATCGAAACGGTCGGGCAACGGATCACCTCGTTGCAACGCGCAACCGGCCGGCACTGGCAGATCATATTGCTGAAGGTAGTGAGCCAGGGCCACTTTGTCTGAGGCCAATTGAATTAATTCCGGGCCAGGCCCCAGTAATCGACCTCCCTGTTGCAGACAACGCCTTGCCCGCTGCAGCAAGATATCGTCCCATTCCGGTGCTACCAGGATAGTCCAATCAGCCTGGGCCACCAGGCGATCAAACTCGTGTTGCTCTGCCTGGCTGTCATCCACCCACACGACATGGCCGGCCTGCTGCATCATTGATCCGGACAATCGTCGGTCTCGGATGACCACTGGATTTACGTGATCCAGGCGTCCCAGGTCGTCAGCCACAGCTGCCACCATGGCCGCACCTTCCCTGAGC
>JAYGDH010000616.1:0-3307 GCA_046583055.1 Pirellulaceae bacterium | reverse complement strand
TCTTCCGATCTATCGTTGACTCCTGGTTTACTTGGCCAGCGCGGAGATCGGTGTCAGGTCCAGCTTCCGGAACTCGACCTCGGACCCCTCGGCCTGCAGGGCGATCTGTCCACTGCTCGCCGTGCACTTACTGCCGTGGTTGACCAGGTCACCGTTAACCCAGACCTTGATTGCGTCCTGGAAACACTCGATGACCATCGTGTTCCATTGGCCAACGGTGTTCTCCGAGCCGTCGGTAAGGTTAAGGATGCGCCGCGCCTTGCCCTCGGTAATCCCCCAGTTTTTCTTCGGACCACGTCGCTTGATCATGTCAGGGACCGTGATGTCTTCCACGATGCACCAGAAGTCACCGGCATGCTGGTGGTTCATCTGAACCTCCACGGACTTCGGGAACATCTTGTACAGGGCTCGCGGCGTAGAGGCGTGCGCCAGTACGCCACAGTTACCTGGCTTGGCGGCAAACCGATATTCCACGTGTAGACGATAATTGCTGTACTTGGCATCCGTGATCAAGTGTCCGCCCGGGCTTCCCAGGCTGACCAGGTTACCTTCACGGACAATGAACGTGGGCTTGACAGCGGGATTCTTGTCCCGCTGTGGGATATCGTCATGCCATCCCGACAGGTCCTTGCCGTTGAAGAGGCTGCTTGTTTTTCCATTGGAAGTGGCTGTTGGTGCGGTGGGCCGCAGGGCGCGGGCGAGGGCCTCGGCGGCCTGGGCTGCTACGAACTGGTTGCCGGCCGCATTCAGGTGCACACCATCTCCTGTCAGGATGCCGCGAGCCTTGTTGTCGGGGTTGTGCTTCTTGAGGTGGTCGAGGAAGGCCTTGCGTAGATCGCAAAGGGTACTGTTCGTATCACGGGCGACCTGGCGGCTGATCGTGGAATATTGCTCGAGCATGGTGTCCAGCGAATTGCTGCCATCGGTTTTTTCGCCGATCGTGCTGGGAGTGCAGAGCACGACCCTGGCACCGGTCGCTTTCATTTTCTTGATCAAGTCGTGTAGCCCGGCATTGAACTGGTCCTTGGGTGTGCCCCGCCCGCTGGTGCTATGCCAGACGTCATTGATGCCGATGTAGATGAAAACGACCGTCGGTTTCTTGGAGAGGACGTCGCGGTCGAGTCGCTTTTGCAGGTTCGGTACCTTGTGGCCACTGATGCCGGCGTAGATGACCTGGACGCCCAGCTCCGGACGTTGCTTGGCGATCGCGTCGCCAATCAATCGGCAGTAGCCACCCGGCCGTGCACCACCCTGGGTAATGGAATCACCGAAGAAGGCAATCACTTCGCCTTTGCCCAGGGGGGAGTTCTTACCGGTCAGGCTATCGATGCCGGCGGCCTGCGTGGCCGCGGTTGGGCTAGTAAGGATCAATACGGCAACAAGGGCTAACTGTCGTGGGAAACAACAGGTCATGGTCGATCTCCTGGGATACGTAAGGAACTGGCTTGGCAAAGACGCATTATGAACGTGCCACGGGCCAGAGGGGAATCCCTCGGAAGGTCGCGGGGGTAGATTTTCAGGGCAGGCATGTGGGATAATCTGCCCGGAAATGACGACTGCTCTCAATGCGTCATGACATACGTGATGATATTGATCCCCAGCGGATAGGATATTTTCTCGGAATAGGTTCGAAAGTACTCCAGGTTTTCCCCTTCACGCTCCCACCCATCACCGATGTCATTGTTGTGACAGAAAAGAGCCATCAGGTTGCCATCGTCGTCAAAATAGCCCCAGAAATGTGGGTCTTCATCTCCTTCGGGATCGCCATGCCAATATTCAAACGTATCGCCCTGTTGCCAGGCAAAAATACTGGGGACCTGTAACTTGCCCTGGAGATCGTAAACGATATGGAAAATCTCGTGGTCGGCGGGAAGTTCACGCGGTTCGCGGCCTGGAAGTACGCGTTTCATCTGGTCGCGAATGTGTCGCCATGAGCGAGGTGCCCAGAAATCGTCGGACATCAGGAAGCCGCCGTTAAGCAGGTATCGTCGGAGAGCCGTTTCCTCGTCCCCGCTCAGGCTCATGTTGGCCGCGTTGGACATGTAGACAAACGGGTAATCGAACAACGCTTCATCGGTCAGTCGCAGGACCTTACCGTTGGGGTCCACTTTTAGTGAGGTGAGTTCCTGAAGTCGGGCAGAAAAATTCCAGTCGCAATCGGGGAAATCGTTGGCCCAGTGTCGGCCGCGACCTCGGTTGCCATAGGAATCGTATTGAATCCTGGCAAATGTAAACACGTCGTGCTTGAATGATGCTTCAATGGACCAGGTCGGATAGTCGCTGCGTTGTGAAGGGGAACGCCTGCCTGGTTGCCATCCGTGTACACCGGTCGCCACCGCCATGAATAAGACGCAGCCCAGGATCAATAACTTGTTTCGTTTGGCCACCTGTGCTTTATCCACTACCTTGAGGTTAGAAGTACCTGGCTTTCGTTGGGCCCATGAATCGCGTGTGGAAACGGGCCAGCGTCCTTTCTCAATGTACTTGTGAGGATATTGATTGGCAAACGATTCTGTCCTGAGCAAGGGTACGTGATGGTTTGGTCGCAGTTGAAGATGGTGGTCATGGCCCGCGACTGACTAATCATGGGAGGTCGTCCCAGCGAGAGCACGGTGACTATATCGCAGTCAGTAGTCACAAGCGGCAGATGTTTTCGTGACCTGGGTGCTGATAGCTGCGGCCCTGTAACGTGAAAAGTGTGCAGATTCCAGTCGTTTTTGATTCTGCCGTCCGATCCGGTACAGTTGACGGGTGGCCTGCTCGGATGACGATAAGTTGAGGCTATGTCAAGGTATGCGTTAAGCGAAAGACGTCTACCCGACGTGCGAAAGGTAGTGCGGATGTCGTGTGGTGCACCCAGTGAGAGCCTTGATCCTGCCACCAAAGGGGGGGGGAAATTCTTGATCTGCGGGAAGATTGTGATAGACTTAGCGAAGCTGGCTACTCTTGCCAGCTCGGAAGACTTGTTCCGTCTTGGGTCGCTTCCTACCAGGAAGAGGCTTCTCGTTAATGGATTAGGGAACGAGTTTTTGCCAGCGTGAATAGAGTAGCGGTGGCAGCTGATGGATTGTGATCAGTATGGAAAAAGTCGAGTTAGCATCTCCTTGGAGATGTCGTTAGTTAGTGCAGTCTGAGGTATTGTCTAAGACGGAAACACGTTATTTTCTATCTTTTCATCGGAGGAAGTTTCATGAAGAAACCACGTAATGGTAGTAAGGCTGGCTTTACGCTAGTCGAACTGCTGGTGGTAATTGCAATCATTGGTATTTTGGTTGCATTACTATTGCCAGCAGTCCAGGCAGCTCGC
>JAYGDH010000607.1:0-1523 GCA_046583055.1 Pirellulaceae bacterium | reverse complement strand
AGTCATCACACAGTGGGCTTTCCATGAGCGGGACAGAACCACAGTCAATCGTTATACTGATACTTCGCTGAAAGAAAACACTGCGAGACAAAACAGCAGTCAAGATGTCATCCCGGTCGTGGTTGGAATCGGCTAGTTCCTCAATGACCGAGAGATTATTCCCAGGGTGAACCAGATGATGGAGATTCGTCCTCGCGAAACCGTGATCTTGGCCAGCGATTTCTCATCGCTGGTCGCCTGGTACCAGGACATGCTGGGGTTCAAGGTCGTCCAGTTGTTTGAGGATAGCTTCCATTTCGCTTACCTCGAGACACCTGCGGGAATCAAGATTGGCATTGCGGACGCCCAGGAGATGGGGGTTGTGCCGGTCGACCGCAGCAAGAACACGGTCCTTCTGCAGTTCGAGGTGGATGACTTGGCGGAGTTCTTTGCGCAACTCGAACAGGTGGGTGGTGTCATTACGTTCGGACCCTCCTTCGACAAGAACGGCGAATTCTGGTTCGGTGGTTTTAGCGATCCGGAAGGTAACCCCTGCTGGGTCGTCGACAAAAATTGTCCGTAAAAACAACTGCCTGGCAACCAGCCAAAAAAGCGGGCCGCTCTTCTCTCAGGAAGTACGGCCCGTTGTGTTAAACGAAAAAAGCAGGTGCCGGCCTAGGGATTAAAGCCTTCACCAATGGGATCCCCATCACGTCGACAGCCCAGCCGCTGGTAGGTCAGGTAGTCGATCGTCTCGGGAATAAAGTGCACGGAGCCATCGGCGAATACGAATTGCGCTCCACCTTTATGTCGAGACTTGAAACCCTGGCTCGTTTGCAGATTTCTCCAGTGATGGCAATTGGTGGGACCACCGTTGGTATTGACATAACCACGATCTCCCCGCCCAATGATTGGAAAGTTGATGGGACCGGTGGTAGCCGTGAATAGTGAATTCCAATGCATCCAACCATTGCGATGGTGATATCCCTTGTTAGGCAGGATTTCTCCCATGGCAATCACCTGGCTCGTGCCATCGATGATGTCACGAAAACGCGCACCCCAGTGACCCCGCGAGAATACTCCCGAAACCTTGGAAGAGAGTGCCTGGTTGGCCCGGTGAATCTGTCCTGTACCGAATACGTTACCCGGATAATCATTGCACCAGCCACCGCGAGAATTCATAAGTTGCGCTCCGATCGACATCCCATAACAGGAAATCGCCTTACTGGTCTTGGGATTGGTCCCGTTCAAACGCGGATCAATATTGGCCGACGGACAAAGGAAGCCCGGAATAATTTCCGAGCGGTACTGGTGCCCCGTGATCGGATTGACCTGGTACCACCACCAGCCACCTGTACGAGTGCTATCAATCCCGGTAACCGCTGCACTTTCCATGTCGAGATTATCGAAGATCGTGTCCATTTCCATGTACGGAAGCAAATCAACCAGTACGCTACCGCGTTGAGCGGCACTCCAACGAAACCCATTGTTCGATTGCCGGGTCCAGGCGAAACCACCGCTGTAGGGCAATGACTTGTTCGTCT
>JAYGDH010000597.1:0-3423 GCA_046583055.1 Pirellulaceae bacterium | reverse complement strand
TCCGGATTCATGAACGGGATTTCCATCCTGATTTGGATTGGACAGTTCGAAAGATTGTTCGGGGTGAAGCTGAAGTGGGCCGGGGAGTCCTGGTGGGTCCAGCTGGTTGCATCGGATCGGATCACGGGTCCCGTAATGCTGAATGTGTTGGTCGCTGTCTCGACGTTAGTGCTGATGTTCGTGGTTCCCATGCTGGTAAAGCGGTACGCACAAAAATGGCGGTTATTGTTTCCCGGTACGATTGTCGCGATTGTTGTGATGACCGCCGTGGTGCATGGCGCGGGTTGGGGGGATGTGATCGAAACCATTAAACTGAAGGGCGGCCTGGCCTCGTTCGGGGATCTGAAAACGCTGGTGCAGGCGCAGTTTCCCAGCCAATGGTCCTGGAAACTGGTGTGGATTGGACTACCGTTTGCCGCCTCATTGGCCATGCTGGCCTACCTCGATTCGCTGCTGACGGCCCTGGTGGTCGACAAGAAACTGCAGGAAAAAGTCGGTGGGTCGGAACGGACCAATCAGAATCGCGAGTTGGCGGCGCAGGGGATCGCCAACGCGGCCGTCTCTCTGTTCGGTGGTATCCCGGGCGCGCAAGCTACGATTCGCTCGGTGTTGATCATCAATGAAAACGCGACGCTACGGTTGGCTAGCGTGTCGGTGGGCCTGTTCGTGGTGGTGGAAATGGTCCTGTTCCAGGGCTATCTGACTTTGATTCCGAGTGCCGTGTTCGCCGGGATTCTGTTCAAGGTGGGTTACGACGTCTTTGATTGGCCGCCGCTTCTGACCTACCTGAGGGGTCGGTCGGGTGCCGGTTCGGCAGAGCGTTCTTCGCAGGAAGAACGGAGGGGCCTCCAGGTAACGCTGATAGACATTCTGTTCATCGGTGGTACCACGGCGATCACGGTGTTCGCCAACTTGAACATTGCGGTGGTGAGTTTCACGGTGTTGTTCTATCTGCTCCGTCTCATAATGCGGGTACCCGACTTGCAGGTGGCAGGCGAGGAGGCCGGCGGTGGGGACACGCCCCAGGAATCCACGGAATCGTGATGCGCATGGTGAGTTGGGCCGTAGTGAAGCGGCTGGTTATTTGATCATGAATTGATACGGGTGAGGAATGATATGAACGATATTGCGGATGCGGCTTTATTGCGACTCAAGAAAGGGAATCAACGATACGCGAGTGGACAAAGTGTCAATGCGATTACCGATGCCGAGACGCGACGTTCGCTGGTGGGGTCACAGCAGCCGTTCGTGGCTGTCCTGGGCTGCGCCGACTCGCGGGCGATTCCGGAGTTGATTTTTGATGCTGCGATCGGCGAGTTGTTCGCCGTCCGCGTTGCTGGAAATGTCATTAACCCGCAAAATAATGGCAGCCTGGAATACGCGGTAGAACACCTGGGCGTGTCACTGATCGTGGTGCTCGGGCACCAGAATTGTGGCGCGGTTTCCGCAACGCTGGACAATTATGACGGCCCCGGTCACATCCAGTCGATCACGGAAGCCATCAGTCACGCAATCGACGAGGTGAAGGATCTGCCGGGCGATCCGCTGCTGAACGCGGTGCAGGGCAACGCTCGCCGGATGGCGCGTTTGCTCAGAGCCACGGAGCCGATTCTTTCTGCCGCGGTAGCGGCAGGTAAACTTCGTATCGTGCCAGCCTACTATGACTTCGGAGAGGGCCTGGTGGAGTTCCTGGATGAATAAGTGGCCTCTGCAGCGCTGGCCGACGCTGAGTCAGTAGATTCTACAGCAGCAGATCATGCTGGTATCCTCGAGGCCAAAGTAATATCAGGAGATGTCAAATTATTTGTGCATCCTCAGCGTCAGCAAACAAGCACCTATCATGAATGAGGTTGCGAGCGTTATTGTTCTCGGCTTTGGGAGCGGATAATGAATCAGCCGGTTGTTGTTTGATTTGGACCGAAGATAGGTGTTAGAATGTCGTCATGAAGAAGTCTAAGCCACCTGAGCTGCGTCCAAGTTCACCACCTGCCCTGGGTCGTCAGTTGCCCCCCAGGACCCAACGCCAGTTTCCACAGCAGGCGGGACCTGCTGTACCGGTACGACGGATAGTGCGTCGTAAGGGAGCCGGAGGATCTTCAAAGAATGCAACTTGGCTGGTTGCGGGAACAGTCGGTTTCCTGGGTTTGACGATCATTGGTGGAGTCCTGCTAGTACGCTTGGTGAACACAGAGGTTCACACCAGGCAAAGAGTTGCGAGTTCGGAGCAAGCGAGAAAACAATCCCCAGCCAAACGTGCTTCTTCACCTTCACCCACTTCATCCCAGGCACCATCGCAACCATTTCCGGTAACAGAGCAGCCGTCCTCGGGCAACACACGAACTACTGTGGGTTCGGGGGAGTTGATTGGAATACCAAGCGATTTGATGACTTATTGTGCGGCGAAACAAGAAAAACAGAACTGGTGTTGGGCGGCCTGTATTCAAATGGTCTATTCGACACAAGGGATCAATGTGTCGCAAGAGGATATCGTCAAAGCGACCCTTGGAGTTGTGATCGATGTGCCGGCTGGCCCCCAGCACTTCATGGATGCTCTGAAAGGTTGGAAACCATCCCAGTCAGGTCGCAAATCGCTGGAGGCCAGCTTCTATGAGGGACCTCCTCAGTTGAGTACGCTGACACTCTCTTTGAAGAGCAAAGTACCTGTCATTCTTGGGCTTAGCTATCCCGATCAAAACGTTGGACATGGCGTGGTTATTACGGCTGTCTACTTGGAGCCAGGAGCGGCAGGGAAAGAACTGACGGGTGTAATTGTTAGGGATCCTGCCGCGGTATTTTCTGCCAGCAAGGGCAAACGCAGGTTGACACCGGCTGAGTTCAACAACGCGGATTGGCATATCATTGTGGATTCGCTCTAAGGGCAGCTCGCGCCGCCACCATCAGCTGCCGGCATAAAAAAACCACGCCCTTTTGAGGACGTGGTTTAGATTATTTACTTTGGCTAGTGTGTGACTGGCTGATGTAGCTCTTGCTATTTAGCTTGCCAAATCACGGTGCCCTTACATCGATCACCGTTGGTGACCTTGAAACAGGTGGTATCAGTTGGTCTTTTCTCTGTGGATTTAATTCTAACCCTTTTGCACTGGGTGCAGGTACCTTTCCATCTAGTTGCGTAGTTCCCAGTGGCGTCACTAGTTTCGACGCTAACCTGGCCCGACGTGTTACTAGAGAAAGCACTGACGCAAATGATTGAGCAACAAACGACCAATCCCGAGAATAATCGACGGTACATAATTGACCCCTTTGTGAATCGACTGCCTGCTGGAGACCGTAACATCTAATCCGCTAAAATAGCAGCTCTACCAACTAATGGTAAACATGTCGTCACAAGAATCAAGGGCTAACGGAAAGCACCAGAAAGGGAAAGGTATGCTGCTTCGAGTAGTTTGGTGACGAAGCCGAGAC
>JAYGDH010000582.1:0-5475 GCA_046583055.1 Pirellulaceae bacterium | reverse complement strand
CTGTAACGGGCGTTCTTGCCATGGTTCATTCCAGGGTAAAGGTGGTTTCACGCTCTCGATGTTCGGTTACGATTTCGCGGCCGATCACAAGCAACTGCTGGACGAAGAACGGGGCCGCGTGATGGCTGATGACGTCGAGTCGAGCCTGATCCTTTTGAAACCGACGGGCGTGGAAGAACATGGAGGCGGCAGACGTTTCAAAAAAGGAGAATGGGAACACCGTTTGTTGAAGCGGTGGATCACGTCCGGGGCCTCCGGCAAGCCTGAAGTCAACCGGGTGGTCGGCTTTCAGGTCACGCCCGCGGAGATCCTTTTTGCCTCGAGTGATGAGAAGGTCCAGTTGTCGGCTATCGTGACCTGGGATGACGGCACTCGTGAGGATGTGACTCCCCTGGCTCGTTTCCAGGTCAAGGATGATGCGGTGGCGGTGGTCAATCCTGATGGCCTGGTGACTTCTCGGGGAGCAGGAGCGACCCATGTGATCGTGACCTACGACAAGGCCGTGCGGGATATCTCTGTGATTCGTCCTCTCTCTGACAAGGTGGGAGATCGTTTCCCAACGGTGCCCACACCAACTCGCGTGGATGCACTGGTCGTGGATCGTCTTTCCAAGCTCGGGATTGTACCGTCCGACACATGTACAGACGAGGAGTTCTTGCGGCGCGTGATGCTGGACGTGGCAGGTACCTTGCCCACACCGGACCAGGTTGAAAAGTTTGTTTCGGATCGTTTACCCGGGAAACGATTGAAACGTATCCACGAGCTGCTGGAAACGCCTGCCTATTACAACTGGTGGGCGATGAAATTGACGGATCTGACCGGGAGTAACGGTCAATATCTTGGTTCCACGGATATGAATAGCCTTGCTGCGCAGCAGTGGGAAGCCTGGATCCGTCGCCGCCTGGTGGAAAACACCGGCTGGGACAAGATCGCGGCAGGTATCATCCTGGCGGAGAGTCGTGAGCCGGGTCAGTCTTATGAAGAATTCACCTGGCAGCACAGCAAGTTGATCCAGGAGGCCGGGTATCCGGGCTTTTCTCAGCAAGATCGTTCGATGCACTATTACTGGGCACGAAGCGACCTGAACAAGCCGCTGGAGAAAGCACTCTCCTTTGGTTACGTGTTTCTCGGGGTTCGTTTGCAGTGCGCCCAGTGCCACAAGCATCCATTCGATCAGTGGTCAAAACAGGACTTCGACCACTTCACGAATTTTTTCAGTCGAATTCGCTGGGGTGTTGCGCCGGAGGTGAGTCATGGTCACGATCAGCTGCGACATCGATTGGGAGTCCCGGAGAAGCTCAATACGGCGGCGTTGCGACGGCAGATGTACCAGCGCGTTTCACGCGAGGGATTGCCAATCCCCTGGCGGGAGATTTACGTCGACCCTCCGGGAAAGAATCCTAGCCTGGCTCGTTTGCTGGGAGGAGAACCGTTCGACCTGAACGCCTTTGCAGATCCCCGGGAACCGCTGGTGGAGTGGTTGCTGCGTAAGGATAATCCCTACTTTGCGAGAGCTTTCGTGAATCGCGTCTGGCACCATTATTTCGGTGTTGGCATCGTTGATCCGGTGGATGATTTTAATTCTGGAAATCCCCCCTCGAACCGGCCCCTGCTGGATTGGCTGGCCAGTGAGTTTGTGCGGCAGGGTTACGACATGAAGTGGCTGCATCGGACTATCACCAGTAGCCGGACGTACCAGCTAAGCTGGCAGACGAACGAGACAAACCAGAACGACGGACGCAATTTCAGTCACTACCGAATTCGTCGCCTGCCGGCGGAAGTGATCATGGATAGTATTCGGCAGGCGACGGCTCGCACGGATCGTAATGGAAGCTACCTGGAGAAAATGGCAGGGCGGGATATCACGCTTCATCCGCGAAGCCTCTCTCCCCAGGCAATCGGCTATGCACTGTCCATTTTTGGAAAACCGACCCGGTTAACTAACTGTGACTGTGAGCGAAAGGCGGCCCCGACATTGCTACAGTCTCTTTTTACCCGTAATGACCGTGAAATGCTTGAACAGATTGAGCGGTCTGATGGTTGGCTGGTGGAGATTGCCAGCCAGCTTGGAGAAGAGCTGATCTCGGAAACTACTGGCAAGGTAATCGTGAAGGCCTCCGCAGATCAGCCGGTGACCAGGCCGGAGCAGTTGGCCGATAGTCAACTGGTGAGGACGGCCTACTATCGTACGTTGGGGCGATTGCCTGGAGAGGCGGAAATGAAGCGGTCCAGGCAGCACCTGCAGTCAGCCACATCCACCATCGAGGGATTGCGTGAACTACTGTGGGCCTTGTTGAATACGAGAGAATTTCAAACGAATCATTAAAGGAATCCTGGGCATGACAAGGCAGGCGAACAATATTTCACGGAGAAGTTTTCTGGGGGTTGGCTGCGCGGGGGCAGCCGGGTTGTCCCTGCCCTTGGGGCTGGGATCGCTGCTGGCAGCAGAAACGGAAAAACGTCGTGCGGATGCCGTGTTGTTTATTAATCTTGCCGGTGGGCCGTCACATCTGGAAACACTCGATATGAAACCGGCAGGGCCGGCCGATACCAGGGGTAGCTTTGGTCACGTGCAGTCCAAAATACCGGGGCTCGTGGTGAGTGAGTACATGCCGAAGTATGCAGCCCGTGCAGACCGCTATACCCTGGTTCGCGGTATTAGCCATTCGACGGGCGACCACCCCCAGGGACAGCAGTACCTGGCAACCGGTAATCGGCCCACGCCAGCGCTGCAATTTCCCGCCATCGGCTCCATCGTGAGCCGCGTGTATCCGGGCGAAGGGGAGATCCCCCCCTTCGTGGCGATTCCTGAATGTGACTGGCATGCCGGTTACATGGGGGATGCCTATGCTCCCTTTAAAACGAATGCGACACCCAAGAAAGGTGAACCGTTCGAGGTGCGGGGTATTACCTTGCCGGAGGGATTGACCGTCAGCAAGGTGCGTCGGCGTAACCAGTTACTCAAGGACCTCGATGGTCGGTTCGCCGGGAGTCAGAATAACCGCAACCTGACCGGTGCTCTGAAGTCCCTGGGAGAACAGGCCGAGAGCATGATTCTTTCCAGTCGTACGCGAGATGCGTTTGATGTCAGCAAAGAGCCGGAATCGATCCAGTCGCTGTTTGCGGATAACGACCTTGGTCAGGGGTTGCTGCTGGCCACCCGCTTGATCGAGTTCGGGGCGCCGTTCGTGACGATGACCCACAAGGGCTGGGATACGCACCTGGACAACTTTACCCAGCACAAGGAACTGGTGCCGGCCTTTGACAATGGCCTGGATGCGGTCGTTTCTGCATTTCAGCAAAAAGGGTTGCTGGATCGCACGCTGGTGATTGCCATGGGTGAGTTCGGGCGTACTCCGAAGATTAACAAGGATCGAGGACGTGACCATTTTCCCCGCAATAATTTTTGCGTGATGGCGGGTGCCGGGACACACCAGGGATTGTTGCTGGGTGGTTCCGATGCAAGCGGTTCCGGGCCGGATGATCAAACCGAGATCAAGCCGGATGAGATCGCGGCAACGATCCTGCAGGCGGTCGGTATTGACCACCACAAGGAATACTACACCAATACCGGGCGTCCGGTGACGCTGGTTGCTAACGGTCGCGTGCTCAACGAGGTCTTCGACTGAGCCCATCCGTGAGCAGGTGCAGGGGACGGGCCCAGGGAATTCTCCAGGTGGGCCGTTGTTGGTTACCGAGGTTAGCCTCTATAATGGGCTCCATGGCGTCACGACTCTTATCGTGGCAGCCTTGCAGTTCTAGATATCGTGTTCCTGAAAAGAGAAACGGAGTTGAGTTGAAATGATTACTGTTGGCATGAACTATCACGTGATCGAAGGTAAACAACAGGATTTTGAAGATAAGTTTGCAGCGGTAATTGACGCGCTCAATGCTGCCGACGGACATACCAGTTCCACGCTCTGGAAAGATGTTGGCGATGGTGCCTCTTACCTCATCACCAGTGAATGGTCTGACGAGGCAGCTTTTTCCGCTTTCATACAAAGCGAGGCGTTTCGCAATGTCACCAACTGGGGCAAGGAACAGATCCTCTCGGATCGTCCCCGCCACAAGATCTACAAGAGCTAAGATCATGCGATGGATGGCCCATTGCCTGCTCGTGATGCTGCTGTTTGCGGTTCCCGTAATGGCTGCGGATCCGGTTATCGGTAAACCCGTCCAGGCCACAGGGTTTCGCCAGGCGGGTATCGTCACGGCCTGGACTCGCTATGCCAAAACGCTCAGCTTTGGCAAGGGGCAGACGCTGGCACTGGTGGATGATGGCTGCAAGCTGTCGATGCCGGAATGGCAGGCCCGCGTGGACGGGATTCCCAAGGTGCGTGTGAGCTATGACGCGGTCGACGGCGATAATAACCCGCAGCACGAGGGGCGCGGTTACCATGGCTCCACCATCGGTGTTCCTTCTTCCCTGAATTACCAGGGGAAGTGGGGAGTGGCCTACAACAACCAGGTGGCGGTGGTTCGTGCGGTGGAATGTTGTCACTGTAACATCAAGGAAAGCAAGACACTGGCGGCCGGGTTGCAGTGGGTGATTGATCATCATAAGCAGCACCGGATTACCACGGTGAACCTGGCACCCGTGGATGATCTGGCGCATGCGAAACCAGTCAAAACGGAGATCGATGAGAAGCTGGCTCGGCTGCGAAAAATCGGGGTTTGGGTCAGTGCGCCGGCCGGTAATCATAATTTTACCAAGGGGATTTCCTGGCCTGCCTGCCAGCCTAATTGTTTTGCCATCGGGGCAGTGAAAGCAGGCAAGGACGAGGTCTATCTCGATCGTCACGCAAAGATTGCCCTGGTGGTGCCTGCGGGGGCGACCAGTAGTTCCAACGCCATCGTTTGTGGGGCCGTGATGTTGTTGCGAGAGGCCATCGAGAAGACGGGTTACAAGTGGCAGGATGATGGAGAGAACTTGCCGGTGGCGATGATGACGATCCTGCAGGAAACCGGGGTAGCGGTGAAAGATCCTGGGACGGGGCATACCTTTCGACGGCTGGACCTGGCCGCTGCCTTGCAGCACGTCTATGCAGCGAGCAAGAATTAACTAACCGTCTAGCTGAATTTGATCGCATAAAGATCGGTGTCACTGAGCGTGATTCGCAGCCGGACAGCACGTCCCTGCAGGGAGCTGACATCGGTCGACCCGTTCCAGCTAACGCTACGATCCAGCGCGTCCCCAAAGGTTTCGTCAGCATCATCCAGGGTGAATCCCTGGATGGGCTGCCCCTGCGGTGTCTGGATCTCGATCTTGAGTGTGCCAGCGGCGGAGGTCGAGAAATTGACGGCCAGCTGCTTGCCGGCGAAGGTCAGGGGACGGGTAACGAGCTCTCCACCCGACAGGGGTGACGAGGCTGAAACAAAGCCATCCTGTCGTAGGGTATGGCGCGTCATGATGGCTCCCTTGCCGTGCCACTTGCCCGAGCTGGCGTAGAAGGAAAGTTCGTCGGGTGCCCCGGG
>JAYGDH010000562.1:0-2611 GCA_046583055.1 Pirellulaceae bacterium | reverse complement strand
CATGCCATCGGCCGCTACCGGTGAGGCGACGATGTTTGCCGACAGGCCACCGCATTGCCAGTTGATCTTCCCCGTGGCCAGGTCGTAACTGCGGACCCGCCCGGTTCCGCTGATAATCACCTGGGACTTGCCCTCGTGTTGCACGACGATCGGTGTGGCCCAGGAGGTGACCTCATCGCGAGACTTCTTCCACCGTTGTTTGCCGGTCGCGGTGTCCAGTGCAACGACGAAGGAACTGCCCTCGTGGTCCCAGTTGACCACCAGCGTATTTCCAGAAAGGGTTGGTGAGCTCCCTTCGCCATGGCCGTGCTTGGTTTTCATCTTCCCCAGCTGTACCTGCCAGCTCGTTTTTCCCTTCATGTCCAGCGCGTAAATCCCTTGGGATCCGAATGATGCATAGACCCGTTTTCCATCGGTTACCGGTGAGTTTGATGCCAGGCTGGCCGTGTTGTGGGCCCCCTCGTGAGGTAGCTGGCGATTGACCGTACGCTTCCAGAGAATCTTGCCCGTGCGTCGATCCAGTGCCAGTACCGCGTATTGCTGATGCTGTGTGATCGCCGCATTGTCATGAGCCCCGGGGGCTCCACTGAAGCGTGGTTGCAGCGCTGCACCGTGGGGTATGGCGGTGGTGACAAAAACGTGATCGCCCCAGATGACAGGCGTGGAATGACCCTTGCCAGGAAGGGGGGTCTTCCAGCGAATGTTCTTGGTCTCGCTCCATTCCACAGGTGGATTGCTGGTGGGAGCAACGCCGGTTGCCAGCGGCCCTCGCCACTGGGGCCAATGGGTCGTTTCGGGATCTGCCCCGCTGCCAGTGACAGGAGCGAACGTGCCACTCAGCAGGGAACTGGCCAGGCAAACCAGGAGCAGGCGGCGACGATATGACAGGAGGCGTAAACCTCGTGTGACGCGGCGACTGCTGGAAACGATCATCAGGGCTAGATTAATTCCGGGAGTGGATGCTTGTCAGGATCCACCAGGTAATGAGGTCGGCCATGCAGGTCATCAATGGTGGCCTGCTGGGTATCGATTCCCAGGTGTCGGTAGAGTGTCGCAAAGACTTCCTGGAATGACACGGGACGATCCACGGGTTCACCTGCCAGCCGGTCCGTAGCTCCAATCACCTGGCCATGTCGCATGCCACCGCCCGCCATCAGGGCGCAGGCAACACGTGGCCAGTGATCACGGCCGACCTTGGCACTGATCTTCGGTGTGCGGCCGAACTCACCCCAGACCAGGACGGCGGTGTCCTGGTCCAGGCCTCGTTGGTGCAGGTCGTCGACTAGCGCCGTGATGGCGTTGTCAAAGATGGGGAAATCTTCTTTTTCGCGCAGGAAGATCGAGTTGTTTGCGCGGCCTTCCGCATTGAGTCCGCCGTGCCAGTCCCACTTGCTGTAATTGACCGTGACAACCCGGGCACCCGCTTCAATAAGGCGACGCGCGGCCAGGAAACTCTGGGGCACCCGGGGTGCTCCGTTTGCATCGATGAACTTGGTGGGATCTCCGGTTCCATAGCGGGCCACGAGCTGGGGGTCTTCCTGGGACAGGTCCAGGGCCTTTGCCAGTCGCGACGAGGTCAGGATTCCCAGGGCTTGCTCGGTAAAGGTGTCGAGTCCGTCCATCATCCCGCTGCTATCGGTCTCGCGTCGAAAACGATCCACGCTGGCGAGCAGCGTCTTGCGATCGGCCAGCCGATCGGTCGTGACGCCGTTGAGGATCATGTCTTTACGCGTGGGGCCCATGGGGCGGAATGGTGCCTGCGATATGCCGAGGTAACCGGGGCCGGGTTCATTATAAGGACCATGCGTGCACGGATAGCACATGCTGATGAACGGGGGCGTCGAGGGGATCGCCGGACCCTGTAGCTTGGCGACCGCGGAACCGAACTGGGGCCAGCCACCGGTGGGAATCGGACCGGCGTGGGTACGGCCGGTGTAACACTGGACGGCATCGTGACCACTCTGTGCATCGTTCAGGGAACGGATCACCGTGAACTTGTCCATCCGCTTGGCCATCATGGGCAGCAGTTCACCGATCTCGATACCTGGAACGTTGGTTTCAATGGGGCGCCAGGGACCGGCAACTTCACGCGGCGCCTCGGGCTTCAAGTCAAACATGTCCTGGTGAGGTGGGCCACCGACCAGGTAGATCAGGATGACCGACTTGGTCGACTTGGCAATGCCCGCATTGGCTTCGGCTGCAAGCAATTGTGGCAGCGTCAGTCCGGCCGCTCCGAGGGCACCGATCTTGAGAAAGTTGCGACGTGAAAGGCCATCACAAAACTGGTTTTGCCGGTCTGCCGGATCGAAGATGGTAAGCATGATAGCGACCTTCGGATAAAATCAGTGGTTTGTCACGCACGCGAAATCTCGAAGTCTTGGTTCTATTATAGCCGTCGGCAAAAAACCGTGCCAGTCTAAGTTTTTTTAGCGGCAGATCTACGAATTCCCTGCCGGGTGGGTATTCGATAGCTTTTTTAGCCCCGTGCGGACCGTTTCCAGGTCTCCAACCAGGACCAGTATTTCAAAGGAGTGATTGCCACTGGCGATGGCAGCCCCTCGGTTTTTTAGCCGGAACACGCAGTTCCATTTGACGACCCTTGCTGTCGGGA
>JAYGDH010000551.1:0-10699 GCA_046583055.1 Pirellulaceae bacterium | reverse complement strand
AGCGGCCAGGAAGCTGAGTGGATGAAAAAATCGATCAAGGAAGCCATGCAACTGGCAAAAGCGATTGACGAGTTGGTCGTGAGTGACGATGAAATGGCCTAGCTGGTGCAATCCCGAATGTGATGGAATGACCGTCCTGGTCTGACCTCAGGTAGGAAAAATTGCAGGGGGTGAAGCACGTGTCCGCGACAGATATTACAAAACTATCCGTGTTTAAACAGACCCGTCGCGAATTTCGCGAACGCATGCAGTCGGGAGAATTGAAGGCCTGTATTATTCCCACGGCTGCTACCGAGCAGCACCTGGAACACCTGGCCATGGAACATGACTGGGCAAGTTGTCTTCATGTCTCTCACGAAATCGCCAGTCGATTGGCACCCCATGTGTTGGTGGCACCGGTCATGAGCGTGGGGATTAGCGAACATCACATGCGGCATATTGGTACGATGTCTGCCATGCCAGGTAGTTGGCTAGCTGTTCTTTTTGATGCTATTCGCAGTATGCATCATGCAGGGTTTACGAATATCCTCGTACTGAATGGTCACGGTGGTAACGTGGCACCGTGCGAGGGAATGTGGGGACAGTACCTGCAACGACTGGAAATTAACTTGCATTTCCGTTCTTACTGGGACTTCCTACCGAAGGATATTGCCCAGGATAATCTTGCTACGGGACGGTTTCCCGGTCATGCCCAGGAATTCGAAACAGCCTTCGCGATGGCGGCATTTCCAGAAAACGTGCGGGAGGACGCCATGCAGGACCAGGAAGACAAGGAACCCCTGGAAGCCACCGCTGCGGCCGGCCAGGTGATGATTGATGCGATTGTAGAACGGACTGCCAAGTTTGTTCAGGATATGATCGACGGGGTTGAAGTTGCCGAGATTCCCCCCTTTATGCCGTAGTACGAGCCCTCGAATTCGACCATGACGACCTATCACGACCTGGGAATCCGACCAATCATCAATGCTTCCGGGTCGGTTACGCGACTGGGAGGAGCACGATTACCCAAAGCGGTACTCGAGGCTTACCGAGTAGCGGCCCAGGAAACAGTACCCGTGGAACAATTGCAGGCAGCTGCCAGTCGGCAAATTGCTGCCGTGACGGGAGCGGAAGCAGGGTTAGTGACGAGCGGATCAGCCGCTGCACTCACACTGGGTGCGGCAGCTATTCTTACCGGGCTGGACGTGGCCCGCATGGAACGCTTGCCGGACTGTCGCGGCATTGCCGACCAGTTCGTTGTCGCCCGGGAACATCGTAATGGTTACGATCATGCCGTGCGTGCTGCTGGTGTCCGCCTGGTCGAGGTGGGATTCAACGAACAGGTAGCTGGTGCGGGTGTGCGACGGACCGAGGTGTGGGAATACCTGGCTGCCTGTGGCCCGGAAACGGCTGGAATCCTGTACGTCCTGACGCCCAGTTCGCGGCCTGGCCTGGAGGCAGTAGTCGAGGCCGCTCATGATCGCGGATTGCCGGTCCTGGTAGATGCTGCCGGCGAGCTGCCTCCACGGGAGAATCTGCAGGCGATTCCCGCCACCGGGGCGGACCTGGTCGCTTTTAGCGGTGGCAAGGCAATTCGTGGTCCGCAGGCAACCGGTATCCTCTGTGGTCGCACGGACCTGGTCACTGCCGCAGCTCTGCAAATGCTCGATATGGACGATCACTGGGACTTGTGGGATCCCCCCGAGAACTGGCTGGAAAAGAGCCAGTTGGCCGGCTTGCCACGCCATGGGCTGGGAAGATCGATGAAAGTGGCCAAGGAAGAATTAATGGCTCTGCTCACAGCCCTGGAACTGTTTAGCCAGGGTGCTTACGACGAGGAGCTGGTTGACCAGGTTCAATGGTTAGAGCAGTTGGCAGGCCAACTCGCTGGTTGCCCGGTAACGTGTCGCATCGTGGATCTGGCAGATGGTCAGACTCCCTGTCGACTGGAAATCCAGTTGGATCCGGCTCGTTTATCTCGCAGCGCAATGGAGATCTGTCGAGTCCTGCGTGACGGGGATCCACCAATCTACGTCGGTCATGGGAAGCTTGATGAGGGAGAGATTGTCATTAATCCGTTTTGCCTGGTAGCGGATCAAGTTGACCCCCTGGGTCGTCGATTGAGGGAAGAACTCGCTGCCTAACAATACTGCTAGAGATGGGGATGCATTGGATCTGTCATGAAATTAACGGTCAAAGATATCGAGCGAATCTGGGTGGATGTTCCTTATCGTGAAGTGCCTCGCCGAAACATGATTCGCGAGTTGCCGCACTGGACGATTCTTGAGCTTTGTCGAGTGACACTTGAAAATGGCATCGTTGGCGTTGGCGAAACGATGCCATTTTACACGTGGGGCGAGGTCACCGATGCATCGGTGGCACGATCCATGGGGAAGATCGCAACCGAAATCATGTGGGATGATTCCCTGGGAGCCGGGCTGCAGATGGCATTGTTTGACGCGGTGGGAAAATCCTGCGAGGTACCCTTGCATCAGTTGATGGGCCAGCAAGTACGAGACGATGCCTTTGTCTCGTGGTGGTCAATCGATATGTCGCCGGAAGACTGGTTGCTGGAATGCCAGGAGTCAATTCGACAGGGATACACGAGTTACAAGTTCAAGGCCAGGCCCTGGTTTGACCTTGATAAGCAGCTGAGTACTGTAACGGCAGAAGTTCCTGATCACTTCGAGATCGATCTGGATTTCAACACGATGTGTAACAGTTCGGCCCACGGAGTGAGGTTGCTGCGTGAAATGGAGAAGTATCCTCATTTGAAGATCTACGAGTCACCAATCCCGCAGGGAGATGTTGCCGGGAACAAGTACTTGCGCAGCCAAACGCAGATTCCCATTGCCATGCACGTTGGTAGTCCACCCCTGATGACGGCATTGAAGGAAGACGTCTGCGATGGTTTTGTCGTCAATGGTGGTGCCAGCCAGGTCCTGCACGAGGCAAATATCATCGCCGAAGCCAACAAGGTTTTCTGGATGCAGTTGGTGGGTACCGGGATTACGGCAGTCTGGGCATTACACCTGGCAGCGGTCTGCAGCCATGCTCGCTGGCCGGCCGTTAACTGTCATAACCTGTATGAGAACATGTTGCTGAAGGAACCCCTGCGCGTGCACGGCGGCTTGGCAGCGATCCCCGAGGGACCGGGACTGGGCGTGGAACTTGACTGGGATGCCATCGAACGCTTTCGTATCGAGCCGATTGCCAAACCCTATCCGCATCCAAACTTGTTGATCGAAGTCAGCTGGCCCAGTGGTTTGAGCGACGATTATGCCCATGGGCTCCAGTACTGGGATGACTTCATGAATGGACGCCGGCCGGTGTTCGCACCAGGAGTCGATATGAAGGTCATACCTGACGATGGCAGCGACCAGTGGCGTCAAAGGTACACGTTGGCCCAGCAGAAGCCCTGGTGGACCATGGTCCCCAATTAAAAGGGTCCCCAATTAAAGGTTGTGGCAGCAGCTACTTTTGTTGGGACGATGATTTTTTACCGGTGAGTGACGTAATTGTCTTGCCGTCAGCGCTGACACGGAACACATCTCGTGCCCGTGAGTCGACCACCAGCAGGTCCTTACCGGACCATGCCAGTCCCACGGGATTCTGAAACGGTTCCCCTGAAGCCCAGGCCTCCGGGGGTTTTCCGGCGATCACCTTCCAGATGCATTTCTGGTAGCTGTCACTCACGAAGGCAGTTCCCGCAGCATCCACCGCCACGTCCTGGGGAAACCGGAAGGGGCGATCTGAGATCACGATTTCCAGCGTGCCATCGGCAAGGATCTTTTGCAAGGGATTCTTGGCGCGTGAGACGATCCAGAGTTGCTGCTGGGCATCAAGGGCAACTCCACTGGGACCGCTCAGCGTGACTAGTTTCGAGGGCTGGCCTCCAGCCTTGGCGATTTTCCAGACGCATTGGAGCTCCAGATCAGTCACCAGTAAGTCACCATCAGTCGTGACCGCGATATCCATGGGGATGCCGATGCTGCCGGCGGTCAAGGCGCTACTTTTCTTTTCGGCATTAATCCGGTAGACCTCGCGGGTCGCACTGTCACCCACGAGTAACTGGCCTTCGGCGTCTATGGCCAGGCAACGAATGGCATTCAGGAATCCGCCGATTTTCTTTTCACCAGGCAGGAAGACTTCCAGTTCCCCGTTTTCAAGTTTCCAGATGCCGGGTAGTTTTCGGTCTGCCACGTAAATGGATCCGTCAGGCGCCGCCACCACGGCAACCGGATACAGCAGCTCCGCGGCAGCCAGTGGCATATCGAGGCCGTGGCCCAGGAAAATGAATGTGAGCAGCAAGGATGGCAGGTGGCGTAAACGTCGCCAGGGATAATAACGCATCACTAGGGTATCCCCTGTGGGTGAAAATTTAACCAACTCGGGTTCACGGTACTGGATGTGTACCAACTCGCACGCTTCGTTACCTAATTATCGGAATGCCATCGGGCTCTGATTACATCAAACGCCAGGGCCCCTCGATCAACCCGCCTGCCCGGCTGATTTCTTACCTGTTGTACAGATCTCACCAACTCTGACAGTTGCCCCGATTCTACATGCTGCACGGATTCCGGTACAACAGCCGTGTTGTTGGCTGGACGGATTATCACCTCGTTTCACTGTTAATCCTTGCCGCCGATAGAACCGGCGATAGGGTGTGCTGGAAAGCCTCGTTTTCCAGCAAATGGATCAACTTTTGTGTGCCGAATTCCCGAACCCACTAGCGGGTCTATTGCGTAACAGACCAGATGTGATGGCGGGTTGCCATGAGGGATGGCACTCGGGCTAAAACAGAGCCGTGATCTGGCGACCTGCCGATACGGCTAATTGTTGGTTATAGATAGGATAAAACACAGAACCGTTCGTGCTGGGAAAAGATGGTTGGGTATGAATCAACGTATTCTATGGGGCATTTTACTGCTGATCGGCGGTTCGTTGGTCGCCTGGATTGTGTTCCCGGGCCAGCGCGATCCGGGTAATCCGGAATCGCCACCAGGTATTTCCAGTGAGTTAGATTCGAGCGACGATCATTTTGACATGGTGGCCGCACGAAGCCAGGTTGCCGGTTTCTGTGGTGACTGTCATGCAGTGCCCACTCCAGACCAGTTTCCCCAGGCGGCCTGGCCAGAGGAAATCGATGATGGTTATCGATTCTATTTTGATTCGGGGCGGCGTGATCTTAAGATGCCACCCAAGCAGGTGGTGCTGGAGTATTATCGTCGGTTGGCTCCCAGGGAGATGTCCGTGAAGCTTGCCTCCCCTCTGGAAGACAAGCCGCGGGTTCGTTTTTTACCTACGCACCATGCCTACTCTGGGATCGATGACCTTGGCAAAGGATCGCCTCCGGCGGTTGCCAATGTACGTTGGTTTAGCAAGCCACAGGACAGTCCACTGCAGACCAAGCCAGCCTTGTGGGTATGTGACATGCGACGTGGATTTCTGGTCGAGATGTTGCTGTCACAGGAAGGTGTGACTTATGGCCGTCGGGCCCTGGTGCCACACCCGGCACATATCACGGTGGTGGATTTGGATCAGGATGGTAAGGAAGAATTGCTGGTGGCAGACCTGGGTAGTTTCTTGCCGGAGGATCATGGAAAGGGACAGGTTTTATGGTTGCGACCTAATCGTGCAGGAGATGGTTTTGACCAGGTGAAATTACTTGGTGGTGTGGGTCGAGTCACGGATATCGAGATAGCTGATTTTGACCAGGATGGCGACTATGACCTGGTGGTGGCAGAATTCGGTTGGCGGTCAACTGGCCAGATCCATGTGCTGGAGAACCTCGGGTTCACGGATGGAATTCCCAGGTTTCGTGCACGTGTTGTTGATGACCGCCATGGCTGCATCAGCGTGACACCGACGGATTTGAACCAGGATGGAAAGATGGATTTCGTGGCACTCATTAGCCAGGAACACGAGTGCGTGGTGGGTTTCTTTAATCGTGGTGACGGTACATTCCGTGTGCAGACTATTTTTTCAGCAGACAATCCCTCCTATGGAACCAGCGGCCTGGAACCGACGGACCTGGACCAGGATGGTGATATCGATTTGATCTACACGAACGGGGACATGTTCGATCGATTTTACGTGGCCCCTTACCATGGAATCCACTGGTTGGAGCACCTGGAGGATGGCAGTTGGAAACATCACCTGCTGGCCTCGATGTCAGGGGTGCATCGGGCCGCGGTCGCGGACATTGACAATGATGGAGACCTGGACCTGGTTGCCTGTGCCTTGATTTCAGACAACATGATGCAGAAGTATGATGCCAATGATTTCAATTCTTTAATCTGGTTGGAACAGGTTGCGGACCACAAGTTTGTTCGGCACGCCTTGGAAACGGGAGCCTGTTACCATGCGACGGCAGATGTTGCTGATTTCGACAATGACGGTGACGTTGACATTGCGGTCGGGCAATTTCGGGAAATATCGGGTGCAGTTCGATCAGATGTAACGATTTGGTGGAATCAAACACTTTCAGCTGCAAATAAATCGGCCGCTGCGACTGACCGGGGCAATAAAATACCCCGGAATTAGCCACTTTGACTTACAATGAATCGTATTGCAATCAGGGGCTCTTTTGGGCAGTTAGTCTTATGAAATCAACCAGGAAACCAGCCAAGAAATCGTCTGGAAAGCCGGTGCGTCGTCGTAAAAAGGCGATTCGCTGGAAACATGTCCTGGTACTGGCAACGGTGGTATGCCTGCTTGGTGGCAGTTTCTGGTGGTACGTTCGCAGTCCAGCCTGGGCAGCTCGCCAGGCATTGATGCTGGGCCACGACCAGCAAGCGTCCGAGTTGCTGGAAACGGCCGAACAGCGTTGGCAGTTGCAGCAATCCTGGGGACCTCGGCAGATGGTCTGGAAGGCGGACCTGGAGTTCTTGAAGGCGCGTCTGGCTCGGCACCGGGGCGAGTTGCGGATCATGCACAAACACTTGATGGCGGCCCAGGCAGCTGGCTTCGACATGAGCAAGGTTACTCGAGAACAGACGTTGGCCCAGGCCCAACTGGGAGACATGCGTGATGCCGAAAAACGACTGGCCCAGTTATTGTCAGATCCACAGGGTGACGAGCCGGAAATTTGTTATGCCTTTATCCAGGGATACCTGCAGATCCAGCAATATGATGCGGCACGGCGGCTACTGAAAGGCTGGTCGGATGATTTCCCCCAGGACCCGCGCCCCCTGTTCCTGCGGGGTACCGTCGAGATGAACATGGAGTTGTGGAAAGAAGCAGAACAGGATTATCGCAAGGCACTGCAGCTGGACCCAAACCACTATCAGTCGGCCTATCACCTGGCGAGTGTTTTGCTGACACAAAAACATCCTGACCAGGCGATGAAGTATTTTCAAATTGCTACTGGTGATGCGTCGCTTAGAACCGAGGCCCTGGCCGGACAGGGGCATTGCTTTCGTTTGCTGGGCAAGGCAGAGAAAGCTCGCGAGGTTTTAGTGCAAATACTGAAAATTGAACCAGGCAGTCCGACCGCGTCTTTCGAATTGGCTCGGTTGGATGTGGATAGTGGAAAGTACGGCGAGGCTCTCAAGCGATTGGAACCGATTGTCGAGCAGGATCCAAGACATACCGAGGCGCGTTACCAGTTGGCAATCGTGCTGCGAGAAGAGGGACGACCGGAAGAGGCCCAGGCACATTTTCAAGAAGTTCGCAAGATCAATGAGAAGTTGGCGAATGCCAACGATCTGGCCGAGCGGATTACTCCCGGTGTTTCCGGCGCGGACACGCGGTTGGAAATTGCCAGGATTTTCCTGGAGTATGGGAGTCGTCGCGAAGGGTTGATGTGGTTGCGGAGCGTGCTGACCTTCGTGCCGGATCATCCCGAAGCACTCAAGGAACTGGAATCCTATTACCGTAAACGATTTCGCGAGGAGCCAGCCAACACCAGGTTTGACGAGTTGGCAGATGAATACCAGAGACTTTTTACTGCATCGCAGCAGGACACTCCATGATACGACCTAGCCACTTCATGAAACCGGGCATCCTCAATACCGCGATCCTGTTGGTCGTCGGGTGTAGTATGGTTGCGGGCTGTCAGTCTCAAACCGCGAAAAATCCTCTCGAAAGCCAGTCGACTTCGGATGAGCAGTCAGGTGGAAATCAGGCAGAGGAATCCGGGGAAGACCTATCTCGGCCGGAGGTCGGCAAGGATGTGCAGTTGAGGGATGTCACGACTCTGGCAGCTATCGACTTTACGTATCATAACGGACGTGAAGCGGGCCATAATGCGATCCTGGAATCGCTGGGTGGTGGCACGGCAGTGCTGGATTATGACCTGGACGGCCAACTGGATGTTTTCTTTACCGGTGGCGGGAAATACAAGAACAAGAAGATACTCGGATTGCCCTCCGCCCTGTATCGCCATGCTGACGGACTTACCTTTCGTCCAGTGACCCAGGAAGCGGACCTGGGAAGTGACCAGCTTTTTACTCACGGTTGCCATGCAGGTGACTTTGACAACGATGGTTTTCCAGACTTGCTGGTGACCGG
Source organism: Pirellulaceae bacterium (assembly GCA_046583055.1). GTDB lineage: Bacteria > Planctomycetota > Planctomycetia > Pirellulales > Pirellulaceae > JAZADA01. The sequence continues at coordinate 2,206 of JAYGDH010000551.1, read as the reverse complement.
CTATGGAAAGCTCTTGCTGTTTCATAACCAGGGAGATGGTACTTTCCTCGAGATAGCCCAGCAGGCAAAACTGGATAATTCACTTTGGAGTACCAGCGCCGGGTGGGGTGACTTCAATGCCGATGGCTTGCTCGATCTGTATGTCTGTAACTACGTGAACTGGTCTTTTGCGAATCATCCGCATTGTGCCGGGGCCGATGTCGGTACGACAGAGATTTGTCCTCCGAAACAGTTTGACCCGTTGCCAGATGCTATTTACTACAACAACGGTGATGGTACTTTTCGTAATGCAGCAAAAGAAGCGGGCCTGAGGATTGATGGCAAGGGGTTGGGGGTGATGTTAGCTGATGTCAACCTGGATGGTCACCTGGATATCTATGTCGCCAACGATACGACGGATAATTTCCTTTACCTGAATGATGGCAAGGGTGTTTTCAAGGAAGTCGGCTTGCTGCATAGCGTGGCCCTGGATAATAGTGGGGCACCCAATGGCAGTATGGGAGTGGACGTGGGGGACTACAATGGTGACGGAATGCCGGACATCTGGGTAGCCAATTACGAGCAGGAATCGTTTGCACTCTACGAGAATGTGGGCAAGGGAACGTTCCTGCACGTTAGTGATAAAGCGGGAGTGACGGCCCTGGGTGGATTGTTTGTCGGTTTCGGGACAGCGTTCCTGGACGTGGATTTCGATGGCGACGAAGATTTGATCGTCATCAATGGGCACGTGATTAATTTCCCGCCGTCGGGTCGGGTGCGCCAGTTGCCCTTGCTCTTGATCAACGAAAAACAGAGGCGTTTCGTCCGGAAACAGTTTGCTGAAGATCAGTATTTTGCTCAACGACATCGTGGCCGTGGTTTGGCACTTGCCGACATGAATAACGATGGTAGACAGGATGTGCTGGTGTCGAACAGTTTTGAGCCGGTAGCTTTCCTGATAAATGAAACGAAGAATGATAACCGATGGCTCCGCGTGCGTTTAATCGGGCGGCAGGGAAATCGGGATGCGGTCGGTGCGAGATTACTGCTCCATACCTCTGCGGGAGATCAGCTTCGCATGGTTAAAGGAGGTGGCAGCTACCTGTCACATAGTGATCTGCGAGTTACCTGGGGAGTTGCCTCGGGAGTTGATGTGACTGGCCTTACGATCTACTGGCCAAACGGTGAGTTGCAGAAGATCACCGATCTGACCATGAGCCAGACCATGACCCTGCTGGAACCGTTGAAGACCGTCACTAGTCCTTGATCAATACGTTTTGTTTTCGCTGCCCAGGCAGTCGATAAAATGGGAGAATCATTATCGTGAGACAGCACTCGCTAAACATCGTTCAAGGCCTCCGGGCATTTGTGTTTCCCCCGGCTGGTCAAGGTAGGGGTCGCCTGTTGTTGGCACTGCTCGTAACCAGCAGTGTACTGACGGGTTGCCAGCCAGCCGAGGAAGTCCTTTCTCCGGAAGAGCATTTTGAACGGGCACTGCTGGCCATTGAGCAGAATGACAATCCGGAAGTTGCAGTTCACCTGGTTGCCCTGCAGGATGCGCCGGGATTCGAGCCGCACGTGCACCTGCTGGCGGGAGCCCTGGGAACCCGGGTTGGAAGTAGTAATCCGGACGCACTGGACCAGGCCATGAATGAATTAATGCTTGCCCGTGAGCATGATGATACCCGTGTTCCCGCACTCGTTTTGATCGGTAAGAAACTACGTGATATCCAGCAGATAGATTCGGCCATTGCGACATTAAACCAGGCCCTGCTGATCAATCCGAGTTATGTGCCGGCACATAAATGGCTGGCTGCTATTTATTACGACCTGGGCGCAATGCAGAATGCTCATAATCACCTGCAGAAAATTGCCGACCTGGACCCTTATAATACCCCCGCCCAGTTCACCATGGGGATCATTAACCAGGATTATCGCCGATTTGACCTGGCTGAAAAAAATTATGAAGAATGCCTCAGCCGCCTGGAACTGCTCACCAGGACTCCCAATAAACTTCACTTGCCCCGGGTTGATCGCCAGGAAGTGCTCGTGCGACTGGCCCAGGCCTTGCGCGGCGCTGTGGACCGGCGCGGACGACGGATCACGGACGCCGGGGTGAGATTGGAGCGCGGGGTTAGGGGACGGTTCGCCCCGCTCCGTCAGCGTACCCTACGCTACGAGGAACACCTCGGGCGGGCGGTCGCGCGCCGCGTGGAGCGGCCCCGGC
>JAYGDH010000512.1:0-2742 GCA_046583055.1 Pirellulaceae bacterium | reverse complement strand
GTGGAGACCGATTGCAGCCTCGTGGAGGTAAATCCCATGGTGATTAACACTGACGGAGAATTGATCGCATTGGACGCCAAGGTGACCTTTGACGATAACGCCATGTTTCGGCATGCGGCGCTGGAAGAATGGCGAGACCTGGCCGAGGAAGATCCGGCCGAGGTGCGGGCCGGTAATGCCGGGCTCAGCTATGTCAATCTCGAGGGCAATATTGGTTGCCTGGTGAACGGTGCCGGCTTGGCCATGAGCACCATGGATATCATCAAGCTGCACGGCGGACAGCCCGCCAACTTCCTGGATGTCGGCGGCGGCGCCAACACGGAACAGGTGACAGAGGCTTTTCGGATCCTGCTGGATGACCCCAGTGTGAAAGCGGTTCTCGTGAATATTTTTGGGGGAATCGCGCGGTGTACGACCATTGCCCAGGCCATCCTGGAGGCATCCCGGGAGGTTGGTTTTAGTGTCCCCCTGGTGGTTCGCCTGGAAGGAACCGAGGTCGAGGAGGGTCGCAGGCTGCTGGAAGAAAGTGACGTGGACATTATTTCGGCGATGGATCTTACCGACGCCGCGGAAAAAGTGGTGCAGGCCGCCTCGGCCTGATGGTATCGCGATAGACGTAAGGCAATCTTATTCGACCAGTTAGAGAAGACACATGAGCATCTTGATCAATAAAGAAACACGAGTTATTTGCCAGGGCATTACGGGTGGAGCCGGTGGTTTTCATACCAAGGGTTGCCAGGAATACGGGACCCTGATGGTCGGTGGTGTCACGCCGGGTAAGGGAGGCCAGTCGGTGGAAGGCCTGCCGGTTTTTGATACGGTGGAACAGGCGGTGGCGGAAACGGGCGCCAGTGCCACGATGATCTTCGTGCCGGCTCCCTTTACGGCGGATGCCGTCCTGGAAGCGGTGGATGCCGGTATCGAGGTGATTGCCGCGATTACCGAGGGCGTGCCTGTCATGGACATGGTCCATGTTTTCGAGGTGGTCAAGGAAGCGGGAGCGACGCTGATCGGTCCGAATTGCCCGGGTCTGATCACGCCCGGCGAATGCAAGATGGGAATTATGCCAGGCTATATTCACCAGCAAGGTAAAATCGGGGTCATGAGTCGCAGTGGTACGCTCACCTACGAGGCGGTCTGGCAAACCAGTAACCTGGGGCTGGGCCAATCCACCTGTGTCGGCCTGGGCGGTGATCCGATCGTGGGCACCTCGTTCATTGATTTGCTGAAACTTTACCAGGAAGACGACCAGACGGAAGGGATCCTGATGATCGGCGAAATCGGTGGTTCTGCAGAAGAGGAAGCGGCTGCCTACGTCAAGGAACATGTCAGCAAGCCTGTCGCCGCCTTTATCGCGGGACGGACGGCACCTCCCGGCAAACGAATGGGCCATGCCGGCGCTATTATCTCCGGCGGCAAGGGAACCGCAGAAGAAAAGATTGCGGCGCTTGAGGGGGCGGGCATCGAGGTTGCCCAGAGCCCTGCCGATATGGGCGAGGCAGTCCAGCGAGCCATGCAGAATTCCTGACTGGCAGCGGCTAGTTGCCGAAGGACTGGCACTGACTAGTTGCCGAAGGAAAAGCCCCAGCCGACACCGCGCCGATAAGGTACCGGTCGGCGGTAATAATACGGCGCCGGTGGTGAAACGTAATGGTGCTCTACGTGCGTGGTCCGCGGCGCCAGGCGCCGGGTCGCGTTACGACTTTCCTGGTAGTGGGTCTGCATGGCCTTGATGACGGTAGGTTCGACCTGGGCCTGGGTCATCTGGATAATGTCCTCCGTGGAGATGTGATGAGCCGACCCGTGTGTCTTGATGTGATCGGTGATGACGGCCGCATCGACACCCGAGGCGGACATCGAGAGCACGTCTGACACGGTGACGGCATTGGCCTGTCGTTGTTGATCCCTCGCGATGACTGCCTGTTCGTGCTGGATCTCAGCGTCCACCGAATCGCCGATCGCTGAACCGGCCAGGGCGCCGATCGTACCGCCCACCAGGGCTCCGCCCAGGGGGTTGTCTTCTGCTAGGACCGCACCGGTGGCCGCACCGAGTAAACCCCCGGTCGCGCCACCCCGGTTGGCATGCGTCCCCATCGTGGGACAACCCAGGGTCGCAGGAAGAACAGCCAGTACCAGCAGGGTGAACGTGAGGCGCATGACGCAGTCTCCAGCGAGGAATGATCCGGTTCGAGGCCGCGGATAGTCCCAATCCTGGCCCGCTGCGTCAAGGGCAGTTTGGCGATCTGGAACTACGCCTTTAGCGTCTCTGCAAAGCATTCACGGGTTAATTCCCACATGCGAGCACTCAGGATGTGCCCACTCCCCTCCTCGATATAGTGGGTAAAGTTCTTTTCCGCATGCTGGGCTTCATAGGCCCGCGCAATGACCTGGACGCCCCGTCGCACCTCATCGATCGGGCTGCCACCGTCCTGCTCGCCAAAATTCATGTGCAGGCGACGCGGTGCGATCAAGGCAGCGATATCGGGTGTATCAGCCTCGGGGTAGATGCCGGGCACGTAGTTAGGGAAACAGTGCAACATCTCTTCGCGGTGAATGCCCGCGTAGGTTGGCAGACAACAGTTCCCGACCAGGGCCTTCAGGCGTGGTTCCCAGGGACCCACTAGCCAGAGGTGCGTGGAACCCATCGAGTGCCCGTAGCAACCGATCCGGTCATCAAGAACCTCGTCGCGGCTCTGCAGGTAATCGATAGCCCGCCGCATGTCGAGGATGTTCTTCCAGGCC
>JAYGDH010000468.1:0-4914 GCA_046583055.1 Pirellulaceae bacterium | reverse complement strand
GGTGCCACCGTAAAAGGATCGAGTATGATCGAGCTCGGATCTGGAAACCGACCTGTGGACATGTTCATCTACGAAAAGGGGGGGCAGCCCTTCGTATTGGTCAATACGTTCCGCTTCCATCATTCGCGAAAGCCCTTCGGTCCCAGTCCCTACTGGACGGTAAAGTTTCAGCAAGGTCTGCTCGCGGGCGAATCCGCGGTCAACGAAAAAGCGGTCCGACGGCTCAAATCCGGATTCGAGCCGGCCACGGATCGGATCGAGATGGTGGACTCCTACCACGGTGTCATGCAAATGGATCGACTTGGGAAATCGCAGGCACTCACCATTCAAGACACCGGTAAAGGTCTGAACCTTGTCGCGCTGGACCTTCCCTAGCAGGCCATCAGGAAGACGCTAACCAGACCCGGAGGGCGCATGCTGATTCCCTGCTTACTGGCGCTACTGATCCCCCAGGCGGGTTCTCCAATCGAGGTTCGCACCAGCGGCCGGTCTGGACAAGTCCAGTTCCTGGTGCCTGCCGACGCCACCCTCGCGTCTCCCACCGGCACAGTCAGCACCCGGCGCGGTGAATCATTGCTACGCGTCTCTCTGCAGACGAGAACCCAACAGGCCGGGCCGCCGATTTTTGGAGTCTATCGTTACAGCAAGGGCAAGCTACAATTCACGCCGCGCTTCCGTCTCGTTCCGGGCCAGACGTACATCATCACCTATACGCCCCGGCCGGATTTCAGTTTCAAAACACAATACCAGGCGCCTATCCACTTCATTCGTCCACCCCCGACCGTAACGACCGTGTATCCGTCCGCGGCTCGGCTTCCCGCTAATCAGCTCAAGTTCTACATTCATTTTTCAGCGCCGATGCGAGAGGGTCGCGATATCTTCTCGAAGATAGAACTCCTTGATGAAACCGGAAAACCTCTCCGCGGCCCCTGGCGCCGGACGGAACTCTGGAACTCGGACGCCACCCGATTCACACTCTGGATCCATCCTGGTCGCATTAAGCAAGGGGTGAACCTGCGAAAGGATGAGGGCCCCGTACTCGTTGCGGGGAAACGCTACACGCTCCGCGTCCCTGCCACGCTCCGTGGTGCGGACGGTCAGCATTTGTCCGGTGATCACACCAAGACGTTTTTGGCCATGCCCGCCGATTCAAAGCGGCCTGATCCCGGCAGTTGGAAGCTGGCACCCCCAGCAATTGATACGCGCCAACCACTGCGATTGAATTTCCAGGAACCCCTGGACCACGCATTAGCGCTCCGATGCCTTCGCGTACACGATGCCCTCGGAAACACCCTCGAGGGGACGGTCTCTCTCGCCGCGGATGAATCGACCTGGCAGTTCGTTCCCAGCACCACCTGGAAACGAATGCGCTACCAGATTTCCATCAGTAAATACCCTGAAGACCTCGCCGGAAACACGCCGGATCGCGTATTCGATACCGACCTACGGGCCAGCGCACCCGCTCCGCAAACCAAGACGCTGGGTTTTCGACCCCGGCAATAAACTGCCAGCAGGTCGATCAATAAAAAACGGGCGATCTGCCCTTGCAGACCACCCGCGTTGTGCGATCGAGGTTCGTTAACTCACGCTATTTCTTTTCCTTGGCCTGAACCTGCTTCTGAACGTTCACGGCCTTGCTATCCACGAGCTTGGCTACCTTTTCCGAAAGCTTGGTTGCCAGCAGTCCGGTTGGATCGCAGCCATTAGCAATCGCGATGATCCTTCCGCCCTTCTCGATGAGGAAGTTGGTTGGCATCGTGGTCGTCTCAAAGACTTTCCAACTGGCGCCCTTGGTGTCCACGGCGTACATCATCGTGAGGTTCTTTTTCTTGACGTAGGCCTCGACCTTCTTGTCAGGTTCGCGGAACACGGCCAGGCTCGTCAGTCCCTTGCCCTTATAGGCCTTGTGTAATTCCTGGAAGTAAGCCAACTCCTTGTCGCAGCCACTGCAGCCACACGTGAGGCGAATCAGTACCGGCCCCTTGGCGGAAAGTTTCTTCAGGTCAATTTGCTTGCCGTTGGTGTCTTTAATGATAAAACTGGGTGCCTGTGCTCCCACAACGACGGTCTTTGCTGCCTTCTTGGTTTCCGCTTTCTTATCAGCGCCTACTAGCCCGGTTGCCACAACCAGAGTAAGAGCTAAAGCAGTCAATGCAACACGTTTCATGATTTTGATCTCCGCAAAAGGTGGGACGGAACTCCGATGCCGGTTGTGCCTGATGACGTATAGTTTACGCCCCCCACCCTGCAAGTACCAGAGAGAAACCTCGGGCCTCGGCGAGAAACAACGCATGTTGCTTTACAGAAGGCATTTAAGGTAAGCAACCGGCGCCCGGCCAGTGACGCCGTTGGCACCGATTTAACGCAGAGTACGAATCTTCTTGTACCATTGATGCTCTGGACGCACCCGTGATGATTCGGTCGCGCGGGTCGTCGGCGGGTTGGCCATATAGACATTGCGGTAGTGCCCGGTCGAATAATTAAACGTGTCAACACGTGGAATGGACGAAAAGAACGGTGCCAGCGACATCCGTACATGCCGCCGATCTGCTGAAACCACGGCGCTGGCCGAGAAATTTGTTCCTGTCGGTAGCCACGTCACAATGGGCCGAAAACCATTCTGCTGCAGCAACCGTTGCCGATATTGCTGCTGTTGTTGCAGTAACCGTTGCTGGTACACCAACTGCTGTTGGTACGACAATTGTCGCTGATAAGAAGCAATCGTCTGGTCCAGTTGCCCGCCATTCATTGCCGCTAGCTTTGCCGTGTAGGCCTGGGCCAGCGCGGCATTTTGTACCGGAGCTACCAGCCTTTCGTAAATCCAGGCACGCTTTTGCTGGTTCGTCCAGGCAGCGGCATCGCCCGCTATCGGAAGCTGGGCCAAGGCTGGGACCTGTGCGCCCGCGAGAACCAGTGCAACGTACAGCACGTACTTCATCATCGTCTCCTTAGCCCGGGGTGGATTTCTTGTTATCGACCTACTGCTGAATACAGCTATTTACGTGCCAACCGGAAAATAAACCCAAGGCGGTTTAGAGCGCCCTGATAATACAGCTATTTTTTGCTTCTTGACGAGATCCCGTCAAGAGGAACTTACTTATTGCGGGCGCAATATGACGACAGATGCTATCACTTTGATGTCACGTTTCAACCGGATGACCATCTGATAGCTATGGGAATTCCGAAAACGAACCATGAGCCTGCCAGTGAAGTTGTTATTTACTCCTTTCCAGACGGCCGCCAATGATTTACAGACAGGAGTTCTTCGCCGCTCTCACAGTGTCGACTTTTGGCCCCCGCTTCGCCCTCACCGCTGTTGACCTTGGCTGCTCTTGCCGGAGAGGCTTGGCTCCCATCCTTGGGCAGCTCTGCCAGTTCCTCAAAGCGCGACTCTCACAGTCGTCGCCGCTCAGCGATGGCCAGCACACTCCCCTGAAAGTGCATCCGCTCGTGGTTGCCTGGCACGTTACAGCAACCGGCTGCCGGCGCTGCCTGCAGAAATGGGACTATAGAGTGGCCGGAGCGCCGTTGCCCCGTATCGAGATTGAGCATGTCATGGCTGTCCTAGTTGTCCTGATGTCCGCGCTGACGAGGGCGGCCTCAAGGACTAGCCAAAGCCAACAGTCCGAGCCCTGGCCCGGGGCGGAACCCCTTTGACGAAAATGGGTTGGATCGCTATAGTGCTGCTTTGAAGGGGGATCCATTATGGCTACGGAAAACGCGTCTGCGACGTCCGGTGGCGGCTTCGGCGCAACCAATCGCACAGACAACTGGTGGGTAGCGCCGTTGGCGACCGCGCTGGGGTTAGGTGCCTTTGGTGTCTATTCAACCATTCGCGCATTCGCTAATGCCAATTTCCTGGCGGAAGAAGGGACGCACCTGCTGAGCCCATTTTATTCTCCTCACATCGCACTGCCGGCAAAGTGGGCCTGGATTTCTCCGGCCTTCCTTATCCTCTGGGCGCCCGGTGGGTTTCGCTTGACGTGCTACTACTACCGCAAGGCCTACTACCGAGCCTTTTTTCTTGATCCCCCGGCTTGCGCCGTGGGAGAACCTCGCAATCAATACGAGGGCGAAACACGCCTTTTTCTCTTCCAGAATCTACACCGTTTCTTTCTCTACCTGGCGTTAATCTTTATCGTCTTGTTAGCCAAGGATGTGGTGCTGGCCTGCATTTGGACAACTGACTCCGCTGGCAACGCGATTGATGGCCATACGTTCGGGATCAGCCTGGGAACACTGGTGCTGGCCTTATGCACAACGCTCCTTGGGTTGTATACATTCTCCTGCCATTCCCTTCGCCACCTCATTGGCGGAAACGTCGACTGCTACTCCTGCGTCGCCTTTGGAAACATGCGCTACAAGGCCTGGAAGGGCGTGTCGGTTCTCAACAAGAAGCACATGCTGTGGGCCTGGCTAAGCCTCTTCATGGTTGGATTTGCCGACTTTTACGTCTTCCTGGTTGCATCCAACCGGATCGAAGACCTGAGGATATTCTGAGACATGGATAAGTACCAAACGTTTGACTACGACGTGATCATCGTCGGTGCGGGGGGCGCTGGCTTGCGGGCCGCGATCGAAGCCTCAACACAGGGGGCCAAAACCGCGCTGGTGTGTAAATCCCTACTCGGCAAAGCGCATACCGTGATGGCCGAGGGCGGCGTAGCTGCCGCGCTTGCCAACGTCGACGGTCGCGACGATTGGCAGACCCATTTTCGTGACACGATGAAGGGTGGCAAATACCTCAACCAGTGGCGAATGGCTCAGCTGCACGCCCAGGAAGCCCCTGAGCGGGTTCGGGAACTGGAATCCTGGGGTGCGATCCTGGATCGAACTCGGGACGGGCGCATCATGCAGCGCAACTTTGGCGGCCACACCTACCCCAGGCTTGCCCATGTCGGCGACCGAACGGGC
>JAYGDH010000444.1:0-6903 GCA_046583055.1 Pirellulaceae bacterium | reverse complement strand
AAAAACGACCCGCCTGGACCGCGGGAAAGTAAGATCCACGGATTATTGTCGCCTTCCTTAACCGCCCACTTCCACTTACTATCAAACGTCATGCATGTGAACCGCGAGATCATCGGCTGGACACTCATGCTGATGTGGCTGGGAACCGCACTCTCGCTGCAGGCCGCGCCGCCGACACCCAGTGTGCCCGCCCTGCAACACTTCGAGAAACAGATCCGACCAGTTCTCGCCTCGAAATGCCTCAAATGCCATGGCCCGCTAAAGCAAAAGGCCAAGCTGCGGCTCGATTCCCGGGCCGCCATGCTCAAGGGAGGAGAAAGCGGTCCCGCCATTGTCCCCGGCAAACCCGCAGACAGCCTGCTGATCGCAGCACTCCAGTACGAAGAACTGGAAATGCCACCCACCGAAAAACTGAACGGCAGGGTGATCAATGACTTTAAATCCTGGATCGCTGCAAATGCCCCCTGGCCCGAGCAAGTAGCCAACCTGCGTGACACGAGCGACGGTATCACCGACCAAGACCGCCGTTGGTGGGCTTTCCAGCCGCTCCAGCGTCCGGACGTTCCGAAAGGGGATCAACTCGACCGCTGGGGCCATAACCCCGTTGATCGCTTTGCCTTTCAAAAAATGAAAGAACATCGATTAACGCCCGCTCCGATCGCTGACAAGACAACCCTGCTGCGCCGACTCTATTTTGACCTGGTAGGCGTCCCACCCAACCCGGCCCAGGTGAGGGCTTTCCTCGAGAACGCGTCTCCCGATGCCTGGGAAGAAACCGTCGACAGGCTATTGGCCGATCCTCGCTACGGAGAACACTGGTCCCGTTTTTGGCTGGACCTGGTCCGTTATTCAGATTCCGACGGCTGGAACCAGGATGCCCTGCGTCCACACATCTGGAAGTACCGCAACTACGTGATCAATGCTTTCAACAACGACAAGGCGTACGCCGACTTCGTTCGCGAGCAGTTGGCCGGCGACGAGGTACCCGGCGATCACCCCGAGCATCTCATCTCCGCTGGTTTTCTCCGTCTGGGAATCTACGAGTACAACCAGCGCGACGCCCGCGGCCAATGGAACGACATCATGAACGAGATGACCGATGTCGCCGGTGACGTCTTCCTGGGACTCAGCATGGCCTGCGCCCGTTGCCACGACCACAAATTCGACCCAATCCTGCAATCCGATTACTTTTCCCTGAGAGCTTTTTTTGAACCGATCATCTGGCAAGACAACGTCCTTGACGCGACGCAGAGCCAGCAGGAAGCTCACCGCCTGGCCATGACCGAGTGGAACACCAGGACAGCCTCTATTCGAGAGAAACTAGACGCATTTCTCGAGCCTCACCATGCCGCCAAGTGGAAGTCAACGGTGGCCAAGTTTCCGAAGGAGATCCGGGACTGCTTTCACCAGGATCCCACAGAACGCACTTCCTGGGACCAGCAGATGACTTACCTGGTCTCACGCCAATTCTACGAAGAAGGGGGTGGTCCGCTAAAAAGCCTGGGCAAAGAGGACAAAGCCCGCCATGCCGCCCTGCTGAAGGAATTGGCCGCCCACGACAAGATCAAGCCGCCGCCGCTGGGTGAACTCATGACCGTCAGCGATCACCGTGGCCACCTTTCACCAACCACCATACCCGGCGATTCGAACGACGATGCGATTCCACCCGCCTACCTGACCGTGCTACGCGGCACCGACGAAACTCCCCTGCGCCTTCCCAGCCTGGACAGTTCCAGTGGCCGACGCACGGCGTTAGCCAACTGGATTGGCCGCAACGACAATCCGCTAACCAACCGCGTCATCGTCAACCGTCTCTGGCAACAGCATTTCGGCAAAGGCCTGGTAACGACTGCCAATGACTTCGGCGCCAGCGGCCAGCGACCTACTCACCCTGAACTGCTCGACTGGCTAACCACCGAGTTCATCGCCCAGGGCGGACATTTCAAACCTCTTCATAAGTTAATCCTGATGTCCGCCACCTGGCAGCAATCCGCACTCCACCCGGATGCCAAGCAACAGCAACAACGGGATCCAGCAGAACAGTTCCTCTGGCGCGCGCCAGTCCGACGCTTGACTGCGGAACAGATTCGAGACACGCTGCTTTCCGTGACCGGCGAACTCAGCTCACAGGTAGGCGGTCCCAGCGTCGACGCCAAAACACCCCGACGCGGCCTGTACGTGAAACATTTTCGCAATCGCCCCGATCCCTTCCTGCACGCCTTTGATGTGACCGGAGGATTAAGGAGCGTTTCACAGCGCAGCCAGACGACCACTCCCACCCAATCACTGCTGATGATCAACGGCGACTACGCGCTGGCTCGCGCACGTGCTCTTGCCAAGCAACTGGCCACACGCAAGATGCCGCCCGCCGAGATTCTTTCCGAGGCTTTCGCCCTCACCTGGGGGCGTAGTCCCTCCGCGCAGGAATTAACCAGGGCGGTCAAGTTCACCGGCGGACCATTCACCAGCGAGTCGGATCGGATTACCGAGGAAAACCTCGTCGATTTCTGCCATGTCCTCTTTAATTCCAGTGAATTTATCTACCTCGACTAGCTACTTCCACGCTACACTAATGACAGCACATCATGAGCAAACTATTTTCTACATCCCTGGACTCCCCCCCACCGACGCGCCGCGACTTCCTCTCGCAGGGCGGCGTCGGACTGGGAGCCATTGCACTTAACTGGCTTCTGCAGCAGGAACAGGCAAAGGCCGTCGCCCCCCAACTGACTCATCACGTGGCCCGCGCCAAGAACGTCATCTGGCTCTTCATGGCCGGTGGCCCCAGCCACCTGGACCTGGTCGATCCCAAGCCGCTGCTCAACAAGCTGGCCGGCCAATCACTGCCCGCCAGTTTTAAGGAACCGATCACCCCGATGGGTGAACAAGGATCGCCCCTACTCGCCGCACCTCGCACCTGGACCCGGCACGGGCAAAGTGGCATGTGGGCCTCCGAGTGGATACCCGAGATCGGCTCCTGCATGGACGATATCGCCGTCATCCGTTCCTGCTGGACCAATGGTATCAACCATGCCGGTGGCACCTGCCAAATGAACACTGTTACCAACGTGGCCGGGCGACCCTCACTCGGCTCCTGGGTTCATTACGGGCTGGGCACCGAGAACCAGAACCTGCCGGCTTTCGTCGTCATGCTCGATCAACCCAACAAGACTCCCCCGAACGGTATTCGCAACTGGGGCAGCGGCTTCATGCCGGCCACCTACCAGGGCGTGCCGATTGACGGTACCAGCGACGAGCCCATTGCGAACCTCAACTCACCCAAGGGCTACGATACCTCGCGCCAACAACGCAAGCTTTCCTTGCTGCAACACTTCAATCGGAATTTCGCGGCAGACCGCCCTCAGCAAAGTGAGCTGGACGCCCGCTTGCGCAGCTATGAGTTGGCCTTCGACATGCAGGCCCACGCGCCCACGGCCGTCGATCTGGCAGCTGAGACGAAACAAACCGAATTACTTTATGGAATCGACCAGAAAGAAACTGCTACTTTTGGACGCAATTGCCTGCTGGCCCGCCGACTGGTTGAACGAGGCGTCCGCTTTGTCCAACTCTATAGTGGAACTCCCTCAGCCTGGGACTCCCACAGCCAGATCGAGTCCAACCACTCACGCCTCTGCAAGTCGGTCGACAAGCCGATCGCGGGCCTGATCAAGGACCTCAAGCAACGAGGCCTGTTCGACGAAACGCTGGTGATCTGGGGTGGTGAATTCGGTCGCACGCCCATGAGTGAAAAGGGAAATGGCCGTGACCACAACGCCACCGGCTTCTCTATCTGGATGGCTGGCGGCGGAGTCCAGGGCGGACAGGCCATCGGCGCCACGGATGACCTGGGGCTTTATGCCGTGGAAGACCGCATGCACGTCCGAGATATCCATGCCTCGATTCTCTGGTTACTGGGCTGGATAACATGAAACTGACCTACAACCATAGGGGTCGCCCCGAGCGCCCGACCATCAACGAGGGATCGTTCAATCCGAAATTAATTGGCGCCTAACTTCCGGCCTCACTCAACGGTCAGCTTGTCGCCAAGCAGTTTCTCCAGGTCTGGCAAGTCATACTTCTTGAGTGCATGCGGCACCACGTGGCCAATCACATCCTCCTGCAACGGGCCGGCCACGACATCATCGACCCAGCTGCGAATCGAATCCCGCAACGTCACCGAGGCAAATCCCGCCTGCAACGTGGCTGCATGCAGAGCCACCGGACCCGCTCGCTCAATGCCAATCAGGTGGACTTGCTGGCTGTCGACATTCGCATGGTCTGCCAGCACCTGCAGCCCCGCCAGCGCATCCTCCACGCGTTGCCCAAGCAACGTCTGTCCGATATGCAAGGACCACATGCCCGAACGAAAGTCACTCGTGTAATAGGAAGTCTTCTGTTTCACATCCCGCGTCTCACCAAAGCCACGTAGATCAAGGCTCAACACAACCTCTCCCTTTGCCAGGCGTTGCTCGATGGCCCCCCGCGGACTGGCATCGGTCGCTTTTCCCCGGGCATCCAGGTAGAGCGTGGCCGGTCGTTTGCCTTCAATCTCGTTGGGAATAAACAAGAGACCGGGAACCGGGATTTCCCCTGCCCGCTGCAGGACCAGCTTCTCGATCCGGTAGCTCTCACGTTCCACGACGCCCCGTTTTTCCACACGCACGTTCCCCACATCATTCCGTACACCAACCAGTTCGCCAATTTCCTTCATGGCCGTCGGGACACTGCGCGATCTCCAGAAGGTCTTCCGGTCGGCATCCAGTGAATGGGCTCGTTGCAGGTTCAGTTGCGACACTGACAGCGACTGCGGATATTCACTCAACACCTGCCCTGACGCCGTCACCTTGAGTTCATCTGGCGTGTAGGTCTTCATTTCCGGTTCGATCACGGGATCATTATTATTGAGCAACCAACGTGACATCCAGCGGGCCGCTGCCTGGCGACGTGGCTTACTAAAAGCATGCTTATCATCAAAGGCAAACATATCCATCTGTGCAGGCTGACCGAGCAACTCGTAAACACGCTGCGTCTCCTTGAACGTGACCCTCGTGTAGCGAATATCCTTGTAGTCCTGCTCGGCAGAAAGAATGATGGAAGGCCGCGGCGCACGCATCGTGAAAAAATCACCATGATCGATACCCAGCATCCCGGTAAAGGGTGCCCACTGGCAGCCATCGCCACACTTGCCCTGCTCAAACTCGCGCTCGATGGTTGTGATGTGACAGGAAGGAGCAGCCGGGCCGATCCGGTCATCGAGTGCCATCAGGTACATCGTCTGACCGCCGCCGCCCGAATTTCCTGTCATACCCAGCGACTTTGCTTGATCCACCTCGGGACGACTGAGCAGGTAGTCCGCGCTGCGCAGGCTGTCCCAGGCCTGGTAGCCCACCACCGTCCGCCCCACCAGGATGCTATTCACATGGTCCAGCTTGTGCTGCGCGGAGCTGCGAGTAGTACCGGTCAGAAACGACGAGCGCTCTCCCTGGCCAATACAGTCGTAGACCAGGGCCACCATTCCCTGTCGGGCCATCAATAACCCGGCGCGATGGTACATCTCGTAGGCTTTGCCAAGATTACTATGCCCGCAGGCAACCAGGACGCCCGGGAATGGCCCCCTACCGGTTGTCGGCACGTAGAGGTTGGCAGTCACATGGTGCCCGGGACGACTCTCGTAAACTACTTTCTCGATACGACAACCGTCTGCATCGATCTTTCCCGTAACCCGAGCTCGCAGGGGTGTCTTTTCCGGTAAATCGCCCAGCACCGTACGCAGATGTTTCTTCAGCTGCGCCTGACGAGCCAGCACCCCGGCCTTGGTCTCCAGCGCCGTGGCCAGGTCACTGCGACGCTGGTCATACTGGGCCTTGATACGTCCGAGGTAGTATTTCTCGATCAGCCCCGAGGCATCATCGTCCAGGACACCCAGTTCCGCATGAGGTTCCTTGACCGCCCGGTAGAGTTCCTTACCATTTTCATCGTAGAACTCAAAACGGCCTTTTCCCTCACGGGTGATGACCACGCGAAGGAAACCTCCAGAACGATATTTCTGGGTGTACAGCTGCTTGATCGTGGCTTCCGGGTCGGTCGACTGGGGGTCACCCGGTTTGCGGCCCAGTCGCGAATTCGAATCGACCAACGCCCCACAGGAGAACTCTTCGATGCCCAGCGGATGGCGGGCATGATATTGCCAGTGCCGATCGCCGCAAAGCGTATAGAACCCCTGCTGGTGTAACTTGTTAGCAACGACCCATTTGAAGAACTCCTGGCCCTCGTGCTGAAAGCCGTTGATATTGGTGTGGTTATCCTTCTTGCGGGCATCGTCCGGCCCCACCAACGGTGTTGGCGAGATCAGCAACTTGAAAGTCGCATCACTGGCCAGCAGTGTCTTTTTCAACCAGGCGATCTGTTCCGCACCCCAGAGCACCTTGCCAGGACCATCCTTCATTTTGTTGGGGCTGCGATAATCACGTCCCTCCATCAACCAGATCTGCAAGTGCCGGTTGATGCGATGGGTGCGATATGTTTTCGCATTAGGATCGCTGGGATCCACCACCGGCACCTGCTCGCGAAAGGTGGCGATGCCCAGGTCACTTAACGGGGGCCGGTTTCCTTCCCGATCACAATCGTCAAAGCGATGGTCATGGTCATCTTTTTCCCAGTAGGTCGGTACGTTTCGAAAGAGCTCGATGAAACGCGGTTGCCGAAACTGTTGATGCCATTTCTTCCTCATCTGTGGCAACGTGGTCGCTTCCATGGCGTCGTGACTGTCATAATAAATATTGTCGCCGGTCCCGACGAAAAACGTCGGCTTCAGCTTGCGGATACTTTCCAGCGCAGGGAACCCACGCGCCTTGTCCTGCCCCTGGTAACTGGTAGATACGTCACGCGAACGAACCTTCGTCT
>JAYGDH010000367.1:0-2642 GCA_046583055.1 Pirellulaceae bacterium | reverse complement strand
CGCCGTGGGACTTCCTTGCCGAGTTTCAGGTAGCTGCCTCGAATATGCACCTTGACGTTTTGTATCTCCTGGTCCTGAACTGCCATGGCCGTGGGAAGTTCCGGCGTCTCTTTTTCGAGCGTCACCCGTTGTTTTTCCAGGTCGGCCAATTGTTTTCGTGTCGCCGCGGGGTACTTGCTGGCAGCGTCCTTGGGCAGCGGGGTGCCTGCTTTTAGCGTGGCGGAGAGCTGCTTGTTGGCCTCGTCGGTGAGTTGCTTGATTTGCGCCTTTAGCTTTGTGATGGTTTCCGTTCGCTGCTGGTGAGCCTGCTGTTCTTTTGCGGAAGCCAGCGGGTTTTCATGCCAGCGGGCGATTCGTTTGAAGGATTCCATCGTGCGGGTACTTTTCAGAATTCCGGCCAGGCCGTAGTAGTCCTCGGTGGAAATGGGATCAAACTTGTGATCATGGCAACGGGCGCAACCAAATGTTAGCCCCATGAAGGCGCGCCCGATGGTATCGATTTGCTCGTCGATAATGTCCATTTCCATCTTTTGCACGTCTCCCTCGGCCAGCACCTTGGGGCCCAGGGCAAGGAAACCGGTGGCGATCAGGCGGGCTGCTCGCTGCTGCGCCGAGACCTTGTCCGGCAGCAGATCACCGGCCAGTTGCTCGTGGATAAAATGATCGAAGGGCTTGTCTGTGTTGAAGGCCTGGATCACGTAATCCCGGTACCGCCAGGCATTCCCGTGAGCGATGTTTTCGTCCAGGCCGTTGGAGTCGGCATAGCGTGCCACGTCCAGCCAGTGGCGTCCCCAGCGTTCCCCGTAAGCCGGGGATGCCAGTAGCGTGTCGACCAGTCGGCAATAGGCCTGGGGTGAGGGGTCAGCCAGGAATTCACGGACCTGGTCCGTCGTGGGTGGTAATCCTGTCAGGTCCAGCGTGAGTCGGCGAATGAGGGTGCTTTTGTCTGCCACCGGGGCCGGTTGCAGACCGCCTGCCTCCAACTGGGCAAGGACATAGTGGTCGATGGAATTCGTTGGCCAGGTCGTGTTCTGTATCGCGGGCAACGGCGACCGCTGCAATTTTTGCAGGGACCAGAGCGGCTTGTCTGGATCGGGATTGTCAGCGGTCGTGGCAGGACGTTTGTTGGCATCGGGATGGGGTGCCCCGATATTGATCCAGTGTTTGAAATCCTTGATGACCTGTTCCGCCAGGCGACGCTTGGGGGGCATTTGCAATTCTTCATCTTCATATTCGATGGCGTGGATCAGCAGGCTCTGGTCCGGTTCATTGGGGGCGACTGCCGCTCCGGTCGCGCCACCCTTGATCAAGGCGGGGTACGTGTCCAGTCGCAGTTCGGATTCCTGTTTTTTTGCGCCATGACATTTGTAACAGTGCATGGCCAGCACCGGTCGAATCTTGGTCTCGAAGAACTTGATCCCCTGGGGGTCCGCGGCTGCCGGAGCGGGGCGCAGTAAGACGCTGCTGATAGTCAGCAGGGTTGCGATCAGCCAGGGATTGGGTCGTAGGACAGGAGCAACCATGGTCAATGTTTCCGCTTCCGCGATGGGGCTGAGAACCGCTGGGTGTCAGTTTACCACAAATGCGAACCTGGCCGCGATTTCTGACCTGCCCGACCAGGTGTTTTGCCGGGGAAAACGATGTTAATCAGCGAGTTTTCCCATCTGCTCAGTAATCCATGCTTCCAGCTCCTCGAGGTCCACAGGGGGGTATTCGGAGAGATCGGGTCGCAGTCGGACGGCCTCGTTGGCATAAACAGGCGTGATTTCCTTTTGGGTTTTCGACGTGTTCCAGTGGATCAGGATCCGGATACATTTATCCAGGCTGCCCGGAACGTGGATTTCGTTGGTGCACATGAGCGGTACGTCGAGCCAACCGAGTTGGCGAGCTGCCAGGGCGGGAAACTCACAGTCCAGGTCTCGGGTCGTGCTGAAAATTGCACTGGTTACATCCCCGGGATCGATGTCATTGAGTCGGATCATGAGTGCGAGCAATTGCCGCGTTGCGGTCAGGACCTCGTCCCGATCGTTACGGATAGCCGTAGTTGCTCCGCGAACGCCACGACAGACAACACTCATAAAGCGATTCTTTCGGGGTAAGTAATGAAATGGTGCTGGCCAGGGGGCAGCAGAAGATGCCCTTTACGGGAACGACTTCTCCTAAGCATAGCGATTGCTTGTCAGGGTCGGTAGTCGGTCCATTTGGGACGGTTGCAAGGGGTGTTGGTCGGCCTTGTGAGGGCTGTTTAAATGTGGGGAATCATACGGATTTCAAAGAAACTTAAAAAAAATGTTGCAAGGTGTTGACGGGTAAACGGTTTCGGGTATTATGTGGGCTTGTCGGCCGTATTCACTTCGGTGCCTACGGTCGATTTGTTCTTTGATAATTTAGTAGTGAACTCTCAATCGATTTATTTTGATCCAGTCTGTATGAGACTGTGTTTTTCAGAAATACAAGTGATTGATAAACGGGGTTTACCCTGTTTAAAGGTCGCTTGGAAAGCTGGATTCAAACTTAATTAATTGGCTCACGAGACGTTTTTGACTGTTTTAAACAGTTGAAAACGTTCAAGTATATGTTAATTGAAGGGTTTGATCCTGGCTCAGAATGAACGTTGGCGGCGTGGATTAGGCATGCAAGTC
>JAYGDH010000329.1:0-7732 GCA_046583055.1 Pirellulaceae bacterium | reverse complement strand
CGTGTGCTCTTCCGATCTATCATACCCCGGAAACATTCGACAACACCGCCCTGGCCCAGGAGATTTCCCATGTCCCAAAACCACCTCCAGGTTGCCTGCCTCCTGGTCGCCGGCATACTGCTCAGTGGCTGCAACTCAAAGTCGCCCGACCCAGGACAGGGGACCAAGAAAGATCCTGCCACCGCCACACTGGCGGATGTACTGCGCAGCCAACGGATCCACTTCGAGATCGAGAAGGGTGACACCAGGGAGACGGGGTGGTTCCAGGTGGGCGCCGACGACCTGGTTGCGTGGGGTAAAGAAAACCACTATTCCCTGACAACGTTTGGCCAGAAGGAACGATCCCTCTTCGTCGTCAACGGTTCCAAATGTATCGAAGTTCGTTTCAGTAAGGCGGGCGTCGCCGTCGGAGATACCATCACATTGCTCCAGCACAACCTGGGGGGACGCGACCTGGAAGCCCTGCTCAAGTCCACTGATGACACCGACGCTGACAATGTGCGGCCCGGCACCATCGTGAACATCGAGGAAAAACTGCTCCTGTCAGCAAACAATTGACCGCACCCGGCACGACTTTTGGTTTCCCGGACTGACAGCTCCCCTGCAAAGGAATCGTAACGCATGCAAAAATGCCTTCTACTAGCCCTCGTCTCCCTGGCCCTCGTGCTCCCCGTTGCGGCAGCGCAACCCAAGGGTCCGATCGTCGTGAAAGATGTGCCGGTCAAAGGTCGCGGCGGGAAAGCGATCCGTGTCTGGCCAGGAAAAGCTCCGGATGAGCCTGCGGCTATCGGTCAGAAACGCGCGGCACCGCAAACCGGTGCGGATGGAGTTATTCGGATCCCCTTTGTTGATACCCCCGAGCTGATCCGCTTTCCTGCTGATGCCGCCAGGGCCACCGGAACCTGCATGATCGTTTGCCCGGGCGGTGGCTACGGAAAGCTCGCCTGGAACAAGGAAGGGACCGAGATCGCCGCCTGGCTCGCGACCCTGGGAATTGATGCCGTCGCACTCAAATATCGCGTCCCCCGCCGAGACCGGGAAAAGCCCCACCCGTGGCCGCTCCAGGATCTCCAGCGATCAATCCGCCTGGTACGTTCTCGAGCCGCAGAATGGAAGATCGACCCACAGCGTGTGGGAATTATCGGGTTCAGTGCAGGCGGACACCTGGCCGTGATGTCCGCCTCCTACCAAAACGAGAACTCCTACCAACCGATTGATGCGATCGACAAGCTGGACGTCCGACCCAACTTCATGGCCTTGATTTACCCGGCTTACCTGGGCAACTCGAGAAAGGACGCCACAAAACTCGATCCACTGGTCAGGGTCGACGCCAGGACGCCGCCAACGTTTATTGCCATCACTCACGACGATGCTGATCGTGCCCTTTTTGCGGCGCTCTACTACGCGCAACTGCAACGCAACCGCGTGCCAGGTGAGCTCCACATTTACAGCAAGGGTGGTCACGGCTACGGATTACGGCCCAGTGCCAACCCGGTTTCAAGCTGGCCTGCTCGACTCGAGGACTGGCTACGGTCCAGCGGCTGGCTCAGGCAAAAGAACGAATCCCGCTCGGCACCATAAGTGCTTCCAGAAACAAGGTATTCACGGGTGAAGGAGAGCCAATATGTCCGACCATGGTTCACTGAAGCAAACTGTATGTGACACGATCGACGAGGCTCGCGACCGCGTGGTCGGGATCGGGGAAGCCATCATGGATACCCCGGAACTGGGATTCAAGGAACACCGGACCGCAGATCGTGTCCGCACGACCTTTGAAGACCTGGGACTGGAGGCGGAATCAGGCCTTGCCATCACGGGAGTCAAGGCGGTTCTGCGCGGCGGTCAACCAGGACCTACCGTGGCACTGATGGGAGAACTGGACGCCCTGCAGGTGCCTGGTCATCCCCGCGCTGATGCGGAAACCGGGGCTGCACACGCTTGCGGTCACAACGCCCAGATCGCCGGGCTGATGGGCGCGGCAATTGGCCTCTCCCAGTCCGGAATCGCCGATCATCTCGCCGGCAACGTGGTCTTCTTCGCCGTACCTGCCGAGGAATATGTCGAGATCGACTACCGCATCGGGCTGGTGAAATCCGGCGCCACCTCGTTCCTGACCGGGAAACAGGAACTGGTCCAGCTGGGCCAGTTCGACGACATCGACATGGCGGTCATGATCCATTCGACCAGCCCGGACGTGGCCGAGGGCAGCATGGGACTCTCGCCCTCAAGCAACGGTTTCGTGGCCAAGAGCATCCGCTTCCTGGGCAAGGCATCTCACGCTGGTGGTTGCCCGGAGCGCGGCGTCAATGCCCTCTATGCAGCACAACTGGCCCTCTCCGCCATCAATGCCCAACGAGAAACCTTTGCTGACGAGGATTGTGTTCGGGTACACCCGATCATCACCAAGGGGGGTGACCTGGTGAATATCATCCCGGCCGAGGTCACGATGGAGACCTATGTCCGAGCCAAAACTGCTGACGCCATCCTGGATGCATCACACAAGGTGGATCGTTCGCTACGCGGGGCGGCGATCGCCATGGGATGCCAGGTCGAAATCGACACGGTCCCGGGCAACCTGCCGCTGCGCAATGACCCGGTGCTCTCGGAAATCTTCAAGGAGAACGCAGGGCAACTTTTCGGGGCTGACCAGTACCGGGACTATGGCCACAGCGGCGGCTCCACGGATGCGGGTGATCTCAGCCAGATCATGCCGGTACTGCACCCGATGATGACGGGCGCCGCGGGCACGCATCACCAGACGGACTGGTGTATCGCGGACCATGAAGCCGGTTACGTGGCGCCTGCCAAGACCATGGCGATGATGGCCGTTGACCTGTTGGCCGGCGATGGTGCCCGGGCTCGCGAGGTGCTGGACCGATTTGATCCAGCGATGACCAAGCAGCAATACCTGGACCGCCAGCAGGCGGTTTTCAAGAGCGAATTATTTGATGGAACCCAATAGACGATAACCCGCTTCGTACGAGGCATCGCATGACCGGACGTATCCCGACTATCGCCGACGTCAAGATCGCCGCCGGGATCATCTACCAGCACATTTCTCCGGCGCCACTGATTCGCTCCTACCGGCTGGAAAAAGAACTCGCGTTTCCCGACTCACGCCGGGTCTGGATCAAGGATTATGGGTCGACCCCAGTCGGTTCGTTCAAATTACTGGGAGCCCTCAACTGGATGGCGCACAACCTTGCGCTTGCCGGAGGTCGTCCTATCGCTGCTCACTCCTCGGGCAATTTCGCCTCGGGCATTTCCTTCGCCGGTTACCGTTACCAGAAACAGGTCATCATCGTGATGCCGGAATCTGCACCACAGGTGAAATTTGACCTGACCGCCTCCTTCGGAGCGGAAATCCGGACCTATGACATCACGACCGACCACGAGACCGGGGTGCGTGACCAGTTAACTCGTGAAATTGCTGAGCAGGGAAACGCCCTACAGGCGTCACCTTACGATGATCCCTACGTGATCGCCGGCAATGGGGTAGGGGGCCTGGAAATCTGCGCGGACCTCCAGCGCGCCGGTCGTGGTATTTCTCACTTCCTCTGCCAGGTCAGCGGAGGTGGCCTGATGGCCGGCCATGCGCTGGCTGTAGCAGATGCTTTCCCCGCCGCGCAGATCATCGGTATCGAACCAGACGGCGCCACCGATTTCCAACAATCCCTGGCGGCCGGCAAACGTATCCGTATCGAGCAACCCACCAGTATCTGCGACGGCCTATTGTCTTACGATGTCGGTGAGCATAACTGGCCCATCCTGCAAAGAACGATCCAGACGTCCCTGGCGATTCCTGATCAGGAGACACGGCAGGGGATGAAGTGGCTCTACGAGAACCATGGATTAAGGACCGAGCCATCGGGGGCCATTGCGACCGCAGCCGTTCTGGGTGGCCAGGCGAACCTGGCTGGTGAAGGAGATGTGGTCATCGTCCTCAGTGGTCGAAACGCCGATGAAGATGCTTTTCGCGAGTGGATTTCCGTATCCTGAGCTGGCCGAGACTCAGATGATCCGAACCAGCTGGTTCCTTGCATCACAACGCACCGAACGCGAGTAATGATAAACGTGGACATCTGCCGCCACCGGTGTCGGTCCACGCACCAGGAACTCGATCCAGGTGAAATCGTTGAAGGCGGCGTAGGCCAGTTCCAGGTTTGCCAGCAGATCCTGGGGATTAACGGTTAAATCAGGAAACAAGACAGGGCCGGTATCGGTCTGAAACACCCAGTCACGCTCATTGGCATTGATCGTCTTGACGGGATATTCGAGGAGAGCCCGGTAGCGATCGTTTTCCAGCTCCGTCCGTGCCACCAGTGATTGATTGGCCAACACGGCTTCCACGATTTCCCGTGACGACTCAAGCAACTGCCCTTCGCAGGCGGACAGATCCCTGCGGACACTGTCAAAGGTATCCGCGATGAGACCGCTTTGCCGATCGGACTGGCTCCCACTACCCAGCGGGTACAACTCCATTTCCGTGCCAACCTGGGCATAGGTCTTCAGGTTGAGATAGCGATCCTCGGAAAAGATCGGGCAAAAATCGGCATTCGGTTCCAGCCAGACATCGCGTGGCACGCCCACGCGTTCCGTCTTGCAACTGGCACCCAGTACAAAGACCTGGATTTCCTGGCTGGATTTCTCGGTAACCGTGCAAACACATTCGACGGGAATTCGCGCGTTGTTAAGCGTGTAGGGGGGCTTATGAGTTACCGTCTGGGGCGTTTTGCGTTCCGTATCAATGCGGAATGTAACATAAGAGCTATTAAAATTAATCGTCTTCATGCGCTCCCATCCGCAACGTCTGTGGGGTTTCGCAGTGGTACCTGAAAGGCCCCACCTGATTCGCACTCCGGTGCCTTTATAGTACACTAAGCGGGCCCTGGTGGAGCCTTCCATACAGCAATTTCCAGAGGGGTTCAACCGGGTCTCACTGACCGTCCCACGGATTCTTATTTACCAGGTCACACCCGCATGAATCACGACGATGGAGCCCAACGCAGGGCCTACTGGTCCGAGCAGATGGAACTGGGCTACGAACTGGTCGAACAACTGCTGGACTTTCCCGTTGAGGAGTGTGGCGAATCTTTCGCCTCGATACCCGAGGCCGTCCAGGCAGCCGGAGTGGAAGTACTTTTTTCCGAGTCACCAATCGCTGGTGACCTGGAACGTGTTTTTTACACACGTGCATCGCTCGTGCATGACATCGTTGCGATTGGTCGCGAGATGAACGAGCGTGGCTGGATCCTGAAGATCGAGGACGGTTTCCGATCCCTGGAAATGCAGAGTGCCCTGGTACGCAAGCCGGAGGTCTTCGATGCCGTGGTACAAAAATGCATCTGGGAACACGAGGGCCAGCTTCCCTCGGTCGAGTTTATCTTCCGACGCGCCCTCATCATGGTGGCTAACATCCCAAAGATTGGCGAGCACATGTCCGGATCGGCCATCGACATCTCGGTTTTTCATGCCGACGATCAGCGCGAGGTATGGCGCGGGGGCAGCTACCTGGAGGTGAGTGAAATTACTCCCATGGAGTCACCGTACATCCGGGCGGAAGAGTTGGAGAATCGCCTCCAGATCACCGCGGTCATGAAATCCCATGGCTTCATACACTTTCCCTATGAATTCTGGCACTACAACAAGAATGACGTGGGGGACCATGTGCTGACCGGTAAACCGGGCCCTGCACGCTATGGGCCCGTTCACTGGGACCGCGCGACCAACCGGGTGATTCCCGTGGAAGATCCTCTCCAACTGCTGAACCCGCTGCCGGTAATCGAGGCGGAAATCGCGGCCGCCATGGAACGCATACCCTGAAAACCAGCCTCCTGCAAGCCAGTTACTGGTAATGTCCAGCAACCATCCCCACGAACCCTTGAGCATCGTAACGAACCTGTGTTAAGCTCATCGAGGCAGCAATTCCTGCCTCGCACCAAGCGTCACTTTCAAATATTCGACCCAGCGCATTCAAGGAGCTCCAAATGAAACGCTCGCTTCTCACCGCCATCGTGATACTCACTTTAATTGCAACCAATTCAGCCCAGGCTGACATCGTTCTCTCGAAGGTCTTCGGTGACCACATGGTACTCCAACAGGAGCAACCGATCAGGCTCTTTGGTGCAGCCAGCCCGGGCGAAAAGGTGACCGCAGAGCTCGCCGGCAAGACAACCACCGCCACAACAGGCAAGAACGGGCGGTTCCGACTCGAATTACCCGCCATGAAAGCAGACGGAAAGACCCACACACTCACCGTCAAAGGCCAAAACACCATCACCCTCACGGACGTCCTGTTGGGCGAAGTCTGGATCTGCTCCGGGCAGTCCAACATGGAGTGGAGTGTCGGTGGCACACTCAACGCGAAGGAGGAAATTGCCGCCGCCAATCACCCACAAATTCGGCTCTTCAACGTTCCCGGTCACGTCCAGGGACCGGTTCCATCAGATGATCCGCGCGGATCATGGCAACTTTGCTCGCCGAACACCATTCGCGGCTTCTCGGCGGTTGGCTATTTCTTTGGCCGTTCACTTCAGAAAGAACTTAACGTGCCAATCGGGCTGGTCGGTACCAACTGGGGTGGCACTCGGATTGAGCCCTGGACCCCGCCGGTTGGCTTCCAGCAAGTGCCGCAACTCAAGGACTATGTTGCAAGTATCGACTCCATCGGCCCAGGCAAGCCGGGCAAACCCAAGGGAGGCGCCACCTACATCTATAACGGCATGGTTCACGGACTGGTCCCCCTGAGTGCCCGCGGAGCTATCTGGTACCAGGGTGAATCCAATGCTGGTGACGGTCTCCGTTATGAATACCTCAAGGAAGCGCTGGTCAAGGGCTGGCGCACCGTATTTGAGAATAACGATCTTTCCTTCTACTGGGTCCAGCTAGCCAATTTCCAGGGACCCAACAACAACCCGGCCGGTGGTGGCTGGGGCCCGGTTCGCGAAGGACAACGACGCGCACTGCGACTTCCCAACACGGGTATGGCTGTCATTATTGACATCGGCAATGCCCGCGACATTCATCCGCGGAACAAGCAGGACGTCGGTGCACGCCTGGCCCTGTTAGCCCTTGCAAAGGACTACGGACGAGACATCGTTCCCTGCGGCCCGCTCTACAAGAGCATGAAAATCGAAGGCAACAAGATCCGCATTTCATTCGACCACGTTGGGGGCGGCCTGATCACCGCTAAAAAAGAAGGACTCAACCCGACCCAGGAGACCAGCGGTGCGGAGCTAACCCACTTTGCCATCCAGGCCGACGATGGCAAGTGGCATTGGGCGAAGGCTAGCTTCGAGGGCGAGACCGTCGTTGTCTGGGCAGAGGGTGTGGTTAAACCCAAGCACGTTCGCTTTGGGTACCAGTCCAATCCGGTCGGGATCAACCTGTATAACAAGCAGGGCCTGCCAGCCTCACCCTTTACCACGGACTGATTTATCATTACCCGTCAACAACTTGTTGGTGAAGGACGGCGACCCATGAAACATGTGACTGTTAGCCTCCTGCTCACATCGCTGTTGCTCTGGTCACCTTCGGACTGCTGGGCCCAATGGCCCCAGTTCCGTGGACCTGATGGCCAGGGACACTCCAATGAGAAGCGGGTGCCCCTGAAATGGAGCGAGACCGAATCGATCGCCTGGAAATCCAGCGTGCCAGGATCGGGCTGGTCCTCCCCGGTTATCGCCAGTGGCCAGATCTGGATGACGAGCGCTCATGATGGTGGCAAATCACT
>JAYGDH010000283.1:0-4758 GCA_046583055.1 Pirellulaceae bacterium | reverse complement strand
CCGCCTCGTGATCCGCTTGCGAGGGGTTGGCTCCATCGTGATTAAGCAACGCGTAAGCCAGTGAGCGGACGATTGGCTCAGCGTGGCGCCAACCGATGCATTGGAGTGTGCGCCAGCTGTTGGCCACGAAAATCGCCTTATGGCCAATCGAGCGGTAATCCCGGGCACCGTAACGAAAAAACATCTCGTAGACCGCATGGGCCGGTAGGTGGCGAACGATTCCCGCGGCGGCCGCGTCAGCCGCTGACTCGTCCCAGTTGTCCATTGCTTTTTGGAAAGCGGCCTGGCACTGGGATGGACGTGGCACCGAGGCCTCGTTGACGGCCGTCATCGTCCAGTTATTTTCTTTCACGTCGTCGGCCTGTGCGGATTTGAAATAGTCCAGGGCCCAGAAGATGGGCAGCCAACGATGCTCAGCTGGGGAAGCCAGGCTGGCGAGGTGGGCAGCGTTGACCACCAGAACAGCATGGAATTTGAATCCCACGGCCGGCCGCGGCTGGACGTTTCGGACGCCCGCCAGGATCAGTGCGGCCAGAACCGACTGGTACGATGTGCCTGTTCGAATGCGGGACCCTACCGATTCAAGTAGCTGGCCGCGGTCAGTATTCTCGATCAATTGGACGAGGGGCTCGATCTCAGGAGAAAGCGTCACGGCGCCGGCCGGAAGTGCTGCGTCGGCCGTCGAAACGGTTGGCAGCGTGCCGAGAAAATCTGTATTGAGACCGACGGCGCTCGAGCCCGCGGTAGCCCATTGAAGAAAAGTGCGGCGGTTAGGCTGAGAGGTCATAAGGTACCTGTTGGGGTTAGCGTACGGAATCCATCCGATTAGGAAACGAGGAGTCGCCGTAGCGTAGCAAGGTCATTCTTAAGGGCAGCAATGTTGGCCGCAACCCCGCCCTTGGGAAGATACTCTACGTGTAGCGAGATGGGACCGGAAAATGAGGATTGTCTGAGCAACGAAAAAAAACGGGGATTTACCTGGCCGGTACCAAGCGGGACGTTGACCGGCTTGCGATCCTTGTCCCAGTTGAAATCCTTAACGTAGATGGCGCCCAGGTGGGGCTGGGCGACCTGGAAATGGAGGGGCCAGGCAAGGCCCCCCTCGACGGTTGCATGGCGAATGTCAAAGGCGATGGCCAGGTCACACGCGGGATAACCTTCCATCAGTCGCTGCAGGTCCCAGACCGGTGCGCCGACGCTGCTCGCACCGGCGTGATTCTGATAGACGCCCTGCAAGCCTAGTTCACGATGAAAGGCCGTCAGGTCCCGCAGGACCGGCTTCAGTGCGTTCAGCTGTTCCAGGATGGGGCGCTTCGTGTCGTAGCGATAATAGGCCAGCCGGTAGCGCTTCACACCGAGTGCAGCTGCGGTTTTCAACACCTTGCGCGTATCAGGCTGTGCCAGCGAGTTGACGCTTGATGCCATGACGGTAATTTCCAATCCAACCCCCTTGAGCGCCTCGACCAGCTTGGGTAGATCATCCTCGACTCGCTCGGGAAGCACGTGTCCCCCTTTGCGAACCGTTGCCTCAATTCCATCAAAACCGAGTTCGGCCACAGTTTCGGCCAGTTGCTTGTAGGGAAGCTCCTGGATGAACTTTATGAATGCACAGATTTTTCGCTTGCTGGCCGCGGGAGCGGCCGCATCAAGGGCGCCGGGGCGAGCGGCGAAAGTCAAGCCTGCGAGGCCAGCACCCTTGAGGAACTTTCTGCGCGCCAGGGGGGTTGTTTTGGGCATGTGAATGATCCTTCTGGAGTCAGTGACATGGTTAAGTCGTCTTAATGGGCGGAGGAATCAGGTGAAGTTGTGTCGGGGTCGACGATGGCCGTCGTGCAGCTCGAAAAACGGGCCGGGTCCCGCAGGAAAAACAGGTGTCCATGGTCAGCAGCCACGATCACCAGGGTGTCTTTCCACGCCCCCTTGCGTTCAACCCAACGGGTGATGACATCGAAGGCAGCCGTGCCACTGAGAATGGCTCCGATACAATTGTCTATATTATTGTCGTGGCTGGCCCAGTCTACATCGCCCGCCTCTACCATAAGCCAGAAACCGTTCTTGTTCTGTTCCAGCACACGGATGGCGGCTTCCGTCATGTCGGCCAAGGTGGGGTTTTCCGAAAGATCCTCGGAGTCGTATTCTTCTACGTCTCGAATTGATTTGACTGGGTTGAATTGACCGTCGGCGGTGCGGAATGGCAGGTGAGCGGTGGGTGTGCCATAGAAGCCAAATAAGGAACGCCCTTTAGTGGCAGCGTTGGTGGCTGCTGCCAGCAGCGTTTTGCGGCCGGGCAGGCCCCGGCTCCGGATGGCGATTTCATAGCGAGTCGATAGTTGCTGCTGGTCACGACGCGTCAGGTAACGGTTGCCCGGAACGAAATTGCTGCCCTGCCCAGCGTCGCTGGCCTGGAACACTCCCCAGCCAGCTCCAATCAGGACATCAAGGCCAGGTAGCGGCTTGCCAGGATGGCTGATCGATGGGAAGCCAAGAAGGTCGCGGGAAATATCCTGGAAGTCGTTACGCGAGACGTTGTTTGCATAGCTGCAAGCAGGCGTGGCATGGCTAATCGGAACGTTTGTGACGGCGCCAACGGAAAAGCCCAGCTGACTCTGCAGGCGTCGTGCTATCGGAATGACTGCCCGGCCGCTGGGCGTAATGTTAATAGCCGCGTTGTAAGTCTTCTGTCCGCTATTCATGGCGGTCGCGGCCGCTGCGGAATCCGTTACTGGATCCGGCCATTCCTTGCGGGTCCCGGACAAGTAGTCGGGCCAACGAGGTCGGTCCCAGGGGTTATTACCACCAAGCTCAGGGTGGTAGCCGCCACCAGTGACACCGCCAGCCTTGGTAATTGTCTGCAGGTCGGCGTTGGGCACAGAACCAATACTGTGCGGACTGGTTACCATGTAACCGAAATCTCCGGCGACGCCTTTGTAATCCTGGAAGGAGAGGCCGGCGCCTCTACCCGCGGAATAGGAGTCACCATTGGAACGGTAGGCAGCCGCAGCACGAGTGGTGTGCCAGTCCATGCCATCGAAGATGACCAGGAAGATGTGCTTTTTTCCTTGGGCAACGGCTGCTTCCTGTAACGCATGCAACTGCGTTTGGTCAAAGTAATCAGCCGAGGGGTTCCAGGTACCAGGTGGCAGACGACCGTAAAGTTGCATCAACTTAGAACGTTTCCTGTAGACGCTATTGGTACCGCGATAGGCCGTTAGCTTCATGCCGAAGGTATAGGTCGGAATCAGGCGATTGCTGTGGTAGTCCCAGTTCTGATACAAATCGGGTCGCGGTCCCCAGTGCCCCCAATTTGCCACCCCCAGGTTGGTCGCGCCCGCCTGCAATTCCCGTATGGGGTCCGCCGACGCGATGCTCGGCAGGAAACACCACAAAAGGAAAAGCAAGACAAACCTTGTGCGGTTGAGTGACATACTAGCGTGAAGCCCCGCCGGTGGTGATTCGGATCGAAAAAACGTTTTCTGCGGAGCTCTATTGTGATAGGATATTGCCGGCACCTCAATATGGCCTGCCGCGATTAATTGGGCGACTCTTGAGGAGGCGAGCCTGTGCACCGTTCAGGTGGGATGGACCGAATTCTTCTCTAGACAGGATGTTAATCATGCCCGATACGCAAACGAGTGACCTGACCGCGTACAAGAATGAAATTCGCAAGCTTGCCCACGCAAATCGACGTGAGCAGCCCAACAAGGATACGTTGAGCTCGCAGATCGTCGACCGATTTATGGCATTGCCACAGTACCAGGCCGCTGAAACGGTAATGTTTTACGTGGACGTGCGATCGGAAGTTCGCACGAGGAACAAGCTGGAAACCGCCCTCGGTCACGGAAAGCGAATCGTTGTCCCCTACTGCGTGGACGGTGAGCTGGAATTGTTCCTGCTGGAAGATATGTCGGAACTGGAAATCGGGATGTACAAGATCCTGGAGCCAAGAGAGGAATTGCGGTCGGTCAAGGAGAAGCAGGTTCCCGTTTCAGAAATTGACCTGATCATGGTTCCGGGCGTGGCCTTTGATTACGAGGGGGGACGGACAGGCCACGGTAAAGGGTATTACGATAAATGCCTGGAATTGGCGAGACCCGACACGTCCCTGGTAGCGATCGCCTTCGAATGCCAGATGTTTCCTGAAATACCGATGGCCGCTCACGATATTTATATGGACAGCGTGATCACCGAAGATCGCATTTACAAGGGGCGCGGTCGGACGGATGAGTAGTTCGCATCTTCACCTTCAGGTCCATGGTTTTGATCACGATAGGGTGCAGTTATGTTCACGGGCGATAGGGCGTTGGTTGAGGATACCTATGCAGAAGCATTTAGAAGCGTGGATGCAGAGGTACTCGTAACTGCACGTGACGCGAAATGGTTACAGCACGCCATTAACGCAGCGACGGGGCATGCGTCGAGCACGATCATGTGTGACTGTGAAGCGGGTTTGGATCGCCTGGTTGGACCCGGGGGCGATGAGTCCGTCAGGACGCCCGATGGTCGCCCCGGGGCCGTGCTCCAGTTCCACGTGCCGCGGTTCCGTAAAGATCGCGTGCGAGCTCTTGAAAAAGCACTGTTGGCCCGGATTAGCCAGAACATTCTTACATGTCCGACGGCCAGCTGTTTTAATCTGCTCGATTCGGAAAAGTATTATCGGTTAGGGCGCAAAATTGCTTTCTTCGGTGATGGTTACCAGCAGCGACAAATCCGCCACGAGCGCCGCGTCTGGGTCATTCCCACGATGGGCGGTGAATTCAT
>JAYGDH010000269.1:0-11352 GCA_046583055.1 Pirellulaceae bacterium | reverse complement strand
CCTGATTGGCAATTAACGACACGCGGTTGCATACAACCCGTGGGTTGAGACGGTCCACCAAACACGGATGTCTTGGTGGGCCGTTTTGTTTTGCGCGGTTCATGCGCTGTCGGC
Organism: Pirellulaceae bacterium; assembly: GCA_046583055.1. Lineage (GTDB taxonomy): Bacteria > Planctomycetota > Planctomycetia > Pirellulales > Pirellulaceae > JAZADA01. Next base: position 11,238 of record JAYGDH010000269.1, on the reverse strand, counting down.
CGGCGCCGGCTGTCGGGCGCTGCGCCATAGTGGATAGACAAACAGGACCAGCGCGACCAGGCAGCAAACCAGTGCGAACGGTTCGGTGACCAGTGGCCACCAGCTGCCGTTACTGGCCTGCAGTCCGGCGCCCAGTTTCTTTTCGGCAATGGGCGCCAGCACAAAACCAATCACGAACGGTGCCAGTGGAACCTTACAGCGTTCCAACAGGAAACCGGCCAGTCCGAAGGCCAGCATGATCCAGACGTCGAAGAGGCGATTGTTGAGGGCATAGGAACCGACCACGCAAAAAACCATGATGACGGGCAGCAGGACATGGCGCGGGGTGCGAGCCAGGCGGGCAATCCACCGTACCGAGCCGATCATAAAGACGAACATTACGACGTTGGCAAACAGCATCGTGAAAATGATCGTGTAAACAATGGTCGGGTTGTTGTTAAAGAGGACGGCTCCCGGTTGCAAGCCGTGCAGTACCAGGGCTCCCAGCAGGATAGCGTCAATCACGCTGCCCGGGATGCCCATGGCGACCAGCGGAATCAGGGCACCACCAATGGTGGCGTTGTTGGCCGCCTCGCTGGCTACGATTCCCTCTTCTGAACCCCGGCCAAATTCCTCAGGTTTCTTCGAAACCCCGCGCGCTGCCGAATAGGCAATCACGCTTCCCACGTTGGCGCCGATGCCAGGCAGGATCCCGACCCAGGTGCCGATCACCGAGGATCGCAGCATATTCCAGCGGTGTTTCCACCAGTCCTGCAGGCCCAGCAGGACGCCCGACTGGTCGAACTCGGTAGACTTGATGGGTACCGCGCCACGACCCACCTCGTGTAATATCTGGCTGACCGCGAACAGCCCAATCAATACCGGCAGCAGCGCCAGTCCGTCGTTGAGTTGTTCGATTCCCAGGGTCCAGCGACTGGTCCCGGTGGCCGGTGATTCGCCGGGCAGCTTGGCGAGGATCCCCAGCATCCCCGCGAAGATACCTTTGGCCAGCGATTTTCCGGAAACCGAGGCGATCAGGACCAGGGCCACCATTACCAGGGCAAAGTAATCGAAAGATCCCAGTTGCGTGGAAACCCGCGAGATTGGACGGGCCAGCAACAGTAAGAATCCCCAGGAGATCATGCCACCAACGAAGGAGGCCATGATCCCCAGTCCCAGCGCGCGGTCGGGACGACCGGCCTGCGCCATCGGATAACCGTCCAGGGTCGTGATCACCGAGGCCGGGGTGCCTGGCATCCGCAGCAGCGTCGCCGTGATCAAACCGCCACTGATCGAACCGACGTACATGGAGACCAGCAGGACCATGGCTTCCGCAGGCAGCATGCCATAGGTCAGTGGCAGCGTGAGAGCGATCAACATGGCACCGGTCAGGCCGGGAATGGCGCCCACAGTGATGCCCAGTGCCGTGCCCAGCAGGACCCAGACGGCCGCCATGGGCGTCGTGAAAACTTCCTGTAGTGCTGCCAGGGCTTCGGTCACGGGAATACCTTAGGGGAGTTCAATCTGGAAAAACACGTGGAACACCAGGTCGATCAATAACGGTACGACCAGGCAGAGGTCCCAGGGGAGATCTCGCCAGCGCACCGCTGGTTGGCCGCGTTGGCGGACCAGGTAAACGATGACCACCATGAACAGGCAGGTGAGGAGCCGAAAATCAACCAGGTGGGTTCCCAGGCAGGCCAGGTAAACGACTACGACCAGGCTGAATCGAATCATGGCAGGGAAATAATCCCCAGGAAGTGTCTCGACCAGTTCATCATTCGCGGTCGCATTCGTGGTCCCCCGTCGCCCCAGCACAAGGACGATTCCCAGGCTCAGCAGGGTGGCCAGTGAAACCAGCAGCGGGATGTTGGGTAGCACGTCCGGGGTTGTGGCATCGACCGAGCGAATCGCCTTGATCCGCTCGACCAGCGTCTCTTTCATCTCCGGCCCCGTTTTGACCAGGGGCTGGCAGAGCCGTTTTGCGAGGGCCTGTTGGACCTGCTCGGTGGCCATGGCTTTGCTGATCACCCTGGCCATGGTGTCGATCTTGGCCTGGTCGGTCCCCTTGGGAAACCACCAGAAGTGCATGTTAGCGTGCACGAAATCGTAACCCTGCTCGACGGCGGTCATGATCTGGGGTACAGCCGGATCTCGTTCGGCCGAGCTGATCGCCAGGGCTCGCAGACCAGCGCTGCGGTAATCCATGAATTCTCCCATCGAGAAGGCCGATACATCCGCGTGGCCGCCCAACAGCGCCTCGAAGCGATTGGCCCCGCCACCAATCTGGGTGTAGAGAAAGGCGGCGCCCGGCTCGTTGCTCTCCAGGATTAAGCCGGCGTAATGGACCGGGGCATTTAAATTGGCAGCAAAGACCAGCTTGTTCGGCTGGCTCGCGGCGGCTTTCATCAGGTCGGTGAGGGTCTGGAAAGGAGAGTCCTTGTGGACCGCGATAACCATGTTCAGCTGTCCCGTGGCGGCAATCGGTTCGAAATCCTCCGGGCCATACGGGACCTTGCCCGACGATTGGGCAGTGATCAGCGCTTCATGCAACAACAGCATCGTGTAGCCGTCGGGCTTGGCACGTCGTACGCGGCCACTGCCGATTGTGGCTCCGGCTCCCCTGACGTTCTGGATCACGATGTCCTGGGTCAATAGCTTGTGGTCCCGGATGGCCTTTTGAAGTTCACGACCAAAGAAGTCACTTTCACCACCCGGGGCAAAGGGAATCACCAGCGTGATCGCTTTCTCTGGATACTCACCCGAGCCGGTCGGGGAGAATTCCATCAGCAGCGCAGCGGTCAACGTCGCCAGGGCGATGATGATGCGCAGCAAGATGGTCTTGGTCATGGGACCGCTCGGTAAGTGAAAAACAGGTTCAGGAAAAGAAGACCTTTTCGGCGGTCTTGCGTAACAGCCACGCCTTGTCCCCGTCAGAAAGAAAGTCAGCCTTCTTGACCAGGTCAATGGAAGGACCGTAGTGGTGACCGTCTACCACCTGGAAGGGGCCGTCACTGGCCCACATCAGCCGCTCGGGACCGAAGGCATCGAGCAGCCGACGAATCATGGGCACCAGGTCGGTGTAGGGAGCTTTTTTCTTGCCCAGTGCATAAAAGGCAGAAACCTTGACGTGGGCATTTTTCTGTTTGCCCAGGCGACAGAGATTTTCCAGGTCCTTCTCGGGAATCTCACCGCTGATCCCCAGCCGTCCGAAATGATCGATGACCACCGGCGTCCGCGGATACTTACGACACATTTTTTCAATGGCTGGGAAGGAATCAGGCTGGCAGAGATGACACATGGCCAGGCCGTGCTCGGCACCGGCCTGCCACATCTTGGCCATCCCCGGCGTGTTGAGCCAGCCGTTGCCAGGTCGTTGCTGCTGGCGAATTCGGAATCCCCGTACTCCCTGTTGGGCAAGGTCCTGCATGTGCCGGGCCGGTTCGTTATTTTCGTCGATGACCGCAACGCCGGAAAACCGACCTGCATGTTTCTTCATCATCTCCAGCATGTAGCGATTGTCGAATCCATAGTAACTCATCTGGATCAACACGATGCGCTGGACCCCGTGTGGCTGGCAGTGAGCAAAAAGCTGCTCCGGCGTGAAACTGGGCGGATTCATCTTCTCCCGGGTGTAACCCTTGGCCAGTGGGTAAGCTGCCAGGTCAGGTGTCCAGACATGGACATGCGCATCGATCAAGGATTCATCCATGTCAGCTCCCTGTAGGAAATGGGGCGAGGTGGCCAGGCCGGCAGCCAGTGCCAGCTGGGAACCGGTATGCAGGAACTGTCGCCGTGTGCCGGGCGTCATCGTGGCTGGCAGTGAAGAGTGAGTGCTCATGCAGGGGTCCTTGGCTGGAGGAACGAGTGATCACCATGGCAGCTGGTCCAGATTAACATTGCCACCGGTCAAAACAACTCCCACTTGATCTAAATCGGTCAATGATTGGAAACGGTTGTCCAGGGCGGCTGCGACTCCCACAGCACCACTGGGTTCCACCACCAGCTTGGCCCGTTCCCAGAGTAGCCGCATGGCTGCCACGATCGCCTCATCGTCGACGGTGATTACTTCTTCGACATGGTCTCGAATGATCGGCCAGGTCAGGTCACCCAGGCTGGTCAGCAAGCCATCGGCAATCGTGCTGGGGTTTTCCTGGGGAATCAGCTGGCCGGCGGCCAGGGATCGGGCGGCATCATCGGCTCCCGTTGGTTCGGCGGCAAAGAGCCGGATCCGGGGGTTCAGGGCACGTGCCGCCAGGCAGATACCGCTCATCAATCCGCCACCTCCAACCGGCACGACCAGGGCATCCAGGTCCGCTACCTGCTCGAGGATTTCCAGGCCACAGGTTCCCTGGCCGGCGATCACGTGGGGATTATTGTAGGGATGGATGAAGGTGCCGCCGGTGCGTTGAATGACTGCCTCGGCCGTGGCTTCACGAGCGACCAGGGTCGGTTCGCAGGCAATGACTTCCGCGCCGTATCCTTCCACGGCCTGCCGCTTGACGCCGGGAGCGTTGCTGGGCATCACGATGTGAGCAGCGATGCCGCGGTTCCGGGCTGCCAGGGCCAAGGCCTGGGCATGGTTGCCGGAACTGTGCGTGACGACACCACGTGAGGCCTGCTCGTCGTCCAGGAGCGCGACTGCGTTGGTCGCTCCACGAAACTTGAAGGCACCCACCTTCTGCTGGTTTTCACACTTGAGCCACAGCGGTCGACCGGCACGTTGATTGATCGCCTGGCATTGGACCAGGGGAGTGCGATGGGCCTTTCCGGCCAGGCGTTGCGCAGCCTGGCGGATGCTTTCGATATCAGCAGCGTAGGGAGCAGGAGACATGGAATTCTACGGAAAGGGTTTATCGGGCAGGGGTACCGTTGGCACCATTGTAGCTGGAATTACGTCCTGCAGGAGAGACTCGGCGGCTGATTTCAATCCGGGTCGTGCGGTCAGGCCAGCAGCTGGTGGATCGGCGAACCGGTGACCAGCGCGTGGGGGCGACGGAGCGAATCATAGATGCGCGTGTCAGCAGCAATCCCCATCAGGTGATAGAACGTGGCTGCCATGTCGGCCGGGTCGTGCGGAGTGCTGGCGGGATAGGCGGCGGACCTGTCAGATGCCCCGTAGATCGCTCCTGGTTGCATACCGGCTCCGACCATCGCCAGGGAATAGACAAAGGGCCAGTGGTCACGACCGGCGTTCTTGTTGATGGCCGGTGTTCGTCCAAACTCGGCATTGATGACCAGCAGGGTGTCGTCCAGCATGCCACGTTGGTCCAGGTCTTCCATGAGGGCCGTGGCCGCGGTATCCAGGTCCGGGCCCAGGGAGTCTTTCATCTTCTTGAAATTCTGGCCGTGCGTATCCCAGGATCCGCTGGGCGTATGGCAATAGCTGACGTTGACCATGGGGACCCCGGATTCGACCAGCCGTCGGGCCAGCAGGCAGCGTTGTCCGAACTCGGTCTTGCCATAACGGTCGCGTACCTTCTTCGGCTCCCTCGATAACTCGAAAGCCTCTCGAGTCCTGGCTGAGGCGAGCAGGTTCACGGCCCGGGAATAGTAACCATCCAGGCTTTGTTTGCCAGCAGCCTGATCCAGTTGTTGACTCAGTTGATTGAATTGTTGCCTGAGGTGGTGACGATCGGTAAGGCGAATCGTGGTCAGATCGGCAGGGGAGTGGAGCGCCTTGATCTGGACGTCGTCCGGCAGCAGGTCCTGGTCGACCGCGAAACTGGAGTGTTGTTTTCCCAGGAAACCCGGCGTCTGACCGTGCAGGGTCGTACCGTTGCTGCGCCGCATCAAGGGACCGACACGCACCCAGGTAGGTAATCCCTGTTGGTTCGGTCGCAGGTGATCCAGCACGGCACCAAATGGCGGGAAGTCGGTTTCCGAGGGAGGGAAGTCACCACGAGATTTGAAGGTCGCAGGATGCTTGTGTCCGGTCTGGGCAGGTAAACAAGCCTGCACGTGATTTGCATTGCCGTGGCTCATCGAGCGAATCACGGTCCAGCGATCGGCTGCCTGGGCCAGTCGCGGAATTAACTCGCTGTACTGCACGCCCGGAATACTGGTCGCAATGGCTCCGAATTCACCGCGAACCTCAACCGGACCATGGGGCTTGGGGTCGAAGGTTTCCTGCTGGGGGTGTCCACCATGCAGGAACAGCATGATCACGCGCTTGGCTCTGCCGAAGGTGGTTGAGCGGCCGCTGGCCGCTTGCTCTCGTGCCTGCAGTAACTGGGGCCAGGTCACCCCCATTCCTGCCAGTCCACCCAGTCGCAGCACGTCCCGTCGGGACGGTTGGGGCAGGTGGTTTCGTGGGGTACGCGTCATGGCAGGTCTCACCGGGAAAGCAGTCCGGGAAAGCAGTCAAACTTATTCCTTGTATACCAAGGGGAAAACGGTTTGAAAACACGAAAAGATCTTCCCGGCAGCCGTTGGTTTCCCGGCGGAGGTCCATCTGCTGGCTGCCACGGGATTTCCGTCAAGGGAGACGTTTTGGCGTTCAGGCAGGAAACCGCTGATATCATCAATAGCCAGTGGTTGTTACATTAATAGCAACAGGAACGATACCTGGTGATTCATCGAGTAATAAATGAGGCCAATGGATGAAAGCGGCGATTCGAACGACCCTGGCAGGACTGGTTTTAATTCTCGGTGGCGGACTAGTAGTGGCCCAGGGCGGGCCTGCTCCTGGTGGTACTCTCGAGAAACTGCTGCTGGCGGAAACGCCGGCTGCCCTGGCGGCCGCAGCCCGGGAAACGGGCGACCCGCGGCGGGGAGCGATTCTCTTTTACCAGCCGTACATGGCCTGCACCAAGTGCCATGATGCCGGGGGCCAGGACAAACCGTTGGGACCCGACATGACCAAGCTGGGTCGCGAGGCCACCGATGTCTACCTGGTGGAAGCGGTTCTTTATCCTTCGAAGGTGATCAAGAAGGGCTACGAGTCGACGCAGCTGGTAACCGTGGCAGGCAAGGTGATCACCGCACTGGAATTGAAAAAGACGCCCGCGGGCTTTAGCTATCGCGACGTGGGACAGAACGGCAAGTTGGTCACGCTGGCCGCCAAAGAGGTTGACGAGCAGGTCGTCAACAAGCAGTCGATCATGCCGGCGGGCCTGGTGAACCAGTTGGCCAGTCGCCAACAGTTCCTGGACCTGGTCCGGTACCTGCTGGAAATTTCAGACGGGGGTCCGGAGCGAGCCCGCGAACTGCGTCCCGCTGCCTCGCTGTATGCGGCCCGTCCCCTGCCGGAGTACGAGAAACGTATCGATCACGCGGGCATGATTGCTAAACTGGACCAGGGCAGTTTTAAGCGAGGCCAGGAAATCTACAACCGCCTTTGCATCAATTGTCACGGCACGCACGATCGCCCCGGATCGTTGCCTACTTCCTTGCGCTTCGCCGAGGGGAAATTTAAGAACGGACATGATCCTTACACGATGTACCAGACGCTGACCCGCGGCTTTGGCATGATGGTTCAGCAGACCTGGATGGTTCCCCAGCAAAAATATGACGTGATCCATTACGTCCGCGAGGCGTACCTGAAAAAGCACAACACGAGCCAGTTGTTTAACGTCACGGATGCCTACCTGGCCGACCTTCCCAAGGGCGATACCACGGGCCCGAAACCGTCCAATATCCGCAACTGGGAGACGATGGATTATGGTCCCAGCCTGGTTCACACCTACGAGGTTCCTGGTGGACCGCTGAATTTTGCCTACAAGGGCATTGCCATGCGACTGGACGCCGGTCCCGGTGGAGTTTCCCGGGGACGGCACTGGATGGTCTTTGACCATGACACCCTGCGGATGGCAGCTGGCTGGAGCGGCCAGGGCTTTATCGACTGGAATGGCATCATGTTTAATGGCCGCCACGCGATCCATCCCAAGGTGGCAGGCCAGGTCCAGTTTGCCAATCCGATTGGTCCCGGCTGGGCCGAGCCGGAGAGCGAAACGTTTTCAGACCCGCGCTTGCGAGGTCGGGATAATCGTCTGTACGGACCGTTGCCCCGCAAGTGGGCTCACTACAAGGGACTTTATCACCATGGTCCGCAAACGCTGGTGACCTACACGGTCGGCAATGCGGAGGTGCTCGAGCGACCTGGTTTGAAACAGCAGGGTGAGCAGCCTGTCTTCCTGCGGTCCTTCCAGATTGGTCCTCGTGACCGGGACATGGTGCTGCAAGTGGCCCACCTGCCCGGTGGGAAAAGCCAGCTGCAGATCTTGCCGGAGACAGAGGTTCCCGGGCAGGCTGTCCTGTTTGGGAAACTGGGAGCCACATCGCGCCCCGTTCCGACTGCCGGGAAACCGTTCCAGTTTGATGGCGGATCTTATTTCCAGGTGGCCCGGGGAGCGGACTTTGACTTGCAAGGCAAGGACTACACGATCTATGCCCGCATCAAGACGCGCCAGGATGGCACGATTTTCTGCAAGACCGCGCCGCAGTCGGAGTGGATTGCCAATGGCAAGACACTCTTTGTCCGGGGCGGACGACTGGGGTTTGATATTGGCTGGGTGGGCCAGATCAGTTCCCGTCGCCGCGTCAATGACGGGAAATGGCACGATGTCGCCATGACCAGCCAGGCCAAGACCGGCACGGTGCGAATGTATGTTGACGGAAAACTGGATGCGACGGGTGTACTCAAGCCCAAGGCCAGGGTGACGGGGCACGTGGTCCGAGTCGGTTACACGGCCGGCAATTTTCCGGCTACCAGTTTCTTCAAGGGGGATATCGAGGCGGTCCGCTTTTACCAGCGGGCTCTCAGTGAGGCGGAGATTAGCAAATTGCCCGGGGCCAAGGCAGCGGACAAGACGCTGGTGGCGCACTGGCAGCCGCAGTCCGTCCAGGGAGACCAGGTAGCTGACCGGTCCGGTGGCAAACGTGTGGGCCAGGTGGCTCGCGGGAATGCCCCGGCGGCGGCCGCCGCCGATGGCGTGCTGGCAGCAGGCGTGCAGCCGCAGTTGGCTGGTGCCAAATGGCAAGTGGCTGACAACGGGAACCTGCGTCTGCGGATTCCGGCCGGCAAGCAGCCGCTGCGATTTACACTCTGGCTGGGACAGGCCCAGGAAAAAGCAGCAGCCGAGCAACTGGCCGCTGCCCTGGAAATCGAGGAACCGGATGAAAACCTGCTGGCGCTGACCGAGGGGGGGCCTCCACGCTGGAACCAGGTTCTCAAGACCCAGGCAGTCGTCGGCAAGGGGAAGGGACCGTTTGCCGTCGATGTGCTGACGCGACCGGCCCCCAATCCGTGGCTGGCACGGGTTCGGTTGACCGGCTTCGACTACGTTCCGGGGACTGATGAGATCCTGGCTTGCAGCTGGGATGGAGATGTCTGGCGGGTCGGGGGGACCGACGACGTGAGCAAGGGGCTTACCTGGCGGCGCATTGCCAGTGGGTTGTTTCAGCCGCTAGGCTTGAAAATTGTCGACGGGAAAATTTATGTCACTTGCCGGGACCAGCTGGTCATCCTGCATGACCTCAATGGCGATGGCGAGACTGATTTTTACCAGAGCTTTAATAACGACCACCAGGTGACCGAGCATTTTCACGAGTTTGCCATGGGGCTGCAGGTCGATGCGGAGGGGAATTTTTATTACGCCAAGTCGGCCCGTCATGCCAAGACGGCACTGGTACCGCACCATGGAACCTTGTTGCGAGTGAGTAAGGATGGTTTGCGGACCGATATCCTGGCGACCGGTTTTCGGGCAGCCAACGGGGTTTGCCTGAACCCGGATGGCAGCTTTATCGTGACGGACCAGGAGGGGCACTGGAATCCCAAGAACCGTATCAACTGGGTCAGGCCAGGTGGTTTTTACGGCAACATGTTTGGCTATCACGATGTGACCGACAATTCCGACAGTGCCATGGAGCAGCCCCTTTGCTGGATCACCAATGCCTTTGACCGTTCCCCGTCGGAACTGTTGTGGGTCGACAGCAAGGCCTGGGGCCCGCTGAACGGTTCGCTGCTGAACATTTCTTACGGTTACGGGAAGATCTACGTGGTGCCCCATGAAACGGTGAAGGGGCAGGTGCAGGGGGGAATGTGCGAATTTCCCATTGCCCGTTTTCCGACGGGCGTGATGCGAGGACGCTTTCACCCGGGCAACGGCCAGTTATATACCTGTGGGATGTTTGCCTGGGCGGGCAACCAGCAGCAGCCGGGTGGTTTTTACCGGGTCCGTTACACGGGTCAGCCGGTTCACTTGCCGACCGGTTTGAAGGCACGCACCCGGGGCATGGAGATTACGTTTGCCTCGCCGGTGGATCGCGTGGTTGCCAGTGACGTGAAACGATATCGCGTGAAGACGTGGTCGTTGAAGCGGACGGCCGGTTACGGCAGCAAGCATTACGACGAGAAGCCGTCGCAGGTGACGGGGGTGGAGGTGTCGGCCGATGGGAAGACAGTGTTCCTGAAGATCCCGGACATCAAGCCGACCTGGAGCATGGAGATTCGTTACTCGCTGCAGGGCGTTGGTGGGGAGCCGGTGGAGGGGACGATTCACAACACGATTCACAACCTGCAGGATTGAGGCGGGACCGTGGGTGGATCTACTGGCCTTGAAGACTGGGCGGGGTAGTCCGTATGATAGGGGCATGTTGGGGGCGGAGTAGCTCAGTTGGTTAGAGCATCGGAATCATAATCCGAGTGTCGGGGGTTCGAGTCCCTCCTCCGCTATTTTCGCGATTCGTCGCATCCTCTCGCACGCCATCGCCTAAGTCCGCAACACGCAAAGGCTTGGGCGTTTTCTTTTGCGCGTTGCCTTCGCTTTCTCTTTCGCACCGCTTCGCAGCCGATCGCCGTGTTTCGCGTCCTAACTGCTGCGCGCGGTTATCCGTTCCAGTCGCCCGCAGGGCCTCGGGGCCGGATTGATGATCGACCAGCATTTGCCGCATCCGCTCTACCGCGTCAGCCTCTTGGCCATTCATCAAAGCTTTCCCTGGTTTCACTTGATTATGCGGCGCACAAGAATCAACACTGATTTTGCAAGAGACGAATTGCTCTTGACTTGCGAACGTGAATTACGCATCAATGCCCATCGAGTCATGGGTTTGGAGAGTTTCTGCAGGTGCTGGTGCAATGGGTATTAGGAACAAAGAAGTATCTTTACCGATCACAGATTCCCTGACCCAAAATGTACCAATAGACTCTCAGTCAACTGTTCCAATCCTGCGTGCCTATCGGCCCATAGTTGAACCAAAAAAGATTCCAGGAATCAGTGTTGAAGCAAAACTGCTGCATCATCGGAACCACATCTCAGG
>JAYGDH010000502.1:0-6445 GCA_046583055.1 Pirellulaceae bacterium | reverse complement strand
GTTCAGGCTCTGGTTCAGGCTCTGGTTCAGGCTCCGGTTCAGGCTCCGGTTCAGGCTCTGGTTCAGGCTCCGCGCTCGCAGTGTCCCCACTTACCGTGAGGGCCTGATCGGCATCCGGCGTTTCTGTCGCTCCGTCAGTTGCCTCGTGTTCTGGTTCGATGGACGTTTCTTCCGGAACATCTGCTCCAAGTTCACGGGCCAAATCATTCCAGGGGTCATCATTCTTCTGAGATTCTTCGTTCGCCATCAGCTGTATGTCTTATTCTTTCTCGGCACATCGCTAAGCCAAGCAAGCTACAGTTGCTCCGGTGCCGTTGGCAGGGCTCTTTGAGCCCAAAGAATCATTCTAGCTCGTAGCCACGCCCGTGGGAAGTCGCATCCGAGCCCCACTCGGCACGGTTGTTGCGGTCGCCGAGTCGCAGAACAGCAAAAAACCGAAGCCGGGGCCACTTTCGTGCCCCGACTTCTCAGCGATGCCCCGCCTGTGGCCCCAATGCCTTATTCCCTTAGGTCGGACTATTTCCGATCTACGAGCATCGATCCGTTATCCGCAACGTTAAAGAGGGGGTGGTTATAATCCTTACTTCGGGCAGTGCGGGTACCAGGATAGAACACCAGGCCGGTCGTAACGTTCCAGCTCTCTTCCTGGAAACCGATACCCGGACTCGACTCTTCCGGAATCAGGTATGTGAAGCCTGCACGCAACGCCCACCGATCGCTGAGCGGCACATCCGCATCTGCTCCAATCAGCGCGTCACTATCGCCGGAGAACCCTACGAAAAGCCGTCCCGTTGCCCCGCAATCCTCGAGCTGGCGGCGATAAAAGAAGGCGTAAAGATCCGTGGTTTCCCATTCTTCCAGGATGTCACCGGAACCAAGTTCCGAGATTGATTGGGAGTCCTGGGTATTCGACGTGAACCACAGTCCAAATTCGTGCCCACATGGGTTGATCCAACTCAATTCGCCTCTGAGCTGCACCAGTTCGTTGTCGAAATACCATTCGTCTCGAAGGTAATCAATTACAACTCCACCCTGCCAGCCCCAGTCGGCGCGGCGAAAAAACCCGCCCGTGACAAAGACCTGCTTCCGGTCTGACTCGCTAAATGCCGAGCCTGAGAAATGGGTTTGCGTCCACCTGGCTCCAAATTGAGTACCAATCTCCCAGGGAAAACAGGCAACTGGAGCTCCCCAGTTCACGCCTTCGTAGAAGCCGAAACTACCCATTTCACCACGATTAGCTGGGCCCGTGACGCCCTGAACGCCGGCAAAGAAATCAACTCGCTCCAGCCAGCGACCGGGGCAGGGAACCAGGCAGCCGTCTGCACAACCCAGACAGTCCTCGCCATGCTCAATGACGGCTCCTTCAATGATCTCACCGTCCAGCACGATCTCAGAGCCATCACCGCTGATGTACTCTTCCGGAAGATAGGTGGTTTCGGATAGAATCGTTGCCTGCCCCTGCCTGCCTAGGCGGATATTCCGCACGCCGTAATTGTAAGAGGCAGACATCACCTGGCTATCGTCCACATGGTCAAAGGGTGATTCCAATCCGGGCACGGCAACATTTCTGTGCGACCGTTCACTTTCCAATTGTTCTACCGCTTTAGATACGCTACTGTTTCGCAGCGGGTTTGCTTGACCCCACAACGAGCAATTCCAGCTTGCGACAAGCGCCAGGCTCACCATCCAAGCGAGGCCCCTGCTACACAGCCGCGAGCGTCCGCATGCATTGTAACTTGCCAAAATATTGCGCATCCTAAGGTCCTTCCGTTCTCACTGTAGCGGTACATCAACGGCCCCATAGCCAATGATCAAGTACCCGTGTTATCGGACCCTTCCTGACCGGAACTTTCGTTAAATCTCCAATAACCGGAAGAGTTAGGCCTAAATTGCCTATCTTTCGGCAACCCCAAAGCGCCTGCCGCTGCTAGCCCCCTGAGATGGTTGGATTTCCGGCTTCCAGGCAGCTTGACCGGCAGCGGCTCTCTATGTCAGACTTTTTGGGAATTAGGCATTCGGATCACTCTCCTTGCTAGCTATCAGGATGGCACCATGACAACGCTGCGACCCAGGCGAGGTTCACCCAACCGTCGCAATTTCCTTCACGTGGTCGCGGGTGCAGCGGCCCTTGGCCCCACGATGAGTCCCCAGGGGATGGCAGCAGCCTCAGCCAATTCGCTCATCGACGCGCATTCGCACATCTGGAGCCGGGATGTGACTCGCTTCCCTCTCAGGAAGGGCACGGACCTGACGGATCTAGATCCACCCAGTTTTTCGATCGACGCACTGCTGAAGCTGATAGCCGCGAATCGAGTAGGAAGGGTTGTCTTGATCCAACACCACCTATTCCACGGGTACGACAATTCTTACCTGCTGCACGCTGCCGCCAAGCACCCCAACGTTTTTCGAGTGGTCGGCATGGTAGATGATCTGGGGCCAGATCCGGCCATGGAAATGAAAAACCTGCTGCGGTCTCACGTGACTGGTTTTCGGATCACCAGCTGGATCCGAAAGAAGGCCTGGCTGAAAGGCGCTGGCATGGAATCAATGTGGCGAAGTGCCGCGGACACTGGGCAGGCTATTTGCTGCCTCATGGATCCGCCAGACCTCCCGTCCCTGGACGCCATGTGTGGACGCCACCCCAAGACGCCCGTGGTCGTCGACCATTTCGCCCGCATCGGGGTTGACGGCAGAATACGCGACCAGGACATCGCTAACCTATGCAAGCTTGCTCGCCACTCGAGCACGCACGTAAAGCTATCGGCTTATTATGCTCTTGGTGCCAAGCAGTCGCCCTACCTCGATCTACTGCCAATGATTCGCAAAGTCATTGACGCTTTTGGACCCGAGCGCTGCATGTGGGCCAGCGACAGTCCGTACCAGCTTGAAGGGGGCCATTCATATGCCGCATCGCTGCAGCTGATCCAGAAGCACTGCAGTTTCCTCAGCGATGGAGATCGCGATAAGATACTTCGCGGCACCGCGAAACGCGTTTACTTTTCCCAGTAGGCAAGCCGCTTGAACTTTCTTTCACCTGTTAGACAAGGCCTTTTCGATGCCCGACCGACCGAACATTATCTTTATCATCACGGATCAACAGCGATACGACACGATATGCAGTCTCGGCTATAGCCATATGGACACGCCCCACCTGGACCGCCTGGTGTCCGAAGGCGCCACCTTTAGCCAGTGCCATGTCACCGCTGCCTCGTGTGCGCCGGCGAGGGCCAGCCTTTTCAAGGGATATTACCCCCACACCACAGGAATTCTCAAAAACGCTGATCGATGGCGACGCAGCTGGATCGAACTACTGAACGAATCTGGCTACCACTGCACGAACATTGGCAAGATGCACAGCTGGCCCTTCGAAACGCCGCTGGGTTTCGATGAGCGTTACGTTGTCGAGAACAAGGATCGGTACCTGGAGGGACGCTACTATTTCGACGAGTGGGACAAGGCGCTTCGTTTCCGGGGGCTGGTCAAGCAGCAACGCGAGCTGTACCGGCAACTTCCCGACTACCGGGACCGCATTGGCGCCTTCGAATGGAATCTTCCTGAGGACACGCATCCTGACACCTTCGTGGGGCAGATGGCGACCTGGTGGCTCAAATCGCACCCGAAAACCGAACCGCTGTTTCTTCAAGTGGGATTCCCGGGTCCCCATCCACCTTACGACCCGGTGCCCCGTTATGCGGAACCTTATCTCCAGAAGGACCTTCCCCTGCTTGATGTTACCGCAGAGGAGCTGGAGCACCAGCCGCCACCTTTCAAGGAACTCCGCATCCACAACAACGCGATTGATCACGACTCGGTAGTGTTACCGTTGGACCCCACCCATGAACAGCGTCACCGACAACGCGCCTACTACCTCGCCAACGTGACCATGATTGATGAACAGGTGGGCGAAATCATGTCTACGCTAGAGGCCTGCGACTATCTCGAAAACACGGTTGTCATTTTCACCTCGGACCACGGCGACTGCCTCACGGACCACGGTCACAGTCAAAAGTGGACCATGTACGATGCCATCACGCGGGTACCGCTGATTGTCTGGTCCCCGGGACGGATTCCCGCGGGGCTGCAAATTGACGGTCTCTGTCAGCAGATGGACCTGGGACCGACGATCCTCAATCTGGCCAACATACCGATTCCGGAAACCCTGGAAGCAATTCCGCTTAACGAAGCACTTTCCGGGGGCGACTGGGAAGGGCGAAAACATGTGTACGCCGAGCAGGCCAGGGATGGCATCCTCACAGACACCGACTTTATGACCATGGTACGCAACCGCGACTGGAAATTGGTCCATTTCCTGGATGAACCATTCGGTCAACTATTCAACCTGGTAGCGGATCCCGATGAGGTAGTCAATCTCTGGGACAGTCCCGAACACGCTGGCCGAAAAGAAGAGCTACTCTCGGTCCTGAGGGAATGGCGGATTCGAAGCCAGTATGAAACCGCGGACTGGTGCGCTGACTGGCGCTAGTCGCCTGTTTCAATATTCGAGGATACTAAAGAGTTCCCGGTCGCCAAGTCGTTCAGCGCCATTGAGGAAGGTAAGATTGATCAGGAAGCCGCAGCCGGCGACTATCGCATCACACTGTTCAACCAACCGGCAACAAGCCTCCACGGTACCCCCCGTGGCCAACAAATCGTCTATAATCAAGACTCGTTGCCCCGCTTCTATACTGTCCTCGTGGATCTCCAGGCGATCGGTTCCATATTCCAGTTCGTATTGGAGTGAATGCGTCCTGAAGGGTAATTTACCGGGCTTCCTAACGGGAACGAAGGCCGCTCCGAGGCGCATCGCTAGTGGCACAGCAAAGATGAAACCGCGTGCTTCGGCAGCGGCGATAATATCAATTCCCTGGCCATCGTAACGTGCTACAAATTCGTCAATGCATTGACTAAAGGCGACTGGTGCACTGAGCAATGGTGTGATGTCCCGAAACAGGATACCGGGTTTCGGGAAGTCGGGGACGTCTCGGATGTAGTCTTTCAGGTCCAATGCCTTATCGTCCCCCATATGAACCTCCTGTTGGCAGCCTGGACGGTCGCCAGCCATTGAAATATGAACATTGGCTTACTCTACAACCCGGCGCTGAGCTAGCCGAGCGGAAGGCCATCGAGGGAACGATCACGGGGATCCTTGAGGCCATTTGCGAGTCTGTCAATTGCCTGGTTTTCGATTTGCCTGACCCGTTCACGCGTCAGGTTCAATTCCGCCCCAATTTCCTTCAGCGTCTGAGCGGGGGAACCGTCCAGCCCAAACCTCATCTTGAGAATTTCTGATTCCCGAGTATCCATCGAGTCGAGCATTCCTCGAACCTGGTTCAGCACATCCTCTTCCAGCAGCGAATCCTGGGGGCTGCGGGTCCGATCATCAGTAACCACATCCCCGAGCGACCAGCCCGTATCGGCGGAATCGGTTTGCGGGGCAGACTGCTGAATCTGGATTGCCTTGTGGATAATCGGCAGCTTCTTTTTGGGCAGTGCGAGGCTTCTGGCCACTTCCTCTGCCGTGGGAGTACGTCGCAGGACGTCCGTCAAACGGGCCGTGGCGCGTCGCCACTTGGAAAGCAGCTCAACCATATACGCCGGCACGCGAATGGTCTTGGCGGAATTTATCAGTGAACGCTTGATTGATTGCTTGATCCAATAACTGGCGTAGGTACTAAACCGTGTCCCCATTTCGGGATCAAAACCTTCCACGGCACGGAGCAACCCGAGGTTACCCTCCTCGATCAGATCCTGGAGAGAAAGTCCGTTGCCGGAATAGCCGCGGGCAATATTTACTACCAGCCTGAGGTTGGCCCGCACCATGTGATCTCGCGATTCAGCGTTACCCGCGGCAATCTCACGTGCCAGCGAACGCTCTTCTTCGGCCGTCAAAAGGTCGGTCTGGTTAATCTCACGCAGATAGGTTTCCAATGGGGTCTGGACGCCCCGCCGCTTCTGCTGTTTCACTGAAGTTTTATTTGCGATGGACATAATTGCTACTCTTGAAATGTTAGATACGGGAGGGTTGTCGCGCCGGTACTTACGGTATCGGCGGCATTGCAAGGTTCCTGCACCAACCCCGCGAGGCTAGCGAGTAGCACGGATGTGCGCAGGTTAACGACCGTAACAAAAAAAGGGCCTTGCATAGCAAGGCCCCTGGGTCATTATTGGCAGCATCCGGGTCGTGGCATCATTCCTCTGTTTCTTCTGACTCGGCCGTTTCTTCTTCAGTTTCTACCGCGTCAGCCTCGCCTTCGGTGGTTTCCGCTTTCTCCGTCTCGGACCCCTTGCTTTCATCGACGGCGTCCTCAGATTCGGTCGAACCGTCACTAACCGATTCATCGGACTCCGCGGAACCATCGTCGCTGCCGGCGGGTTCTTCCTCAGTGGCAGTAGCGATCAGCGGGCCGCCGGCCCCCAGGCCACCCTTCAGGTTAGCCGGATCCAT
>JAYGDH010000496.1:0-6498 GCA_046583055.1 Pirellulaceae bacterium | reverse complement strand
GATTACGATGCGCCCGTCTCGATTGGCTTCCACCTGGTTTCTAGCTGGCCTGCTAGCGCTCTTGCTTTTCAATACCGGGGAGTCCGCGCAGGGTGCTGACCTCAGCGAAGGTCGCAAGTTATACCAAAGCGGTGCTTACTGGGAGTGCCTCGAAACCGCGACCTCCGCCATTGAACAGACACCCTGGATCGAGTCCTGGTGGAAACTGAAAATCGACTCCCAACGGGCAGTTGGTCAGTATTCCGGGGCGCTACTGACCGTCGAAAACGGCCTGAAGCGTTTTACGACAAGTATCCAGTTGCGTTGGCTCGGTCATGAAATCTATCAACGCAACGGCTTGCCCCAGAAGGCCCTGGAAATGCTTGCCTCCATCGAACAGTTAGCCAACCAGGCTCCCTGGCGTTATTCCGATGCTACGAACCGCGTGATCCTGGGCCGTTTCTTTCTTCTCAGTGGCGCGGATCCTCGCCAGGTACTGGAACTGGCCTATGATCGAGCCAAGAAGGACCAACCGCAGTTGGCGGACAGTTGGATTGCTTCGGGAGAACTGGCACTTGATAAACAAGATTACCCACTGGCTGCCAAGTCCTTTGAAGCTGCTTTGAAACTGGTCAAAGACGATCCCCAAATTCACTACCTGCTGGCGCGCGCACTGGCTTCCTCCGACCCCGAACGTGCCACACAGTCGCTGGAGCAGGCACTCAAGCTCAATCCCTTGCATGTTCCCAGCCACATTCTCAAGGTGGATCACTTCATTGATTCCGAACAATATGAGCAAGCCCGACTGGAGTTACGGCAGGTCCTGGGCATCAACATCCGCCATTCCACTGCCTGGGCTTACCAGGCAGTCCTGGCTCACCTGGAAAATGACCTGGACAGTGAACAACTCTGGTGCCAGGCATCCCGCCAGTGGAATATAGATGCTGCGGATTCAGATCACCTGATCGGACGCAAGCTTTCCCAGAAGTACCGTTTCGAGGAAGGGGCTCATTACCAGCGGCTGGCCTTGCAGGCCAATCCTGGGCATGTCCGAGCGCAGGCCCAACTATCCCAGGATCTACTTCGCCTGGGGCGAGAGGAAGAGGGCTGGCAACTGGCACAAAAGGTCAACCAGCAGGACCCTTATAACATCGTTGCTCACAATCTCGTCACGCTACAGGGCAAGCTGGCAAAATTCACCTCCCTGGAAGAGAACGGCATCCTGCTGCGGATGGATGCCCGGGAATCACAGATTTACGGCCCACGCGCCATGCGGCTCTTGCAGCGAGCCCGGCAAACGTTGTGCAGCAAGTATGCCATGGAAATCCAGGAACCGGTTATCGTGGAAATCTTTCCTGACCAGAAAGACTTTGCCATCCGAACCTTTGGCCTACCTGGCGGGGCGGGATTTCTGGGAGTTTGTTTTGGGAAAGTCATCACGGCCAACAGCCCGGCCTCCCAGGGTGCCCACCCCTCCAACTGGGAAGCCGTGTTATGGCATGAATTCTGTCACGTGGTAACTCTACAAAAGACACGTAACAAAATGCCGCGCTGGCTGAGTGAAGGAATTTCCGTCTACGAAGAACGCCAGGCCAACTCGAGCTGGGGCCAGTCAATGGATGCGCAGTACCGCAAGACCATCCTGGCAGGTGGGTTAACACCCATCAGTCAATTGAGTGGTGCTTTCCTGCAACCACCCTCTCCGATGCATCTCCAGTTTGCCTACTACCAATCATCGCTGGTCGTCGAATACCTGGTGGAACGCTACGGCATGGAAGTGTTGTTGCGAATCCTGGACGACCTGGGGGCCGGCCTGCCAATCAACCAGTCCTTGCAACGCTATAGCGGATCCCTGCCACTGTTGGAAAAAGAGTTCGAACAATTCGCTCGTCAACAGGCAGAAAAACTCGCCCCCTCGCTGGACTGGTCCGATCCGGATTTCCCAGATCGACCAGGCCTCCAGCAAGTGCAACAATGGCTTCAACAACATCCTCGCAGCTACCTGGCCCTGCGTCTTCATGCACAACTACTAATGCGTGACAAGCAATTGGAGGCCGCTCTACAGCCCCTCGATCTGCTATTCAAAGCATTTCCCGAAGATATCAGTGGGGGGTCTGCCTATGAACTCCTGGCACAAGTTCACCGTCAGCTGGATCAGCCGAAACAGGAACAGGCGATCCTGGAACAGTGGATTCAACGAGACAACGACGCACTGAACGCCCAGCTGAGATTATTGGAAATCTATGCCAGCCAGCAGTCCTGGCCCGCACTGGCGACCGTGGCGGAACAGACCCTGGCCGTCAATCCCTTGTTGACGAGACCGCACCAGCAGCTGTCGGCTGCAGCAACGGCCTTGCAGAAACCCCTCCAGGCGATTCCGGCATTGCTGTCGCTGCTGGCGCTGGACCCTCGTGATCCGGCCGACATCCACTACCGGCTGGCTTCCTCCTACCACGAAACGAGTCAACCTGCACGAGCTCGTCGTCACGTACTGCAGGCATTAGAATACGCACCGCGCTATCGGGATGCACATCGCTTACTGTTGAAACTCGGCCCCGCCGCACCACCGGCAGACCAGCAACCCCAGGAAAAACCCTGACATGCGATCACAATACGGTTCCCGTTTCCTTCTGCTGCTGCTCGTTGTCGGGCTGTTCAGTATCAGCCTTGGTCAACCGGGCGGCTCTCGCGCGGTTCCGGATTTCGGTCAACGCATCAATCGTCGTGGTGTTCCTGACTGGGAAAACGATGTCCATTTCAAACACGACCTCTTTACCTTTGTCCGGGTCCGTTACGATTCCTGGAGATCTCGCAACAAGTGGCGCACTGATTACCCGAAAAGCGACCTGAATTTCTCTTTTCGCCTGCAGCAACTCACTTCCCTGAAAGTTCATCCCGAGGGCAAGGTCCTGAACCTGACGGACAAGGACCTGTTCAATTATCCGTTTATCTACATGGTGGAACCGGGAGACCTGATGTTAAGCGAGGACGAAGTCAAGGCCCTGCGGCGTTACCTGCTGAACGGTGGATTCATGATGGTTGATGATTTCTGGGGAGAACGGGAATGGGAGAATTTTGAACATGAAATTCTTCGTGTCTTTCCCGACCGAAAAATTGTGGATCTACCGCAGGAACATGAAATCTTTAACTGTGTTTACCAACTCAACGACAAGCCGCAGGTACCGAGCATCGGCTGGGCCCTGCGGGGCCGCAACTCGGGTATTACCTGGGAACGACCGGATGCACGCGAAGCACACTACCGCGCCATTCTGGACGACCACGAGCAGATCATCGTGATGATCTGTCACAATACGGATCTCGGTGACGGCTGGGAACGTGAAGGGGAGGACGAGTGGTATTTCCGAGAGTTCTCTGAAAAGAAAGCGTACCCGCTGGGAATCAACATCGTGACCTACGCCATGACCCACTAGGAAAGGACCCCATATCGTGAGTAGTGTTTCTGAATCCTATGAACTGCAACAAGTGGCTGTTCAACAGATCCTGGAAAGTCGCGATCAAATTCGTGCCGAGTTATCCAAGGTGATCGTTGGACAGCAGGAAGTCATCGAACAGCTTCTGATTAGCCTGTTTGCCGGGGGGCATTGCCTCATCACCGGGGCCCCGGGGCTGGCCAAGACCCTGCTGGTCCAGTCCATTGCCCAGATCTTTCATCTAAATTTCCAGCGTATCCAGTTCACACCGGACCTGATGCCTGCGGATATCACCGGCACCGAGATCCTGGAAGAAGCCAGCGATGGAACACGACGCATGCAGTTCGTCAAAGGCCCAATCTTTGCCAACGTCATCCTGGCCGACGAAATCAATCGAACTCCCCCGAAAACCCAGGCAGCGTTGCTGGAAGCCATGCAGGAACACCAGGTCACTGCTGCTGGTGTCTGCTACCCGCTGGACGAACCCTTCTTCGTGCTGGCAACTCAGAACCCGATTGAAATGGAAGGAACCTACCCGCTTCCCGAGGCACAGCTGGATCGTTTCATGTTTAACGTCGTCGTCGATTATTTGCCTGAAGATGACGAGGTCCAGGTGGTGGCCCAGACGACAACCACGAAACCCGCTCAAATCGAACCACTCTTCAGCCAGGAAGACGTCCTGCGATTTCATGAGATCGTGAGAACCGTTCCAATCGCGGAAGAACTCATTCGTTATGCCGTGCAGCTGGCAGGAGCCACTCGACCCGGACGTCCGGAAGCGCCTGACTTCATCAACGAATGGGTCAGCTGGGGAGCCGGCCTGCGAGG
This sequence comes from Pirellulaceae bacterium, assembly GCA_046583055.1. Taxonomy (GTDB): domain Bacteria; phylum Planctomycetota; class Planctomycetia; order Pirellulales; family Pirellulaceae; genus JAZADA01. The sequence goes on along the minus strand of JAYGDH010000496.1, from coordinate 2,260 downwards.
AGCCCAATACCTGGTCTTGGGAGCCAAGGCACGGGCCCTCTTGCAAGGGCGCGCCCACGTGACCGTGGCCGATATCCGGGCGCTCACACACAGCACCTTCCGCCATCGCATTCTCATCGGCTACCGGGCCGAGGCAGAGGGAATCTCATGTGATGCCGTCATCGATCGTTTACTGGACACTATCCCAGCTCCCGCCTAGACCCATGGCCTCATCTCCAACACCATCCACTGACGCACCCGTTGAACAAGCGGCATCCGGGAAAACTGCCCGCACGTCCCTGATCGACCCCGCCAGCCTGATGCGCATCAAGGCGCTGCTGTTGCGTGCCAAGGTCGTGGTGGAAGGGCTTTTCAGCGGACTGCACCGGAGCCCTTTTCATGGATTCAGTGTTGAATTCAGCGAGTATCGCGAGTACTCCCCGGGGGACGACCCCCGCTATCTCGATTGGCGTCTGTATGCTCGGTCCGATCGCTACTATGTCAAACGATTCGAAGACGAAACCAATTTAAGGGTCCACCTGCTCGTCGATCTGAGCCAGTCCATGAGTTACGGTTCCGTGACCTACAACAAGGCAGAATACGCGCGCACGATCGCTGCCACGCTGGCCTACTTTCTCTACCGGCAACGGGATGCCGTGGGATTATTTACCTTCACCAAACAAGTCGATCAATACCTGCCTGCCCGCTATCGAACGGGGCACCTGCAACGACTGATGGCCGGACTGCAAACCGCCACGTCCGGTACGGGAACAGACCTGGACAACCCCCTCGAACATGTTGCCTCCGTACTCCATAAACGTGGACTCGTAATTCTTATTTCCGATTTACTGACTCCTGTTGAATTACTCTCCAGTCGCCTGAGCTACCTTACCTCCCGGGGACACGAAGTCGTGGTCGTGCGCATCCTGGACCCCGAAGAAGTTAATTTCACTTTTCAGTCACCAGCCATGTTCCAGGATGTTGAAACAAGCCGCGATCTTTACGTTGATCCCCCAGGCGTCCGGGAACAATACCTGCGACGATTCAAGGAACACGAGACCCAGGTCAAGGATATCTGTGCGGAGCTCGGTATCGAATTCTACCGATTCACAACCGACCAACCCCTCGAGTTGACCCTCTTTGATTTCGTGAACTCGCGACTGCAACGTGGCAAGGTTGCCAGCTCTCGACGGGTCTCCCGCAATCCCGGCCAAGCAGGTGGGAGTCCTCGATGAGCCTGCTAACTCCCCTCTACATCGCGGGACTACTCGGCATCTCGTTGCCAGTCCTGTTTCACCTGATCCGCCGCAGTCCCACTGGACAGGTCCCCTTTAGCTCCCTGATGTTCCTCTCTCCGTCCCCACCTCGCCTCACGCGCCGCAGTCGCATCGATCACTGGCTCTTGCTGCTGCTAAGAGCCCTGATACTACTACTACTGGTACTGGCATTCGCCAGGCCCTTCTTGCGAAAAAATTCTGAATTCATCGCCAACGGCTTACAGGGACGACGTATTGCCGTCCTGCTCGATACCAGTGCCAGCATGCAACGACCCGGTGCCTGGGAACAGGTCATCAAGGAAGTCGACCTGCTCCTGGAAGAGCTCGCACCCGAAGACCGGACCGCCATCTACCACTTCGATCAACGCGTGACCGAGGTTGCCGGGTTTGATCACAGCCTCCGATCCAACCAGCAACAACGACATGCCCTGCTGAAAAACCAGGTTCAGCAGTTGTCCCCTGGCTGGTCACACACGGAACTGGGACTGGCACTATCCACCGTCGCTACCGAACTGACAGCCCTTGCAGATCAGGATGAGGTTCATGTCGGTGCCAGCTTGCAGGTCATCCTGATTAGCGACCTACAGCAGGGAGCTGCACTACAACACCTGGAAGCCTTCGAGTGGCCAGAAAACGTCAAGCTGCAAATCCGCACGGTCTCTATACCCGAGAAAACCAATGCCAGCCTCCACCTGGTCGCAGATCGCTCGCAAACGGATCAAAGTAACGAAAACTGGCGACTACGCATCGATAACGCAGAAGGATCGACCAGCGAAAACTACCAGGTCCAGTGGGCAACCAGCGAGGGACCCGTTGCCGGAACAACTCCCAGCAGTGTCTATGTACTGCCCGGGAAAAGTCACGTCATGCGACTGCCCGAACGAAAAGCTGCTGCCTGGGATCGCCTGGTCCTGACCGGAGATCAACAACCCTTCGATAATACACTCTTCATTGCACCACGTATCCAGGAGACATTTGACATCGCCTTCGTCGGTCCTGGATCC
>JAYGDH010000479.1:0-2033 GCA_046583055.1 Pirellulaceae bacterium | reverse complement strand
TCCAGAGGGTTGCCGTCTTGTGGGAGTTGCGATGCTGGAGGAACCATTCGACACCGTTACCACAATTGTCATGTGCATCCGAGACGCTGGCCTCAATACGGACGATGCCGTCGATCGGGCTTTGCCAGCCGACCGCGGTAAATAGAGTTGGTGAAGGGTGAACGACGACGGAGTGAGCCTTGGCTAGCCCTGGGATCCGGACGTCCTGGTCGGATGAGTTCGCAATCACGGATGGGGTTTGCTGTGTCCCCCAGCCCTGGATGAACTTGTGGTTTGCGTCCTGCACTTTCCGGGTAAAGTGTCCCTCGACCTTGACAGCGATACCCTGTCCAATGGCCAGGTAATCCAGCCAGGCCTTGAGCGTTTCTGGATCCACATTATGCTCGGAGGCGGCTTTGGTGATATCGTTGCCAGTAGCCACGGCGGCAGCTGCCAGGTACCGGGCGGTTTGGCTCAGCATCTGGACTCTTTGTTCGTCGATGCGCTCTTGCAGTCCCGCGATCTCACTCAACTTTAATGGCGGGCGATCACCCCCTTCCAGGCGGAAGTTTTTCCAGGTCACGTAGTCCGCCTGATTTCCATCGCCCGCGTCGTTCGTGGCCAGGTAGATGGCCACGTCCTTGCCATCGGCAGATGCAGGAAGTTTCCATTTGAAGTTCTGGCCTGAGGTAATCAATTTGCGAACACCAACCGCCTCCATCCATCTGGATGGACTCCCTTCGCGGCCGAGATGTCCAATCGAATTAAACTTCCATATTTTCTTCTGAGCCTGTTCAATTTCTGCCACGAGCTTTGACGGGTCGCCCGCTTTCGTGGTGCGCCAGCGAGCACGCAGACCTCCCAGCAAGGTGCCGTCATCCGGCTTGTCGGCAGCCAGTGTCATCCACAGGTGTCCCAGGTACCTGGCATTTAGTCTTCGTTCCCGGGCAACCATCTCGAAGGTCTTGGTGCCGTTTCTTAAGACCTCGCGTTCGACGAGCGTGGCGGCGAGATACTCGCTCAACGGCAGGAGGCCACCCTGGTTCGTGTTAAAGGTGATGCCCTGCAGGTTGACCGGTGATCCGCCGCCATCCCTGGTGAAGTTGCGATAGAAAGCCTGGATGCGAGCCAGCAGTTCGTCCGTCTGGTCACGACGTGTTGTATGGGCAGAAAATCGGATGCCCTCGGGCGTCAGGACCGCGTGGCTGGCGATATTCTTGGCGGCATCGAGATACTTGGTCACCAGTGCCGGTGACATGCCCTGGGCCGCGCTGGCGTTCGTGAATCCTTCACCTGCGGCACCGTCCACGGGAAATTCACGTGTCGGGTTTAGCGAGGGCACACCCGTCAGGTCTCGCACCGTGTAATTGTACTCGGAGTTATTGAGCCGCCGCAGCACAAGCGGGCCGGGATCACCGGCCCGTGTCTGGGCCTCGGCGGTCAGGTAAGCGCGTACCCACACCTGCAATTGTTGGCGCTCGGCGTCCGTCGGTTGCCTGGTATCCTGGGGTGGCATCTGGCGGCTGTCGAGCATCCCGCGAATTTTCAGCCAGGTCTTTGGCTGTCGACGAATTTCGGCGATCGTTGTGAAAGTGGTCAGGTCGATCTCGGCCTCGGCCTTGTCGGCAGAGTGGCATTGATGACAGTACGTTTTTATTAGCCGGTAAATGCCAGGCTGGTACGCCTGTTCGAGGGACTTGAACGTGGAGAGATCCTGTGCTGCCACAAAAGGCGAGATGAGGAACATGGCCCAGCTGAAAGCGATCAAGGCGAGAGGTCGTATTCGCAAAGGGTTACCGCTCATCATGTGCTGCCTCGGCCTGGAAGTGGGCGTAGGTTTGCAGGACGGATCTCCGACTCTATCGTACAAGCTACCACATCAACGATCCCCGGGGGGAAGGTTTTGAGCCTGCTTCGCTGGCCACGAAACATGTGCCCACGGGTAAACGGTGATAGCAGGAATTCCGGGAACTTGTCAAAGCACGCCTGGCAGGATTCGAACCTGCGACCTACGGTTTAGGAAACCGTTGCTCTATCCCCTGAGCTACAGGCGC
>JAYGDH010000391.1:0-2251 GCA_046583055.1 Pirellulaceae bacterium | reverse complement strand
TTCACCTCGGCCGCGAGCAGGTCAGCATGCTCCAACCGTTGCCGGTCCTCCCGGTCCAGATCACTAGCCACCTTCGCTTCAGCCGCGGTTACCAGGAAACTTGCTGTCGTCTGCCGGGCCAGCTCGATGCGCGCAATATGCTGCTGCACCAGTTGGTGTCGGGCAATGGGCTTACCATGCTGTTCACGCTGCTTGGCATATTGAATCGTCTCCTCCAGGCAGTCCTCGATAACTCCCAGGCAACCTGCTGCAACGCTTAATCGCCCACTCACGAGGGTCTCCATGGCAATGCGAAAACCATCACCTTCCAGCCCCAGCATGTTTTCCACTGGAACCGCATAATCACTTAATTCAAACATCGCGGTGTTAGAAGTTGGCAGGCCCAGCTTCGCTGTCATATCTTCCCGCTCGATCCCAGGACCATCGGTATCCACGATAAAGGCACTCATGCGTGAGTCACCCTCTTGCGGGTAGGCAAACAAGACGATGGTATCTGCGATCCCGCCATTGGAAATCAGGTACTTTACCCCGTTCAGGCGATAATGATCGCCCTCGCGACGATACGTGGACTGTATCTCGAGGGGATTCGAACCAGCCTCAGGCTCTGTCAGTCCAAAGGCCATGATTTTCTCGCCGGCTGAAGATGGCTCCAGGTATTTACGTTGCTGGTCGGGACTGCCAAAGCGGGCGATGGGGTACTGACCAATTGATGTATGACCGGAAAACAGGGTTCTCAGGCCCGATCCTTCTCGCCCGATTCGCACCAGGGCTGCCAGGTAGGCGGTCAGGTCAGCGCCACGTCCCCCGAACTCCTGGGCCACGGGTATTCCCAGCAAGTTGTACTTGCGGGCCAGTTCTATCGCCTCCCGGTTGAAGCGATGTTCCAGGTAACAAAGCTCTTCCACGGGTCGCACTTCCTGGCAAAATGCTTCCACGTCCTTTTCTAACTGAGCGATATCGGCTGGCTCCATCGTCCCTGCTGCTCCCCCCTGATGAATTCAAGCTCCCCGGGTTCGTTCCACAACCGTCTCAGAACATCCCACCCATAACTTTCCTCGGGGAAAACTATCATACCCCATCAAACCCGCGGACTCGAGCAGTCCGGGCAATCAGTGGTAGGATCAAAGCTGCTGCCAGCGTTGCCGACCGGGGAGTGAACCGAGTAGAATAGCAGGCATGGCCCAGAAACTGAACGATCTCCTGAAGATCGACGACTCCCCCAAGTTACAGAATGCCACGTTGGTCCTAGCCTTCAGTGGCTGGATGGACGGTGGTGATGTCTCGACCGGTACGGTAGAACGCCTGGTCAAATTACTGGATGCCCAGCAAGTTGCCTCGATTGATCCGGAACCTTTCTACATTTACTGCTCGCCCGGCAGCATGGAAACCGCTGCCCTCTTCCGTCCTCACATTGAAATTCATGATGGGCTGATCGACGAACTTAAAATGCCAGCGGCAACTTTTTACAGTCACCCGGAAGCGAACCTGCTGCTGTTTATCGGCAAGGAACCCAACCTCCGCTGGCAAACCTTTGGCGAGTGTATTTTCGAACTCGTTCGTAAAACGGGTGTCAGGCGGATCCTGTTCGTCGGATCCTTTGGAGGTGCCGTACCACATACACGGCAACCCCGGATGCATATCACCTGTTCGGACACCGAGTTGCTGAATGAAATGGAAGCCTACGGGACCCGACGGAGCCGCTACGAAGGCCCCGGATCCTTTACCAGTTACCTGATGAAACACGCTCCGGATGAAAAACTGGAAATGGTTTCCCTGGTTGCCGAGATTCCCGGGTACCTCCATGGCCCCAATCCCATGAGTATTGAGGCCGTCACACGGCGACTGGCAAAAATCCTCAAGCTCCCCTTGAACCTGGATGAACTGCGGTCAGCCAGCACCGCCTGGGAGATGGACGTATCCACGGCAGTCGAGGAGAATGAAGAACTGGCCGAGCAGGTCAGGATCCTCGAAGAAGAATACGACAATGAATTGCTTGAGTTAGACGCCGAGGAACATTAATCCCACCAGGAGCAGATCTACGCTGAATTCTTTGGGTGCATCATATTCTGAGTGAAAATGCATCGATATGGTAATAATTTTATGTATAATTTTCACTGGTTAACTCTTACTTAACAAAGGAGTATTTAATAATCTATATTAGTATACAAAGCAGTTACAACATCCTGGAGGAGAGGGCGGGAATTTCGAAAATTTGGCCCACATCCCGTGGTGTAGCAAAAATTTGACAAAC
>JAYGDH010000265.1:0-1963 GCA_046583055.1 Pirellulaceae bacterium | reverse complement strand
TTTCAGCCAGTAATCGAACCATTGCAGCATATGTTGTTCCACGGGCCAGGCCGCGTTTTCCGGGTAAATCAGGTCACCCACTTTAAACCCCTTGTTCGTACGACCATGCAACCAGGGACCAATCCGCAACCATTGATTTCCCCGCGACCGCGGTCCCCCCTGGTGCTGACGCCCGATAAAACTGGCAATCGACCCCTGGTTCATAAAATCGTACCAACTACCAATCGTCAGGCAGGGAACATTCATCTTGTCAAAATGGCGGGTGCAATCTTCCTGCTGCCAGTACTCATCGTACTGAGGATGCTGGTACCATTCCCGGAGAAGTACATCGTTATCACCTGGATTGCGACATACCGACGCCATATTCTGGAACCGGCGAGGTCGCGTGGTTCCACCAATGCGATATCCTTCCTCGAAGAGGCTGAGCCCCGTGTCTACCATGTACTGGCAGACCAGGTGTGGTGGTTGCGTGACGGCCAGGTAATTCTGCGCATAACCACCCTGGGAACTGCCAAACGTTCCGACCTTTCCCGTGCTCCACTCCTGCTTTGCCAACCATGCACATACATCGTAACCGTCCTGCAGCTGGCCCCACTGCAAGGCACGGTAACCAACGTACTTACCTTCCGACAGCTGGGTTCCACGGAAGTTCACCAGGGCCACCACGTAGCCTGCCCGTGCCAGCCTGGCAGACGATTCACGGGGAAACTTTCCCCGCAAGCTTCCATAGCGTTGTTCAAAGATCACCGGCCACGGCCCCTTGCCCTTCGGGATATACAGGTAGACCGACAGTCGCTTACCGTCCCGCATCGGGACCATCTGGTGTTTTTCAGTCACACTGCCCAGGTCCGGCTCTTGCGCCTGGACACGAGCCACTAACGCCGGTGACACGGTGAGTATTCCCAGCAAGAAAAGTCCTGCCCATGGCTTGTTCATGTCACGCATGAATTCAGTTCCTTATCGCTACAGCAATATTTCCTTGATCGGCTCCTGGTCCTCGACGCCCGTCAGGCGAAAATCCAGGCCTCGGTACTTAAAGGCCAAACGACGGTGGTCGATTCCGAGGCAATGCAGCACGGTTGCCTGCAATTCGTGAACATGAACCGGTCGGTCCGTCACATGAAATCCCAATTCATCCGTGGCTCCCAGGCTAACGCCGGGGCGAATTCCACCACCTGCCAACCAGACCGTGAAGGCCTGCGGATGATGATCACGTCCCTTGCTTCGTCCGAGTGCCCCACTAGATTCCACCATCGGCGTACGACCGAACTCTCCACCCCAGACGACCAGCGTATCATCCAACATGCCTCGGTCCTTGAGATCGCCGAGCAACGCCGCACTGGCCTGGTCCGTCTGCTTGCACTGGCTCCGCACGCCACCTTCCACGTTACTGTGATGATCCCATCCCGAGTGGTACACCTGGATAAACCGGACACCCCTCTCGGCTAATCGGCGGGCCAACAGGCAGTTATGGGCAAAGCTCGCTGCCGGCTTGTCTCGCTTGACGCCATAACGATCCAGGGTTGCCTGGTCTTCCTGGGACAGGTCCATCAACTCCGGGGCACGGGATTGCATTCGGTAAGCCATCTCGTAGGCATTGATACGCGTGGCGATTTCCGGGTCACCAACGGCGGCCAGCTGGCGTCGATTCAAATGCTGGATCAGGTCCAGCGACTCTCGCTGCGACTGCATGTCATATCCTGCGGGATTGGCCACGTGCAGGATGGGGTCTCCCTGGCCGCGAAACGGCACCCCCTGGTGTACCGACGGTAGGAACCCGCTGCTCCACATGGAGGCGCCACCACTCAGGCTACCACCGCTCTTGAGCACAACGAACGAGGGCAGGTCATTGGCCTCGCTGCCAATCCCATAGCTGAGCCACGACCCCATGCTAGGCCGCCCTGGAATACCACTGCCCGTATTTACGAACAGTTGAGCTGGCGAATGATTAAAAAGATCCGTA
>JAYGDH010000259.1:0-4519 GCA_046583055.1 Pirellulaceae bacterium | reverse complement strand
CCCCGGGTTTCTTCTCCCCGGGTTTCTTCTCCCCGGGTTTCTTCTCCCCGGGTTTCTTCTCCCCGGGTTTCTTCTCCCCGGGTTTCTTCTCCCCGGGTTTCGGGGGGCCCTGGGCGGGGCGTTGGATCTTGGCCAGCAATTGCTCAGTGGAATGGACTCCGGATAAACGTACGAACGTTTCATAGGTCTTCGCATCTCGCTGGTAGGTCAACGGTACACGCCAACCCTTGGGGAAGATGCCCAGCACGTTCTTGAATCCGTTGACCGTGGTGATTCGACGATTGCCGAAGGAGATGACCTCGTCGCCGTATCGCAGGCCACGACGGTAGGCATCTGAAGTTTCGAGGATGTTCGTGACGATGACACGTCCGCCCTCGTCGGTGGCTACGGTTGCTCCCAGCGTGGCATGATCAAGGATTCGTCCGCTGCGCAGGTAACCCATGAAATGTTTGATCTGGTTGATGGAAATAGCGTAGCCTACGCCAACGTTGACGCGACCGCGTTTTTCAAATGACCCGCGCCCGTTGATACCGATCAAATCACCATTTGCATTGAAGAGTGGACCGCCGGAGTTGCCAGGGTTGATGGAGGCATCAGTCTGGATGCAGTCCGCATACTCGAGTAACGTGCCGGCAGGGTACTGGTAACGGTGGACGCCGGAGACGATTCCGTACGTTACCGTGGGCTGAAAATCGGTTGCCAGCAGGAAGGGGTTGCCAATCGCAAAGCACCAGTCACCTACCTTGACCTGGTCACTGTCGACCATCGTGGCTACGGGGAAATCGTCTCGACCCAGCAACTTGATCATCGCCACGTCACCGACAGGGTCAATGCCGACGATGACAGCATCATAGAGCCGATTGTCAGGCATGCTGCACTTCATGGCAGATCCCGCCGGCTTGGCTACATGGAAATTGGTCAACGCATAACCATCCGGCGTGATTACTACACCCGATCCTCCGCCCTTGCCACCCGGGGCGAAGACGGAAATAGCAGACTTGGTTGCCCGAGCGATGGCCTCGATGCGTGCCTCTTGGGCCTTGATAACCGCCGAGGGGATTTCCTGGCCAGTAACCACTGGCGGATCGTTCATTTCTGCCAGGGCAGAGAAGGCCAGTGAGTAAATGCACCAGTAGATGAGTCGCTTCATTTAGTGATCCTTGCATTGCACAGGAGGAGATGATCGGCGATATCCAGTTGCTGACCAAAATCGACCAGGATGGAAAGACGACGTACTCCCGTGATGTCGATGTTAATGGTGACCGGTTTGTCCTTGCCGCTGATCGCTTCCCGGAATAATTCCTTGTTGTCACCACTGATAATCAGTTCGACGTGACCGTTATCTCCCATCAGTGGATCAATGCCAGCCACGGCCTGGAATGATTTGTGGGCATCCGTTAAACGGTAAATCAACGAGGTCCTGCTGTGGATGGCCAGTCCCTTCGGGTAGGTCTGGTTGCCCAGTTGTAGCCGCTGGCCACTGAAACTGCGGTCCCGGCGAGGTTCGTAAAGCTTGTTCAATCGGCCGCTGGCCAGGCGTGTTCCCAGGTAGGGCATCCATTCTACCTGGGTTGCAGTCAGGTCACTTAGGTAGACCAGGTTGCCGGAAGAAAAATCGAGCGTAATCAGTCGCGAGACGGGAAGCTTGATGGTTACGCCGGACACTGTCTGTAGCTCAAGCTGGTCGGACTGGATGCTGGCCGCCTGTGCCATCAGTCGTGAACCACTGGTGTCCAGTACCTGGCAAACGGGAGCGGGAAGCGTTTTGCCGGCAGCCTGGTAGTACCGGATGCCAAACACTTTCTCTCGGTCCACCGGGATCTTGTCTCCATCAAATTCGAACAGGATCGTGTCCTCGTTGATACCACGAACGATTCCTTCTAGTTCGTCCAGGGTCTGGCCTGCACGGCGGATAATAATAACATCCCCGCTGGCATCGGCCTGCGTGATCCGGTTGAAATGTTCCCGGCTGCCCTCTTCGAAAGCCTGGAAACGAACAGTACGAATCGCCGAGGGGGCAAGTTTCAGCGTATCGCCGCTGAGAAGCGTTAACGTAATCTTCTTGTCCTTGAGAACATAGTTCGTTCCGTGAACCAGTGACCCGCCTATGAGCTGTACCCAAACCGATGGTTTCTCGGTCATCAGGGCCGGGGGAGGATTGATCGAGGCCGTTGCCAGTTCCTTGATGGATAGGGATTTTTCACCGCTGTCCGTGGAGATCTTGAGTTGCTTCGTGTCCAGGGAAATCAGCGCACCCTGCAGGGCGGGCCCGTTAAGTGGCCTGACTTCCAACTGGGGAGGAGCGGCCGTGATCAAGCCCGCAAGAATCAGATGTAACATGGATCAATACACTTTCCGTCTCGAGTATCAGTCTCTGCCTGGATAAAGCCACTTGCTGGTAACGGACAGTTGCACTGGTGGCAACACGTTACCCCGATCCAGGGTGCCCCCCTGGACGGTGAATCCATGATGATCTCAATCACTGCCGTCACGTGCTAACTTGCGGAAGTATTCTTCGATTACCTCGCGATAGTGAGCAGGCAGTCCCTTGCTGATTTGTTGTAATGCTCGCTCACGCTCCTTGGGAGGTAAATTTCCCCACCCGGATGCGTTTCCAGTACTCTTTGGATCCACGTTGCCAGGTCCGGATCCCCCGAGCGGAGTACTGTCCTGGGCAGGACTGCTGGGATTGTTGCCCCCCTGCCCTGCTCCACCGCCGCCCGATTGTTGCTGTTGTTCCTCGAGTTCCTCGATCATCTTATCCAGCTTGGCAATCACGTCATCTTCCTCCGTGCGAACCCGCTTGCCGGCCCGGGCCAGGTCCAGGCGACGCTGGATATCGTCCATTAGTCGAGCAATCTCGTCCAGTGAATCGGCCTTGAGCGGCTTTAAGTCAGCTTCCATCAAGCGTGCCAGGGTCTGGTAACGCGTCGGAATCTTGTCACGGTTTTCCATCAGCTTGGCGATCAGGGGAAGACACTTCTCCTTCTTCAGAAGCCGATGGTAACAGGCGCTCTGATAAAAAAGCAGGGAGGCAGGGTCAACGACGTCTTTCGGGTCGAGGCCGTCCACTTGCACCAGGGCCTCGTCGTAAAGCCGCTGCTGAACCAACCAGCGTGCATACAGAAGGCGTAGATTGCTGATTGCCCAGGGAGCCAGGTTCTTGTCCTGGAATACCTGGAATTCGGGAAGGAGTACGGGGCTTGCATCCGAGTCGCAATGGAGTACCAACTTGCGAGCAAGAGGATGGACCAGGGCGATCGTGGCCGTTGCCTGGTCGAGTAATTGCGCTGGTTCCGTCGGGAGGCTCGTGTCAGGCCACAGGGCGTCAATCTTCAACTGCACGGGTGGTGTCAGCTTCTGTGTCTGTAGCCACTGTTTGACCTGCGCCTTGACGGCGTCGGCCGTTGGCGACGACCAACTGGCCCGTTTTTCCAGGTCGCTGTCCGCCTTCACAGCACCGGTCATCATGACCATGATGGCCAGCGTGAGCAGGCCCATCAATGAATTGGCTTGACGCTTCATGTAACTCTCCTTCGTGGGAAACCGGGTCCCCGGCAAACCACTACTTGTTCTTTCCCAGGACAATTTCCCGTGTGATACGATGGATACGTTCTTCTCGTTCCGCCAGTTTCTGTAATGCTTCCTGTAAGTCAACGTCCTTGGCCTGGCCAACCGGGTCATCAATGTCATCCAGCAGGCGTGCGTAACGCTTGGTCCGCTTGTTGATTCGTAACTGCAGGGAACGGATCATTTTTAATTCGGCCAGTTCGTCGACCAGGGAAGGATCCTGTTGTTGTTGCTGTTGCTGTTGCTGTTGTTGCTGCTGTTGCTCTTCCAGCTCCTGCTGTGCTTTTTGCAATGCTTCGATGAGCTCTTCCAGCGTCAGGATAATGTCTTCTTCAATGCTCTGGGTCAGGCGATCCACCTTGGTCTGGGTCAGGCGGTCAGCAACCTGCTCCATGTCCTCTCGCAACTGTTCCACGGTTTCCGGAAACGCAATCGATGAACCCTCTTCCAGCAGCAAGGTTAAAACCTTGTCGGCTTCCAGGATGATCTTTTTCTGTGAAAAACCAAGCTTGCCTGATTCAATGACCACTTCGCGGTCCCGTTTCTCAGCCGGTATGCGACCCAGCCGAAGCGTTCCCTCGTAAACCTTGAGTTCCATTTCCAGCATGCGACGGAACCGCCCCTCCAAAAGGGCCAGCACACGTTCAATTTCTTCTTCTCGCAACTGCCGCAGTATCTCTTCCAGTTGTGCCTTGGCTTCTTCCAGCTTCCGCTGTGCTTCCTGTTGATCCTCGATGGATTCGGAACGTTTTGCTTCTTCGAGCTTTCGCTGAGCATCTTTCATCTTCTGCTCGGCTTCCTGGATTCGCTTGCGGGCTGGGTTCTCTTCCTGCTGACCCTTGCTGTCCCCTTCGCTGTCTCCCTTGCTGTCCCCTTCGCTGTCTCCCTTGCTGTCCCCTTCGCTGTCTCCCTTGCTATCCCCTTCGCTGTCTCCCTTGCTGTCCCCTTC
>JAYGDH010000249.1:0-8282 GCA_046583055.1 Pirellulaceae bacterium | reverse complement strand
GGAGAATTTCCTGTCGAAATGGCCGGGTGCGATCCTGTTTGTTACTCATGACCGTACTTTCCTGCAAAAGCTGGCTACCCGCATCCTGGAAGTCGAGGGTGGACGTTTGTTCGACTGGTCCTGTGACTACCAGACCTTCCTGCAGCGTAAGGAAGCTGCCCTGGCCGCCGAAGAAAAACAGGATGCTCTCTTCGACAAGCGGTTGGCGCAGGAAGAAACCTGGATTCGCCAGGGGATCAAGGCACGTCGCACTCGCAATGAGGGCCGGGTGCGGTCTCTCAAGACGATGCGCTTAGAGCGGCAGCAGCGTCGTGAGAAGACCGGGCGGGCCCGGCTGGAAATCCATGAAGGTCAACGCAGTGGAAACCTGGTCGCCGAGGTGAAAGAGATCTCGTTCTCGTATCCTGACCTGCCGATCGTGAATGACTTTTCCACGATGATCATGCGCGGTGACAAGATTGGCGTGATCGGGCCTAATGGCGTCGGCAAGACAACGTTGCTGAGGCTGTTGCTGGGGACGCTGGAGCCGCAGTCAGGCTCGGTGCGGCATGGTGCGAATCTCCAGGTAGCCTACTTTGATCAACTGCGAGAGCAACTGGATGAAGATGTCAGCGTGGAAGAAAACGTGGGCGAGGGGTCCCAGTCGGTGCTAATCAATGGAAAAGCGAAACACGTATTGGGTTACCTCCAGGACTTTCTCTTTACCCCCGAAAGGGCGCGGATGCCCGTGCGGTTTCTTTCCGGAGGTGAACGAAACCGGGTGCTGTTGGCAAAACTGTTTTCCCGCGCGGCCAATGTCATCGTCCTGGACGAACCTACCAATGATCTCGATGCGGAAACGCTGGAGTTGCTCGAGGAACGCCTCGTTGCGTACCCGGGGACCGTGCTGGTCGTGAGTCACGATCGAACGTTCCTTAATAACGTGGTCAGTAGTAGTATCGTGTTCGAGTCAGGAGAGGTGCGTGAATATGTAGGCGGTTACGATGATTGGGTGCGACAGCGTCTCTCCTCTGAACCAACCGCGACACCGGCCAGGCCAGCCAGCAAGCCTGCCAGCAAGGCGGGCAACGCGAGTAAGCGGAAGATGAGTTTCCAGGAAAAACAGAAATTGGCCCAACTGCCGGCGACGATCGAGCGCCTGGAAACGGAGATCGCAGCGTTGCTTGATGTGATGACGCAAGAGGACTATTACCAGCAGGACGGTGAAAAGTTGGCAGTTGATAAGAAGCGGTTGGCGGATTGGCAGGCAGAGTTGGCGACAGCCATGGAACGTTGGTGCGAGTTGGAAGAACTGGCTGGATAGCTCGTTGGTCCGAGGGGGGCGATTCGCAAGTTGCGCCAGGGAATGCCCGGATCAGTGCTTTTGTAATGTGCGGGCGAGATAGGACTGCTGGAAAAAAGTCTTGCCGTCGCTGGTAATGAAACGTGCCGTTAGCTTGGCCTGCGCGCCTCGCTGGCTGCTGGTGAGCAGCAAGAAGGAGTTTGCGGTACCGGAGTCGAAGACCAGTCCCGGGTGCGGCTGGTTGGCCCGATCAATAACACTTGAATGGATAGGAGAGGTCGTTAACTCGGGGATTCGGTAGCCAGCTTGCTTGCTGCTCAGGTGGCTGATGACGCGCGTGCGGTGAACGTCACCACTCACGAGTACCACACCAGAAATTGATTCGTCACCGATGAAACGGAAGAGGGCCTCGCGTTCATGTGCGTAGGTTCCCCACTGGTCCTGTTTGCCAGGTCGGACAGCATTGTTCCAGACCATGCCGCAGGCCAATATCTTGAAATCAGCCTGCGATTGTTTGAGGCCGTCCAGCAGCCACTTCCATTGTTGCTTGCCGAGCAGGCTTGGTTTGTCCGGAGCGACCGAAGACATCTCGGTGGCGGCAAAAAAACGCGTGTCCAGGAGGAACACCTCGACGTTTCCGCGGCGAAACTTCGTGTAAATCCCCTGCTTGCCGTCACCGTAGCTGGGGTTGGCATGGTATTCGACGAAGGCCCGGCGGGAGTTTTCTTTGCCGGGTAAATTACCGTTGGTATCATTGCGGCCGAAATCATGATCGTCCCAGGTGGCGTACAGGGAACGGCCAGCGACCAGCTCCTGGAAGGCGGGAACTCCCAGGAACGCTCCGTGACGCTGTCGCTGAACCTTCAGATCCACCGAATCAATGTAAGGGGTATCACCCAGTAGGATGACTGCCTGCGGATCGAGCTTCTTGATGCGCCGCCAGACCGCCGAGGATCCCTCGTCTTCATTGGCGCACGATCCAAAGGCCAGTCGTAACGTGGCTGGTCCGCCAGACGAGGCTGTGGCGAAACTGTATTGGTCACCGCTGGACAGCACGCGGGAACCCTGCTGAATCATGTAGCGGTAACGGGTACCCGGTTTCAGGTTGCTGACGGTCCATTTAAGGCAATGGTCGTTCCTTGCCTCGGCGTCGGCTTCGCTTGTCACGGAGGTGCTGGGGCCGGTGATGCGGAGAAGGTAGGTGCCTGGAGTCTTGGCTCGGGCCCAGATGGTTGCCTGTTGGCTGGTGAGATGCCCCAGGATCGGGCCGTGAGTTAACTGGGCTTTCGCGATGGAGTGGTAACTGCCGATGCCCAGGAGAACCAGCAGGGCAGTTAGCTGTGCCGACCCAGGAAGTGGTGAGACGAAACGTTTCATGGTGATCTCCCCCGGGAGCTGCTTGGTTCACGATTGCGATGAAGGACCGCTTGTAACTTATCGGGGGCATCGCCATCGGGTCAAGGAGATGCCTTGCTGCGCAGGTTGAACTGGTCCACGGTTTTACGCGTGTTGCCAATTTCGTAAAAGTCGACGACGAGGAAATTAGGGAAGTGTTCGGTCTCTGGTTGGCAGGAACGCATGCGTGGAAGTAATACGTCGATGCGATTGGCCTGCTGGGCAAGGCGTGTCGTGGCTATCGGGTTGGTCAGGAAGTGGTTCAGGATCATGAGTGTATTGGAGGCCTGGCCGCGATTGCGACGATAACTGAAATCGGTCACTTTTTTTACAGAGAAATGGGTCTCCTGGCAAAATGTCCAGACACCGTGGTAGCCAGGCCACTCCCCTCCCCCACGATCGGTAAAGACAACCAGTCGCTTGCCCGTGTTAACCATCTGGCCCAGCGTGGGCCAGGGAGCGTGGCGTTGCTGGTGGTGCAGGGAACCAAGTAGCCTGGCATGGCGAAACGCCTGCTGGACAGATTTCGCTGGTACGTATGATTCGAAAATTATCGTGACTACCGCCTGGGGGTGAGACTGCATGAACCGGCTGATTTCTTGCAGGCCCTCCACCAGCGGGCGTTTTCCGAGCAAGGGCTTGTTGTGAACCAGGTAGGGCTGACCCTCCACGGTGTGCACGTCCAGCATCAGTCCTCGCACGCCGTCGTTTAACTGTCGCGTTAATCCATGGGACTGGTTAGGAAAGAGCCAGCCCTCGGCGCGGTTAGACATGGCATTATGGGTCATTAAATGGGCCACCTGGTCGTAGCGGCGTGCCAGCAGTTGTCGGTCGTGAGAGGGAGACGCGTCGCCTGGTGACGTGGCGTTGCCGGAAGCGGCTCCGTGAAGACTGGCAAGGAAGATGAACATGAGTTTGCGAAAATGCACGGTGCGGCCCCTTGGTGAGAGTTGGTTGGGAGCTAGTATACATAATGCCATAGAGGCACGAAGGAGGCCGTCGAGCGACAGGGATCCGAACCCTCGGAACTGTTCTTGACGGGCCGCATCGCTTCGATTGTAATCATTTTTTCCCCACGGTCTTTACGGCGATTGAAAAGCGTGTCTGTTCTGATTCAAATTCGTGATGCCTACAAGAGTTATGGCGACCAGGTGCTACTGGAAGACGCGGAAGCGTCTATCGTGGAAGGTGCCAAGATTGGTTTTGTTGGCCGTAACGGTGCGGGTAAATCGACACTGTTGCGAGTGATGCTTGGCGAGGAGGAACTGGATGCCGGTGAGGTCATCAAGCATCCGGGGCTACGATTAGGATATCTGCGTCAGCACGATCCCTTCCAGGCCGGCGAATCCGCGCTGGATTTCCTGATCAGAGATAGTGGCCAACCGGATTGGAAATGCGGTGAGGTAGCCGGGAAGTTCGAGCTCAAAGGTGTTTACCTGACGGGGCCTGTAACCGAGCTGTCGGGGGGATGGCAAACACGTGTTAAGCTGTCCGCGCTGCTATTGCATGAGCCGAACCTGTTGCTGCTGGATGAGCCGACCAATTTTCTTGATCTGCGCACACAGATGTTACTGGAACAATTCCTGAAAGGATTTCGGGCTGGTGCGTTGGTCGTTTCCCATGATCGGGCATTCCTGAAAAATACCTGTGACCAGACATTGGATATTTCCAGGGGCAAGCTGACCATGTACCCGGGCAAGATCGCCCAGTTCCTGGAGTACCAGCGTGAACTCCGTGAACATGATCAGCGTGTCAACCAGTCCGTGATCACCAAGCAAAAGCAACTGGAAAAATTTATTGCCAAGAATCGCGCCGGTGCGAACACGGCCAGCCAGGCGCGGTCGAAACAGAAACAGCTGGATCGACTGAAAACCAACGAGGTCGAGACGGACGAGGCCACGGCTCATATTCGCGCACCCATCGTTTCACCACGACAGGGAACCGTCCTCCGATGCTCGGACCTGGCGATTGGATATCCCGACCACCAGGTGGCTACCAAGATCCAGTTGGAAATTGAACATGGACAACGATCCGCTATCGTGGGTGATAATGGTGAAGGTAAAACGACATTGCTGCGGTCGCTGGTAGGATCCCTGGAGCTTCTCGGGGGAGAGGTGAAGTGGGGGTACGCCAGCCAGATCGGTACGTATGCCCAGCATGTTTACAGTACTCTCCCGGAAAAGCGGACCGTCTTGGAATACCTTGAATACCAGGCACACGCCGGAACCACCGGGCAGGAAATCCTGGCCGTGGCCGGAGCCCTGCTGTTTCGTGACTCACATGTTAACAAGAAGATCGCTGTCCTCTCCGGAGGTGAACGAGCCAGGCTCTGCATGGCCGGCCTGTTGCTGGGCGATTACAACATCCTGGTCCTTGATGAACCAGGGAATCACCTGGATGTGGAAACCGTGGACTCGCTGGCCAATGCGCTCTTGAAATACCAGGGTACCGTCTTGTTCACTAGCCATGATCGACACTTCATGAGTCGCGTCGCCACGAATATCATCGAGGTGCGAGACGGTTGTGCAAGGAATTACCTGGGTGGCTATGACTCGTATCTCTATTCGATCAGCCAGGAGATAGCCGACGGAAATCGGGAAACTGCGAACTCGCAAAAAGCGCAGGTCCCCTCCGGGAAAGTCCCAGCCGGGAAGACCATGGGAAACCGGCATATGCAAAAAGAACACCGCAAGCGCCGCAAGGAAATCAAAGCACTCGAACGGAAGATTGCCCAACTGGACGAGAATAAGAAAATGCTCAATCAGCAGCTGCTGGAAACGACTGATGCTGACGAGGCGCTGAAATTGCACAGCAAGTTCACGGACGTTTCGGACCAGCTAAGCCGGACGGAAGATCGCTGGCTCCAATTGACCGAGGAAGCGTAAAACGCCGATACCCCGGCGGCTAGCGAACAGACTGACACGGGCAGAAAAAGTTTGTCCAGATGGATTGCCAGCGGGAGTTGATCCATGGCCTTTCGACCCGCGAAATGCTAGCTGAGAACCTCTGTTGTTGGTTGCTACAGACCGGATAACCCGTCGAAATATACCAGTCGAAGGCATTTTTTTTTGAGCGCTAACGGATGGTTATCGCCGGATTCGGCATTTTTAATTGCTGCGTGGTGCCGGGTAAGATTCGGAAAGGCTTGAAAGGAGCACCGGCGACTTACTGGGCCCCCCCTAAAAACGCCTACCAGCTGCCATATTAAAAATTGACAATCGCTAGACCTAAAATATATTATAAGCAGCATTTGATACGTTGTTTTGCTTGGATTTCTGCTAAAATCAGGGCTCGTCCTCACGGACTGGCAAGAGCCTTTTTTCTGACTAAGATTGTCGATTTCCCGCCTTGTTTGGTCCCGCCTCGAAAGACGTAATTTATGTTATTCGGTCAACCGCTTCACCGATTTGTATTCGCCATCGGTATTACCCTTGGTGCGCACTTCGTTGTTGCCCAGGAACCTGCAGTCCAGGTGACGGAAAAGCCTGCCGCGCCGGTAGTCGATGACGAAAAGCCTGTTCCGGCAGCCGCTGAAAAGCCTGCCGCGCCGGTAGTCGATGACAAAAAACCTGTTCCGGCAGCGGCTGAAAAGCCTGCCGCGCCGGTAGTCGATGACGAAAAGCCCGCTCCGGTAGTCGCTGAAAAGCCTGCCGCGCCGGTAGTCGATGACAAGAAACCTGTGCCGGCAGCTGTTGAAAAGCCTGCCGCGCCGGTAGTCGATGACGAAAAGCCCGCTCCGGTAGCCGTTGAAAAGCCTGCCGCGCCGGTTGGTGACGGTTTGTTGCGTTTTGCTTTCCAGGACACTCCCTGGCGTGATGTGATCAAATGGCTGGCAGACCAATCCCAGCTGGCACTGCATATCGGTGATTTGCCGACGGGAAGTTTCACTTACTCGGATCCGAAGGCGTTTACCCACCAGGAGGCAATTGATCGAATCAACCTGTTTCTTCTAGCGGAGGGGTACACCCTGGTGCGTAGCGACAAACTGTTGTCGCTGATTAATCTGGCCAACCCTCGAAGTCTACAAAAGTTGGATTTGTTGGCGAAACTGGTTACCCCGGACCAATTGGAAAAGCTAACTGACCACGAGGTAGTCAAGTGTCTTTTTACCTTGAAGGAAATCAAGGCAGCTGATGCGGTTGAGGAGTTGGCATCGATGAAGCTGATGACGACGCCCGTCGTCTTTACCAAGACCAATCGGTTGATGATTACCGAGACCGCTGGAAAGCTCAAGAGCGTCAAGTTGATCCTGGATGGGTTTGAACCGTCGGCGCTTTCCGATGGCATGGTGATGAGGAATTTTCCATTAAAGCACGTTGAGGCAGAGGATATCCTGATCGTGGCTCGACCGCATTTGGGATTGGCCACGGGCGAAATGATTGGCATCGATGTCAGCCTCTCGTCCGATTTGTTGGGCGAGAATATTTTCGTCACGGGTGTGGAGGACAGGGTCAAGCTGATCGAGGGCTTGATCGAGGCCCTGGATAAGCCGGAAGAAGACCTGTTGCCCTCGGAGGAAGCGGTGTTGCAGTCGCACACGGTACCCGGCGGTAACGTGGAAACCATTTATAACGTGCTGCAAACATTGCTGGCTGGCAAGAAGGTGCGTCTCTCGATGGATTCGACAACCAGCAGTATCGTGGCCCTGGCCTCGGTTGACGTGCAGAAGGAAATTAGCCAGACGGTGAGCCAGCTAGAGGCGTCCGAGCCAGAGTTTGAAATTATTCCGCTGAAACACGTCGATCCCTATTTTGCGATCACCCTGCTCGAACAAATGCTGGATCTCTCGGAGCTTCAGGCGCAGGCAGCAGCACAGTCAAGGCCCACGTTTCAGTCCAGTTCCCGCGGGGGAGATCGCAGCTCCGGTGGTAGTGACCGGGACCGCAGTCGTTCATCAGGTCGACCAATGCCGATGTCAAAGGTAGAAATCGATGTGCCCAAGATCGATGCGGATCCGGGCAATATGCGACTCTACGTGCGGGCCAAGAAACCGATGATGGAACGGATCAAGAAGATGGTGGTTCAGTTGGACGTGCCCAGCGGCAGCGGCAATAGCAACGACGAGATCCGGATCTTTCCGATGCGGGGTAAGCAGGCGGAGCAACTGGTGCGGACCGCAGCTGCCTTCTGGCGAGAAGCGAATGCGATCGTTCTTTATCCGGCTATTTTTAGTGCGGCGTCGTCACGGCGGGAGCGTGTCGTGGCGAGCGGAGGCGCCAGTTTGGAGCCTGCGACACTTCCATCCCCCCAGCCTGCCGGCGGAAACCCGGAGGTCCTTGCGGGTGATATTCGTAGTCCCAAGGCCGCCATTCGTTGTCAACTCACCCCACGGGGTATGTTACTGGAATGCCGTGACACAGAGATCCTGGATCGCTTTTACCGGCACCTGCAATCGGTAGCCGGTCCGGTCAGTGCCAGGCCTTCTGCGCCGGTGATTTTCTATCTGAAGTACACCAAGCCGGAGGAGGCCCTGCGGATGCTCTCGGAACTGCTGGATGGCGGTGAGGCTGCCAACCTGGGTGAAGCAGGGTCGCTGGTCAATGGATACGTCGGTTCGGCAGGTAGTTCCCTGCTGGGCAGCCTGGTCGTTTCCCGCGAGGGGACA
>JAYGDH010000168.1:0-11659 GCA_046583055.1 Pirellulaceae bacterium | reverse complement strand
ATCTCGTGTGCTCTTCCGATCTGTGGTTGCGAAAGAATCCGTTGCCCGTGTGCCGCTATGATTTCCACGTAACCGCTCTTACGGTTGGCGGAATCGAATGGGTAACAACCAGGAACCAGCAACGGGTTGACCATTGCGCTGCGCGGGCTTGACCTGCCAACCACGTACACTGGTAGTCGCTGCGGCATCCAGTAACTCGTAACCGCTGCTCTCTTCAACCTGGACCCGGAAAACCTTTCCCTGCTTATTAATCCAGATGCGTAGCAGGACCCGACCCTGCCAGCCCAGTTGCCGGGCACGTTCCGGGTAACGAGGCAGCGCATTGCCGTTCAGGTCCGGTGGCGTTAATGTCGCGGAAGACTCCGCGGCGGATGGCCTGGCTGGGGCAATGGCTGGCTCAGCGGGAATCCCCGGGACCAGGTCGTTCCCCAGTGTTTCCATGATTTGCGTTAGCAGGGGAATGGCAGGTGGGGCGACTTCCGTCTTTTGCTCGACGTCATCAGCCAGTGTCAACTCGGTTTCAGAGGGAGCCAGCAATTCGTCCAGGGAAACATCCGTTGCCGAGGTCTCATGAAATACATGGGAACCCATGATGGCCTGGTGAGGCAGGATCGTGACGGCACTGTCCTGCAGCATGGCATCAGCTACGATCGGCTGATCCGCCTCTGTCGCGGAACGCAACAGGATGGTTTCCGTGTCATTACTGGCAGCAATCTCGGGATCCTGGATGAGCGGTTGTCGATAACCGGCGGCCAGTCCCCACAGTCCGCCGACATGGATCAATGTCGAGACCACCATGGCCCAGCGCAGTTTACCACTAACTGGTCGCTGCTTATCCTGGGCTGGTTGAATAGCGGGTAAGGTTGCCACCGGATCACCAATTGAAAACATGAGAAAGCCTGGAACAGATATCCAAAACACTAGTTTTTATTATCAGGGCAAAGTAGCTAACAGGGCAAGTGGTTTGGCCGGCTGCCGACCAGAAACCGCTAGAAAAGGCTCTCGTAACCGATGTTGGCCGAGATTCCGGCACCATCGACACCGCTGCCATGGACCCGGTAGGCACGGTCCAGCAGGTTTTCGATACCCACGGAAATACGTTGTGTCTCGGAGAACCTGTTGGACCAGCGCAGGTTCAGGGTCGTGTAACCTGGAGTACCACCATCCGGAATACGCTTGTCTGAGATGTCCTGGAAGTTCAGGCGGTCCTGGTGCCGAGCCATCCATGTATAGAAATCGAAATACTGACGTTGGCAAGAATCCTGCCAGCGAATTCCCAGGATGCCTTGCAGTGGCGGGATGCGACTCAGTGGCTCATCCCGTTCGAGATCTACACCAAGGTAATAGGACAGGTTTCCATAAAGGCTCCAGTTGTCCAGCACGTCATACTGGACCGACCACTCGAGTCCATTGAGGTGCGCATCCCGGTTGCTACGGGAAAACAAGGTCGTGGTTCCACTTGTGCCTGCAGGTGTCCGCAGGATCATGTCATCGATATCCATCCAGAAGTAATAGAATTGTGCTCGCAGGCAGGGACGTTCCAGTTTCAACCCGATATCAAGACTCAGGCTTTCTTCTGGCTGCAGGTCGACACTGGGCGTATCTGCGGAACTCTGCTGGACGTTGTCGTTCGTGGCAGCCAGGTCATCCAGGTTGGGAGCCCGAAAACCCTCGGCAACGGAACCCACCAGGGTCCATTCCTCGTCCAGTTGGTAGTTCAGTCCAAGACTGGCAGACCAGTTGTCAAAGCTGGGCTGGATGTGTACCGGCGTAGGTACGTCCGGGGTTGCAGGCAGGCCATCGTCGTCCACATCAATGATCGGTGTGGCTGCTGCAGCAACACGGGTGTAACGGAAGCCGGCTACTGCCGACAACCGCTCGGAAAAATTGACGTTCCATTGCAGGAATGCCCCGGTCTGGTCGTAACGCCCGTCATCCGGATAAGAGGGTGTGCGACTCTCCACAAATGCTCCGGTTGTGGAATCAAAGCGGTTCTTAAAAGCATCGACCTCGTCATGGTAATGATCAAACCCATAGGTCAACTGTCCCCATTCGCAGAGATCACTGGACATCAACAGGCTGAGACCCAGCGTATGGTTATCTATTTCACCCACGTCCCGGTTGGTGCTGCTCAGTCTCTGGTCGGTACTTCCCTCGCGTTGGCGATGGTAGGAAGCCGTGAAGGAATAACGATCAAAAAACCAGGGGAGATTGGCGCCCTGGTAGCGGAGATAGATCAGGGAACGTTGTTGAGGATCAAATACCGTGAGGCGGCTCGGGTGACGATCACTGCGAGCCACATCTTCCTGTTCGTAATGCTGGACCGCGATCGTCAACATGTGGAGTTCATCGACCAGGTAATTGAACTTGATGTCCCCGGAATAATGCGCGTAGTCCGTCCAGGGCTGTCGACCCAGGTCGCCGCCACGGTCCAGGTTGTTGATGTTGCCATAACCTGCACCGGCAAACAGGGACGCATTGGCGGTCGATCCTTCGATATTCCAACGGGTACTGTAGCCGTTGTCCGCGGAGCTGTATCGATGGGTCCATTGCCCACCCTGGTAATAGTCGGAGAATTGTCGATCTGCGTCACGCGTAACCACGTTGATCACCCCACCCAGCGCATCGGCACCATAAAGTACGGCCTGGGGACCACGAATCACCTCGATGTGATCGACCATTCCAGGGTCAATCGTATTGAAGTACTGGTTGGGACCAAGACGGAACGTCGCATTGTTCAGGCGAATGCCATCGACCAGGATCAGGACCTGTTGTCCCGTTAAACCACGGATGAACGGAGCCGCCGCACCACGCTGAGTACGCTGCATCAAGACCCCGACCTCGCGCTCCAGGGCTTGAAACATGTCCATTGGTGCACGCTGTTGAAGCTGCTGTAGGTCGATCCGTGTTCGGTGCGTGATGTCTTCCCAGGGAGTGACGCGTGAACGGGAACCTCCATCAAATAACGAAAAGTCTGTCGCTCCCAGCTCCTCGCGCAACCACGGAGAAAGTGATTCGTCCGGATCACCCGTGATCTCGATTTCCGGAAGAGACTCGGTAGCTTGAGGAACGACCTCTTGTTCCGGAAGGGTATCGATCGATGGATCGATCTGTTGCGCCTGCACGGGCAGTGCTAGCAGATATCCCAGCAGCAACAGCAGCAGTGATGTTCGGCAGGATGAGGAACGCAGGGCAAGACGCATGTTTTCAATCCTGTGGTGCAATGTTACGAGCAAGAAACACGGCTCGCGCATTATCGCCTTGAAAGTTTATCGGTCAGGGAAACCTTGCGGATTAGTTAAAATAGGGCGGCTTGTTCAGGAATCAGGGGAATCTAGCCTCTGGAGCCAGTAGTCGAGGGTGTCCTGAACGGTTTGAGGCAGTTCGATTTGCGGTTGCCAGTCGATTGCCTGTTGCAGTTGCGTAATATCCGCGATGGGGTGTTGGTGTCGACCAGGACTGGTTTGCTGAATGGTGCGCGGCTCAGTCAGTAACTGTTGAAAGTACTCACAGACCTGTCCACTGCTTACTGCAATACCCGTTCCGACATTAAAAATACTGCCTGTGATACCTGTATCCATGAGGCATCGGTAGGCGCGCACGACGTCTCGTACGTCGCCCAGGTCCAGGTAGGTGTCCAGGTTGTGGACCTGGATGGTTCCAGTTGGTTGAGCAAACTGGCAGGCCCATTCGGGGACCATCATGCGGGGTTGTTGCCGGGGCCCGGTATGTTGAAAACTGCGGACGATGCAGGCCTCCAGTTGGTGGTCTTGGACGGCTTGCTGGATCAGGGTCTCGGCAGCCAGCTTGGTTTTTCCATAAGCGGATTCGGGATCGACAGCGGCACTTTCTGCCACGATGGATTGTTCCGGGGTTACGGTGGCATAGACATGATTGCTGCTGGTGAAAAGCAACTTGACAGGCCGGGGAAGCGTGTTGAGCAGGTCGATAACGTGCCGGGTACCGTGGACGTTGCATTCGATAGCGGCCGGGGTGGGATTCGTGTTGCCACAGTCAGCGGGGATACTGATGGCTGCCAGGTGGTAGCAGCAATCAGGTTGCCACTGGGCCAGTTGATCCTGGAGCTCACGGCTGGGCGGTTGCGTGATATCCCAGGTTAATAGTTCGATAGAATCTTTTAGCAGGGCAGGTAGATGATTGGGCCAGTGAGGCTGTCGTGACAGGCCAAGTACCTGGTCTCCACTGGCGAGCAGGGTTTCTGCCAGATAGGATCCTGCGAAGCCTGTGATCCCGGTGATGACGGCCTTCACGCTGACAGCACTCCTGCGGTTGGAGATGCCGGTGGGTTACCACCGAAAGTGAGTGACGGGATGCCGGGTCAATTACCCGGCTTTATTTTTTTTTGCTGGGGTCTTGTCGAGTTCATCTTCCACGCGTTTCAGGTCGGCATCAACCATCATGGTGACCAGGTCCGCAAAGGAAACCTCGGGTTCCCAGTGAATCGTTTCTCGTGCCTTGGTGGCGTCACCGCAGAGCGTATTGACATCGGCGGGTCGGAAGAAGGCGGGATCGATCTCCACGTGATTTTCCCATTTCAGGTTCACGTGTTCGAACGCGTGCTGAACGAATTCCCGCACGGTATGTTTTTCCCCGGTTGCGACCACGTAATCATCGGGCGTATCGTGCTGTAGTATCATCCACATGGCGCGGACATAATCTCCGGAAAATCCCCAGTCGCGTTGGGCGTCGAGATTTCCGAGCTTGAGCTTGTCCTGGATGCCGTAGTAGATCCGGGCCACGGCATCCGTGATCTTGCGAGTCACGAATTCCTTTCCGCGGAGCGGAGATTCATGATTAAAGAGAATGCCGTTGCAGGCGAACAGGTCATAGCTTTCCCGGTAGTTAATCGTGATCCAATGTCCGTAGACCTTGGCCACTCCGTAGGGACTTCGTGGCCAGAAGGGAGTTTTCTCGGTTTGAGGCTCTTCCCGTACGTGGCCGAACATTTCACTGCTGCTGGCCTGGTAGAAGCGGATGGAGGTATCGACCAGGCGAACGGCTTCCAGCATGCGTGTGACCCCCAGGGCATTGAATTCGCCGGTCAGCAGCGGTTGCTCGAAACTGGTGGGAACGAAGCTTTGTGCTGCCAGGTTATAAACCTCGTCCGGCTGAACCCGTTCTAGCAGGCGAATCAGGGAGAGTTGGTCCAGCAGGTCTCCCTGGTGCAACTCAAGTCGATCCCTAACGTGAGTTAGCCGATCAAACTTTTCCAGGCTCGATCGTCTCACCATTCCATGTACCTGGTAGCCCTGGTCCAGCAGGAATTGGCTCAGGTAAGCACCATCTTGGCCAGTGATACCAGTAATTAGTGCAGAGCGTTTTGTGGTCACTACGAAAATCCTTCCATGATTGCCAACTCGACGGACATGATGATTACTTGACAAATCATTGGTCCACTTCGTTTGCGTAGTGTAATGAAGTGTTATTCTTCAGACGGGTCTGAATCACTTTCTGCCGCAGCGGGAGGATCTGGGGGTGTTTCTGTACCAGGGTCGGTTCTTGTGGTGGCTTCCGTTTCACCGGACTCACCTTCGTTGCTTGCTTCTTCTCTGGGCACGCGAACCACGGCTGCCAGTTGGTCATTTTTCCCCAGGCTCATGATCCGCACACCCTGCGTGTTGCGGCCAATCGTGCTGATCTCGCTGGCGGCCACCCGTTGTAGTTTGCCGCCCGCGGTCATCATCAGGACCTCGTCCTCGTCGTTGACGTGGGCAATTCCCACGACCTTGCCGTTTCGCTGGGTTGTCTTGATGTCACGAATCCCTTTTCCACCACGGCGCTGGGTCCGATACCGGTTACCGGAAGCGGTGTCGTCAGCCTCGCCGGCATGGTCCCTGTCCACGGCGTGGGGACCGAAGAGGGTTCGTTTGCCGTAGCCGTTCGCGCAGATGGTTAACAGGGTTTCATCCGGTTCCACGATGACCATGCCGACCAGTTCGTCGTCGCCGGTCAGGGTAATGCCTTTCACACCGGACGTATTTCGACCCATGGAACGGGCATCTGATTCCTGGAAGCGAATGGCCATGCCACCCGAGGTAGCCAACAGGATTTCATCCTCCGGTTTACTGATCACGACGTCTACCAGTTCGTCGTCCTCACGCAACTTGACGGCAATGATGCCACCTCGCTTGGGTCGGCTGTATGCTTCCAGGGGTGTTTTCTTGATAAGTCCCTTGCGGGTGGCCATCATCAAGAAATGACCAGGGAGATTGAAATCGCGAACGGCCTGGCAGTCGGTAATCTGTTCACCCTCGCTCAGCCTCAGCAGGTTCACGATGGCGCGCCCACGGCTTTCCCGGCTGAGTTGGGGCAGACCGTAAACTTTCTGCCAGTAAACTTTCCCCTTGTTGGTAAAGAATAACAGGTAATCATGCGTGCTGGCTGCAAACAGATGCTGGATGGGATCCTCGTCCTCGGTCTTGGCTCCCTTGAGGCCCTTGCCACCACGTCGCTGGGCACGGTACACGGAAACCGGGGTTCGCTTGACGTAACCCCGATGGCTGATCGACACCACCATGTTTTCTTCCGTGATCAGGTCTTCCAGGTCGATGTTGCCCAGTTCTTCACCACTGATCTCGGTACGGCGATCCTCGCCATGCTTCTTGCGAATGGCCAGGATGTCCTGCTGGACGATCCGCAGGATATTCGGCTCGTCGGAAAGAATGTTCAGGTACTCGCTGATTTCTTCGGTCAACGCCTGGTGTTCGCTGGTAAGTTTTTCCTGCTCCAGGTTAACCAGTTGCCCCAGCGTCATCTTCAGGATGGCATCGGACTGTACAGCACTCAGCGTATAAATGTCTTGGAATCCGTGCTCTTCCTGGAACAGGACAAAGCCTTTCTGACCCAGGGCTTCCTGCATCAAGGCGGCAGGGCAGGGTACTCCCATTAACTGTTCCTTGGCTTCCGCCTGGGTCTTGGAAGCCCGGATGATACGAATGATTTCATCGATATTGGCCAGGGCCAACAACTGTCCTTCTACGACATGCTTGCGGCGACGGGCCTTGGCCAGCAGGAACTGGGTACGTCGACGAATCACCGCGATACGATGCCGGATGAACTCTTCCAGCATCTGCTTGAGATTCAACAACTGGGGTTTGCCGTCGACCAGTGCCAGTAAGATAATCGAGATGGTGTCCTGGAGTGGTGAGAACTGGTACAGCTGGTTCAGTACCACTTCGGGATCCGCATCACGTTTGACCTCGATGATCAGCCGTACCGGTTCCTTGAGATCACTTTCGTCCCGGATTGAAGAGATGCCCTTGATCCGGTCAGAATTAACGAGGCCGGCAATACGTTCCACGACGCGGTCTCGAAATTGCTGGTACGGTACTTCTGTTACGACGATACGCGAACGTCCCTTTTTGAATTCTTCGATTTTCGTCCGCGCGCGTACCACCACTGTGCTGCGCCCGGTGTGATAACCCTGGCGAATGCCACTGCGGCCACAGATGATTCCCCCGGTGGGAAAATCAGGTCCCTGGACGATTTCCAGTAACTCGTCAATGCTGACACCGGGTTCTTCGATCACTCGAATCAGTGCATCGCAGACTTCTTGCAGGTTGTGCGGAGGAATGGATGTTGCCATGCCGACGGCGATGCCACTGGCGCCGTTAACCAGTAAATTCGGGAACTTGCTGGGCAGGACCGTGGGCTCTTCCCGGCTTTCATCGTAAGTGGGTGTAAAGTCGACCGTGTCCAGCTTGATGTCATCCAGGATCAGTGCCGCGATGGACGAAAGCCGTGCTTCGGTGTACCGCATGGCAGCCGGTGGGAGTCCGGCAATGGATCCGAAGTTCCCCTGCTTGTCGATCAGTACGTGCCGTAGATTCCAGTCCTGGGCCATCCGCACCAGGGTAGGATAGATCACGCTCTCACCGTGTGGGTGATAGTTGCCACTGGTGTCCCCGGAAATCTTGGCGCATTTTACACGGTTGGACCCAGGGCCCAGGTTGAGGTCGTTCATGGCGACCAGGATGCGTCGTTGAGAAGGCTTCAAACCATCCCGTACATCCGGCAGGGCACGGCTGACGATGACGCTCATGGCGTACGTTAAGTAGCTTTTCTTGAGCTCATCTTCGATAGGTAAATCGACAATTCGAGTCCGATTGCCGTTGTCTCCAGTATCGGGTTGCGGGGTATCGCCAGAATCTGTGGGTTCAGTTGAATCGGTCGACAACGGAGAGTCCTTCCTAGGGGTACAGAATCCTGGCCAAATCGAGCCGAGAAGGGCTGAAAATGGCTTGTTTTAAGCCGTTAAAACCGACTTTTTATCAGGCGGTCATTCTAGCATTTTTGACCTCCTGAAACAACTGTGTTGCCGGGGGAATTCAGGTCTTAAATGGTCTTTCTGGAGTTGGTTGCAGGAGGAGGCTGCGATCCGTTCTAATGGGGTACCAGGGTGGTCCCAGGAGTCCCGAGACGAGGGATTTCAGATAGCACCGAAACTAAATGATATCGGTTGGGTTTCTATCTTGGGGCCTTCATGTTCGACAGCCTATTCTTTGCTGGCAGGAGAGAGATATGTTAAAGCGTCAGGCACGTTCTCGTGCGTTACTTAGAACACTGGTGATGGCCGGATTTATCACCAGCACGTTGAGCATCTCCAGTGGTTATGCACAAGGGAATCGTAATAGCCAGTCCCGCGGACGTAGTACCGGTGGATTTGACCAGCAGGCCCCCGCCATTGGACAACCCTTACCGAACGTCAAGCTGTACACCGCTGATGGGAAGGAGTTTTCAACCAGCCAGTTGAAAGGAAGCTATACGGTTCTTGTCTTCGGTTGCCTCACGTGACCTCCTTTCCTGCGAAACGTCCCCAGTTTGGAGACGATTGAACGAGATTATTCCTCCCGTGGCGTCAAGTTTTATTACATCTACAAGACATTGGCGCACCCGGAAAACAATGGCTATGTCCAGCCCTTCACGCTCCAGGAACGGTTGCTGCATGTCAAGGAAGCTCAACGTACCCTGGGTTCCAGATTTACCTGGCTGGCTGACAACATGGAAAATGAAGTGAAACACAAGCTCGGTAACGCGCCGAATTCGGAATTTCTCCTGGACCCGGCCGGTAAAGTTGTTCGCCGCCGGAACTGGAGCAATCCCGCCAGCCTGCGCAAGGACCTGGAACAACTGGTCGGTCCCGTGGAAAAACCAACCCAGGTTGCTGACCTGAAACTGAAGACCGCTCCACCCCCGAAAGTAGCGGCCAGTGGCGTGGTTCCTCGTGTCCAGGTGACCGGTACCATGCGTGCTTTCAAGGTGGTTCCACAGAAGAGCGAGGAACCGCATTATGTCAAACTACGGGCAGAAGTTGACCAGGATTTCATGTCGACCGGTCTCGGTAAGCTTTACCTGGGATTTCACCTGGACCCCCTCTATCACGTGCACTGGAATAACCTGGTGGCGCCCATCAAGTTCGAACTGGAATTGCCTGCGGACGTCACCGTGACGCCCAGCCAGGGAACCGGTCCGAAAGTTAAGCAGCCCTCTGACATTGATCCCCGTGAGTTCCTGCTCGATATCGATGAATTGAAACAGGTTCCCCAGGCCGCCTTGAGGGTCAAGGTGAGTTATTTTGCCTGCAATGACGATGAAGGCTGGTGTAAACCCGTCAGCCAGGAGTACCTGGTTTACCTGGAAGGAGACCGTGACGCCGGGAGTGTCCGCCAACGTGGTGGCCGTGGTCGAGGTGGTTTTGCCGGGGGACAACGGCCGGGATTTGGTGGCAGTCGTCCACCCGGTGGTGGCAATGCCGGGCGTCCACAGATGGCGGCAGGCCCCCGCCTGATGGGCATGATTCAAAAAATCGATCTCAAGCAACGATTGATTACTATTCAGGATCGTTCCAATGGCGGCCAACGTACCGTGCACGTGCCGGAAAATGTGAATATCGTGCGGAATGGCCAAGCGGCAAAACTCGCGGATCTAAAGGCCCAGGACCGCGTGATGCTGATCCTCACGGAAGCTCCCGCGAAACCCCAGCCCCAGGATAAAGAGACTCCGAAGCAGGTGGCCAAGCCAGCGACCGTGCGACAGATCATGGCGCGTGACAGTGGATTCCAACCGCCGCGTCGACGTCCTGGGCAATAAAGCAGTAGCAATGATTGTTGCTCGGCGCACAAAAAAACGAGCCGGTAAGGCTCGTTGTAATGTTATTGCACGTGCAGTTGATTCAGCTGATTTCGAACGGCTTGATGTCCGCAGCTGCCTGGTCCAGCGGAAAAGAGCGGGCCAGCTCGGAGTTGGAAGTAATGTGTCCGGTGGCCTTCCACCAGACAGGACCGTCACCCCATTTCTTGAGCTCTTGCCACAGTAACACGCAGGCTACGGTAATACAGATGAACGTAATCACCAACATCATGGTGTACACGTTCAGTGGCATTTTCTGGACAACAACGGGGCCGTCTGAGTTAGCTGATTTTCGTGGCAACGCGATCCCCTTGCTTGATGGTGCCTTTGCGATAAGCCGGAATGATTTCACCCACGGCTGAATTGGGACGGGTTTCACGAACCTTGATACGACCCAGGTAAGATTTACCGCGGTAAACATCCAACTCGTGGTCCTTGCGTAATCCGTCATCCCAACCGATGGAAATCTGGATGATGTCGCTGCTCACCTGGGTGACAACACCATCGATGACCGGGGGAATAGCCGTGACGTCACTGAATTCAGTTAACCCGTTCTTGGTTAGCACATTCGACATGCGGCCGACCTGGGTTACCAGCTGACCCTGGACTTCCTTGAGCCGGACTTCAGTGCCTCGCAGCTGATTGATTTCATCGGTCAGCTTCAGCGAGCTGGAAAAATACTTGTCCGAAGATTGCTGGGTGCCAACGACCTGTTCTCGAAGATTCCCGACTTCCTTGACCAACCCCTCGTTGTCGGACAGGGCAGTGCTCAGGTCGGCCTCGACCTTGCGAGTCTTGTCCTCGTAGGTTCGCAGGTCCTCTTCCAGTGAAGTCTGGTCCTGGGTGGCCGTGACTAGTTGAGCCTGCAATGAAGCTAACACAAAACGACGAGCAACCTGTTCTCTCTTCAGGGCCAGTTTAGCTTCTGTTAGTTTCGATTCCAGTTCTGTATTGGCGAGCTCGGCATTGCTGATCTGTTGATTCAGACCTAGTTTCTCATCTGGTCCGGGAGAAGCGTTATCAACCAGTTTTTGCCAGTTCTGATGCGTGGCAAAAACCATGATGGAAAACGACATGAAAAGCACACTCATGATCAGGATGAGTACGGTAAAGATTTTTCCGAGGAGTGTCATGGCACCCGTTCCCTTTGGTTGGTGACTGCGTTTTGCAAGCGTTAGGTACGAATACCCCTTGATAGGGGGTCAATCGTACTGGTCTGTGACTGGTCCCGGCGTTTGTAAAACCTGCTGAAAATCAGGACTCAATCTAACAAATCGGATCGATTATCTCAGTATAGTTACCGGAAATCCGGAATGTCAACGAAATCCGGCTAAGTTTGGATATCTACAGCGCCTAGGCGCTCTGTTCACTAAAGCTTGTCACGGTAACCGTTACGACCTGTTTTTTCGGAAAATAATCGTTATTTTAGGGCGTTGAGGTCCGTTTTTGAGGCCAGTAGGCAACCAGCAAAGCCACCAGCCCCAGCAAGGTCCAGGGCCAATCTCCATAC
>JAYGDH010000066.1:0-16060 GCA_046583055.1 Pirellulaceae bacterium | reverse complement strand
CTGCCACACCGCTACCGGCCTCAAAGCCTCGATGAGGTTCATGCCCGCCGTACCAAAAACAGAAGGGCTTTCCCTCCGGGCAAGCTTCCAGGAAATCGCGAAAATTGGCCACGTAATCCCTCTTGCTGATCCCGGAGGCGGGCGATTTTTTGACACTGCGACGGTTAAACTCCGTCCCCGCAGGATTACGTTTATGCCCACCATCTTTCCAGTTACCGGGCGCCCAACCTTTCCCGGTAAAGCCCACGAAATACCCACCTGCCTCAAGCAGGTTCGGGTAACAGGCATACTCCGAGGAAAACGAACTGGCATGAGTACCCGCATGTTCCAACATCCAGGGATAACGGCCCGTCAGCAAAGAGGCTCGCGACGGACTACAACCGGGGGATCCGCAAAACGCGTTGCGAAACAGTACACCTTCACGGGCAATGCGGTCAAAAGCCGGGGTTTCGATCGCCTTATACCCAGCGGCCGATGTATGGCGAAACGACTGGTCATCAGAAATCGCCATCAGGACATTGAACGGGCGTGCAGCTGCCTGCAAAAACGCTGCTTTACACAACATGCCAACCACCATGACAGCGAGCAGCGAAACAAGATGGCTTCTTCTTTTCATAACAGGATATCTCCTTGGTGGTCCAGCGAGCCGATTTCGATTCGGATCGCGTTAGCGGTCGGTTGTGTGTGTTGCTTGCAGGTAACCCAGTGAAACCAGGAAGCGATCCAGTTCCTGGAGTGTCTGCTGATAACGCCCCTTGGCCCCTCGACTGTGGTTAAAAAAACCATGCTGCTGGCCTGGATAGCCAACGAGCTGACAGGGATTACCCAGTTGCTTTGCCTTGTCAGTGTATTGCTGGGCCGTTTTAAACGGCACGGTCGTGTCTGCCATACCGTGAAAGATAATTGTCGGCGGCAATCCGCGTCTCAGCTGGTGGTAAGGAGACAACTCGGCAGGGGCTACTCCCATCCGTGCTGTCAGCCCTGCCATTCGCTCCGAATCGAGCGGATCGGCACCGCTAACCGGGGCCAGGACCAGGGCCGGGTTAAAGAGGGCCAGTCCGTTGGGAACCGAAGAAATCCGCTGATTCTCCGTCGTCTCGTCATACTTTTGAACTACGGCAGTACAGGCCGCCAGGTGACCACCGGCAGACCCGCCGCCGGCCAGCACCCGCTCCGGGTCGACGCCCAGGCGCTGGTGGTTTTCCCGAATCCAGCGAATGGCCGACTTGGCATCCGAGACACAGGCAACCGCCTTAGTTTGGTGTCGGCTGGCAACGCGATAGTCGACAGTGATGGCTACCATCCCCCGCGACGCCAGGTGTTGACAGTGTTGCATGAATTGAGAGGGGGTGCCGGCTCGCCAGCCGCCGCCAAAGAAAAAGACGGCCACCGGTCGATCATCTCCAGGCTTGTGATTTTTCGGAAAGTAGATATAAGCCTGCAGCCGAACATCACCAATTGTTTTGTAGACTTCAACTTTTGCGCCGGGTAGGGTAGGGGGGTAATTTTTGGCCGCTTTGGGCTGACGGTTTTGCTGTCCGCACAATGGGCTGGTCATCATCGACAGAACCGCGCAAGTCAAGGCAAGCCGGCAAGCACGTTGTACAGGGATCATCATGGGATTCCTTCCAGGTTCATATCAAGACCGCCAATCGCTTAACTACCGCCGGTTTTTGGCTGGGGTTAGGGTTTCTTCTTTACCGGCCGCTTTTGCGGAAACTTCCAGCGATCTGCAGGCGTGTAGGATTCATCCATCAAACCGACCAGTCGCTTGACAAGATCCGGATGTTTCGCAGCCAGGTCCGTGGTTTCTCCCAGGTCATCCTTGAGGTTATAGAGCCGCGGGGCCGTGTGATACGGCTGTTGCACAAGTTTCCAGTCTTGCTGTCGCAGGGCTCGAGCACCGCCACGTTCATAGAAGGCCCAAAAAAGAAAGCTGTGCTGAAGCTGTTGGCCTTTACGCCGTATCGCCGAAACAAAGTCGATGCCATCAATATCATCCGGCACATAGTCATTTGCCCCTGCCAGGGTCGCCAGGGTCGGCATCACATCCCAGAATGCTGCCACGTGATCACTCGTTTCACCTGCTGGCACCTGTCCTGGCCAACGCACGATCAAGGGAACACGAATGCCTCCCTCGGTCAGGTGTCGCTTAATTCCTCTCAGCGGTCCATTGGAATCATTGAAATCCGGGTTATATCCACCTTCACGATGCGGGCCGTTATCGGAAGTAAAAAAGACAACCGTGTTGTCATCAATCCGATGCTTCTTGAGTCGGGCAAAGAGACGTCCCATATCACGATCCATCAAGCTGATCATGGCCGCATGTCCCTTCTCCGGATCTGCCCAGTCCAGTCTTGCGTACTGTCCATAATCGGGCACTTCCATACCGCGTTTACCTGCCTCGTTATTAGCGTGCGGAATGGTCAAGGCAAGGTAGAGGAAAAACGGACCATCCTTAACGCGATCAACGAATTGCAGGGCCTCGTCCATGATCAGGCTGTGACTATATTGCTCTTTCTTCGTTGCTTCCCCCTGCCCGAAAGCACCTGGCCTGGGCACGACATTGGACAACGGCACTCGTTTTTCATCTCGCACCAGGAACTGCGGATAGTAATTGTGCGCATGGTGTTGATCCAGGTAGCCGAAGAACTGGTCAAAACCCTGTCGCGTGGGAAGTCCTGTCGAACCCTCATGCCCCAGGCCCCATTTCCCGTAAAGACCGGTTCGATAGCCACTGGCTTTCAGCACCTCGGCAACCGTCACGTCACCGGGACGAAGATTATCCTTGCCATTACCGCGAATAAAACAGTGCCCTGTATGGTAGCCCGTCATCAGCACGCAACGTGAAGGCGCACAAACGG
This sequence comes from Pirellulaceae bacterium, assembly GCA_046583055.1. Taxonomy (GTDB): domain Bacteria; phylum Planctomycetota; class Planctomycetia; order Pirellulales; family Pirellulaceae; genus JAZADA01. Next base: position 13,196 of record JAYGDH010000066.1, on the reverse strand, counting down.
TCGAGCCCGCATAGAAGTCCGTAAATCGCATTCCTTCTTTGGCCATCTGGTCCAACACGGGTGTCTTGATCCGTTTCTGCCCGTAAGATCCGAGGTCACCGTACCCCAAGTCATCCACCATGACAAAGATGATGTTCGGCTTGTCCTGCGCCGTAGTGACCCCGGCAGGGAGGGCAATCATGATGGCAAACATGCCGCCCAGGAAAGTTGCCCGCCACCATCTTGAAAAGTATCCGTGACCATTCATGGCACTGCCTCGCGTTGATAAATCCTGTAAAGACCCGGGAAAGTTTCGCTTTTAGTGTACGGTCAGCGATCTAGCTTTGCCAGCAGTGCCACCCCTCAAAACCATGATTCCAGGTGTTTTGCGGAACCTCGTTGCCGTTGGCCAAACAGATCATTATCATAATGCTCGACCAAGCAAGCCAAGCAAGCAAGCCAACTCATTCTTACCGGGAGTATCACCATGACTGATGCCAGAGGGACAAAAGCCGGATCAACCCGTCGCCGCTTTCTAGGAACCAGCCTGGCAACCTGGATCGCCACCACCGCGAGCCCCCTGGTGTCACGCGTTTATGCCGCTCCCGCCAAGGAAGGTTGGATCGATTTATTCGATGGCAAAACTCTCCAGGGATGGCACACGAATCCCAAGAAGATCGGACACGGAACCGGTGGCCGCTGGGCTGTCGAAGACGGCACAATCACCGGTGAACAGGACCCACCTGGTTCCGGTAACGGTGGGATCCTGCTGACGGACAAGAAGTTTGGAGACTTCGAACTGTTGATCGATATCAAACCAGACTGGGGCGTCTGCTCGGGACTCTTCCTGCGAGGAAATGACCTTGGGCAATGTATCCAGATGATGGTCGACTACCACGACGCCGGTAACGTGGGCCAGCTTTACGGAGAAGGAACACGCGGATTCAACACGCGCACCTTTGACATCAACGGAAAGTACGACGACAAGCAACAGCTGGTCGGCATCACCACGGCCAAGCACCTGGCCGCGGCCAGCGTGGGACTGGACTACAGTTGCACGCCACCTGCCTGGGTGAAAGCCTGGAAGGTCGACGACTGGAACACGGCCCGCGTCCTGGTCCAGGGAGAGCATGCTCGGATTGTCACGTGGATTAATGGACTGAAAGTATGTGAATTCGACGGTACTACTGCCAAGACCGAACGCTATGACAAAGATTTCGTTCGACAAACACTTGGTAAATCCGGTAGCATTGCGGTGCAGGTTCATGGTGGAACCGGCTGGCCCAAGGGAGCCAAATGCCGCTGGAAGAACATTCGCATTCGTTCCCTCTAGGGGACGATCCGCGATCAGAAAACAATCAACCTGGTACGAAAAGGATAAACAAGCAATGCATGAAGCGCGAAAGACGGCAACTCAATTGACGATCGCCCTGGCAATTACGCTGGGAAGCCTTCCCTTGCTGGCAGAAACCAACTGGCCCCAGTGGCGCGGACCGGGCGGTGATGGACACAGCAGTGTCGCCAATGTTCCCGTGCAATGGTCAGCCGATTCGTTGCTCTGGAAAACCAAGCTTCCCGGCCAGGGCCAGTCGACACCGATTTACTGGGAAAACAAGCTCTTCGTCACTTCCTCGCTGGACGACGGCAGCAAGCGAGCCCTGGTCTGTATCGACCTGGAAAGCGGGAAGATCCTCTGGCAGAAAATCTGCTGGGAAGGAACGGCTGAAAAAACTCACTCCATGAATAACCGGGCCTCCGCCACGTGCGTGACCGATGGGAAACGCATCATTTCATTCTTTGGGCACGGGGGCCTTCACTGCCACGATTTTGATGGCAAGGCAATCTGGTCACGCCAACTGGGAGACTTTGGCGGTCCCTGGGGCACTGCCTCTTCGCCGATCATTGCTGGCAAGCTGATCATCCAGAACTGCGATGCCGACGACGAGGCTTACCTGCTGGGCCTCGAACTGGAAACCGGCAAGACCGTTTGGAAAACCAAGCGTGAAACGGTACGAGGCTGGAGTACTCCCATCATTGTCAAAACCGACAGCCACTCGGAAATCGTGCTCAATGGCAACAGCAGCATCAATGCCTACAACCTGAGTGACGGCAAACCTCTCTGGCACGTTACCGGCACCACGGGACGCGGGACGCCCACGGTGACACCCGCCAGGGATTTCCTGGTTGCCGTTTCCGGACGTTCTGGCGACATGATTGCCATGCGACCCGGTGGCAAGGGTGACGTCACCAAGAGCCACGTGGTCTGGCGCAGTACACGTCGTGGGGGCCGCGACCTGCCTTCACCGATCGTGGTGGGCGATTACCTGGTCGTCACGCGTCTACGACCTGGCCTGGCCAGCTGTTACGACGTGGCCACGGGCAAGGAGCTCTGGACCGAGCGGATGGACGGTGGATTCTCATCGTCTCCGATCGCGGTCAACGGGCTTATCTATGCCACGGATGAAAATGGCACGACCTCGGTTATCCGACCGGGCAAGACCTTTGAACTGCTGGCCACCAACCGGATAACCGGGGAGGATAGTAGCGAGATCTTCCGCGCCTCTCCCACGCCGGTCAAGGGCCGACTACTGTTACGTTCAGATACCATGCTCTACTGCGTGGGAAAACCCTGATCGGACGACTGATTCAAGCCACCGCGACCTCGTGGTATTCGAGTGCCCATTCGCGCATGTACCGTACGCGTGCCGGGTTCACCCGGTAAAGAATAAGTTCCGGGTTATCGATGGTACCCAGGTATTGCCTCAGCAACGGATTAGCTTCCCAGATCTCCTGCAGTAGCTGCGAGTCGGTCACGACCTCGGCCATACCCGTGATCCTGACCTGGTCATGCTCGGCATTCATGTAGCACAATTCAACGCGAGGATTTGCTGCAATCTCTGCGGTTTTCCCATAGCTACGCAGATTCGCCACGTAGACCGTAAACTGATCGGTCTTAACCGGGGACACTGGCCGCAGACGTGGTTGATCTCCATCGACGGTAGCCAGGTAGGGAAAACGATCCGACTGCACGACCTGCAATGCCAGTTCTCGCACTTCGGCCGGATCGACGACCTCGGGCTGTGGCTGATTCATGGGCACTTTTCCTTGCGATCTACTTGGGTAATTTCTTTATTTTCTCGAATTGCTCCAGGTGAATTCGAGCGACATCCCACATGTAGGTATTGATGCGAGGATTGGTTTTCAGGCTTTCCTGGGCAGCCCGGCGAATGTATTTTTCTGCCTCTTCCTTGTTCCCGATGGCTTCGTGGTATAGCCCCAGGTAGAGGTGGGCATAGAACAACCGGCCCTTCAGCACGTCACCGGTGGGCTTGTCCGCATGAACGGCTTTCAAAACCTCAGCAGGCTTAACGGTACCACGATACATTTCAAATACCTGCATCATCGGCACCCGCGGATCATTCTTGATCGGCAACATGACCCGGCGGGCCTTCTCAGCACCTTCACTTCTTGCCATGCAAAGAAATCGCCAGACTGAATTCTCAACATCGTTGTCATGAAATGTCTGATAAAGCTCGAACTGCTGGGCGCCTCGTTTAAATTCAGCGGCATAGTAGAGTGCGATTCCTCTTTCCCATTGCCGCGATTCGACTTGCGGACGTCGTTTGACATAGGCGTCGAAATCCTTCACCGATTGTTTAATTTCCCCCAGCTGAAAATTGGCACGCCCACGTACGTAGTAAGCGCTCACTTGTTCCTTGTCCTGGGCCAGCACCTGGGTCAGCAGTTCCGCTGCTTCCTTGAACTTGCGCTGCGAGATTTTTTCACGGGCCTGCTGCTGGAGCATCTCAACCGACTTTGCTTGCGTCGCGGTTGTCCGTGGTTCGACTGCCTGAAGATCTCTCGTGCCCACCAGTGACACCAGGAAAGCACCCCCGACCAGGAAGCTACCACACCATCCTCGTCGCCATTTCCAGCTCTGCATATCACGCTCTCCCTGGACACCAGATATCCGTCCACTTGATTAAAAGATCATAACCCGCCGGTTCTCCCGGTGAACATCAGGCCTTACCCAGTCCTGACACGACTTTATTCATAGCAATCGCCACGCGATCCAACGTCGCTTCTGACTCAAGCAACACGGGATGGTGTAAAATCACGGTTCTCTCGGCTGCCGACGCACTGGCCGTCAACTCGCCTGCGACACGACATCGCCGGGCACTCCGTTTCACAAATCCCCGGAATCCCTCGTCCAACGCCACTCCCTCGGCCCGAATGGCTGCCAGGAAACGGGTTCGCGATACGTTTCCCAGGGCCTCGGGATCATAGGACCACCCCAACTTGTAGAAACTTGACATCCATGATCCCGCTGGCGCCACATGGGACTGGATCGGGCGCAACACGTCCGGATGTTGCCATCGCTCCAGCAGGCGTTTCACTCGCTGGCAACGCAGGGCGTTCCGCTCTGCCAGTTTCTCCACCTGGGGATACAACACGGCAGCCTGCAATTCGCTGAGTGGAAAGGCATGATTTCCTCGCTGGCAATAAACCTTGATGCGTTGCTGCACTTCAACATTCGAAGTCAACACGGCACCGCCCCGTCCTGCTGTCAACAACTTACTGCCACCAAAACTTAACACGCCTGCATCTCCATGGGATCCCGCCGACTTACCATCAACGATGGCTCCTGGCGACTGGCAGGCATCTTCAACTACCACCAGGTCGTGGCGGCGAGCAAATTCCATGACCTGTTCCATCGGCGCCAGGCCACCGTGCAGATGCGACACGAGGATGGCACGTGATTGCGGGCTGAGCGCCTCTTCCAACCGCTCAACATCGAGGCACCAACGGTCCGGATCAATATCAACCAGTACCGGCCGAGCTCCCACATATTCAATGGCTCGAAAGTTCCCCGGGAAATCATAGCCGGCGAGCATAACCTCGTCGTCGACTCCCACCTGCAGGCCCCGCAATGCCAATTCCACTGCAATCGTTCCTGAGGCACACAGGGACACATGTTCCACCGCGTGCAAGCTGGCCAGCACTTCAACAAGTCGCTGGCTATGGTCACCGTCATAACGCCCCCAGCTACCATCCGCGTAGACGGTTGCCAAAACGGCTTCGATCAACGGATCCGGAGCAGGCCAGGAGGGTGGACCTTCCGGAAGCACCGCTTCACCACCCTCGAGTGCTAACTTTCCCTGCGGTGTATTAATGGGTAAATCTCCCAGCGTTCAATCGTTCACACGCGGCCCGCCAAAGAACCGATCTACGTACTGGTTATAAACGGAAACGACCATGAAACAAATAACCGGGGCGACAGGATCCTGGGCAGCAGGGGAGGGCGGTCCTGATTACCTGCCTGCCCCCCCTCACCAGGATCCTTCAGGGGCCAATAGGACCACCCGTAGCATCCACACTCGATGCTGGAAAAGAGATAGGGTTCAAGACCCTGGGAAAGAAGCCTGAAAGTCCCGGGCCTGCCCCCTGGAAACCTCCTTTAACGACAGGATTCTCTGCGGGCGGGCCAGGATCAGTCGAGCAATCGCGACCCGCTGTCGAGGCATCATCAGCCGGCAACAGTTTCTCTGTTAATTCCCCACGCATGATTCGCACCTGACGTGGTGCATCAATCCCCAAACGAACCGTATTTCCCTTCACACGCAAAATATGAATCGTCACATGATCACCAATCTTTATCGTTTCCTGCAGCTTACGTGTCAGTACTAACATGGCCACTCCTTTGCTGGTTCTTATCAACGATTGCGATCCCACCCAGAACCTGACAGCTACCTACCATGCAGCCCTCGTGCCAAAGCACCAAGAATTTATATTTTGTGTCACAAATAACCTACTGACCTGACTTTACCGGTACATCCCTGGCTTGGGCCCGCTCACGCCATGCGAGGTCGTTCTTACAAAACTGTACAACGCTAGCATGTGGCGGGCCTGCAGGAGACCTCACTACCAATCCTAGTCGGCAGCAAGCATGCGAAACGCGCCAAGAGGGAGAGGGCCAGAGGGAGAGGGCCAGAGGGGCATACAGCCTGAGCAGCCGGCACTCGTTCTAGAGAACGTTGGCTCCACGCTGTACCAGTGCGTCTCGCAATTCAGCTGCCAGTTCATACTGTTCAGAAGCAATCGCATCGTCCAGACGCTCCTCGAGCGTACGCCCCACCTCGTATTGCTGCCGGAGCGTTTCACGCAATTCAATCAAGCGTTGGATCAATTCGTCTTCTTCAAATTCTTCCTGGTCCACCTCGTCAAAGATTTCCTGCTTCAGTTGCCGCAACCCGGTGTTGATTTCCTGGACAGCGACCTCGGCTCCATCATCTTCGAGGGCAGCCAGGGCGGTAGCATGAACCCGATGAAACATGACGAAAGGTCGATACTGTTCGTGCGACTGGGTCCATCTTTCGTCTGGCGAATACCTGTTGCAAAAATCCATCAGGCCCAGTGTATGATCGGCATCACGGACGGCGTTATGGTATTGCCTCAGCTTCAACCAGCACATCCTGCGGTGGTAGTACTGCACAAATTCGCGATCCACTTCACCGCACTGAGATTCCGATAACATCCAATCCGCATGGTTCTGCAACGACTCTTCCAACAGGTGCTCCTGGTACGTTTCCGTACCGTGGGGCTGCGTACCATCGGGCCGACCGGTTACCTCCAACTGCAACAGGCCCAAATCGATTCGCATCTGGATAATCTCACGGCCATCTGCCCCCTTGGCCAGGCGGACATTGAGTGAATCTGCCTCGTAAGGCCACTCTTTTAGCAGATCGTCGATATGCGGTACATCAGGCATTTTAGATGGTTCGTACTCGCGTCAAAAGGCAACTGGAATTACAAATCAATCACGCGATGTTCTGAATTATAACAGCACCTCGGAAAGCGAGAAGGACCGGTAAAGAAAATGCTGTCCACCACGGGAAGCACAACCTCTATTTTTCGGTGTAAGTGGCACCAATTCAAAAAAACTTATTCTTTATCTGGAGGTAGACGCCGTCGCTGTTTCTTCTGGGAATTCAGTCGTTTGGACTTTAAACGCCGTTCTCGCGAGGATCGGGTTGGCTTGGTCGCCTTGCGTGGTCGCGGCGGATTCCTTACTTCCAGGATCATCTCGCGCAACTTGTGCAGGCAATCCGCCACATTTCTCCCTCGATCACGAAACCGCTGGCTCGTCAAAACCAGCTGGTCCTGCTTATTAATGCGGCGGTGAAAGCGGGCAAGAAAACGATCCTTCAACCCGCTAGCAATACTCGGAGAACCCAGTACTCCCCAGTGCATGGTAACCTTGGTGTTAACCTTATTTACATGCTGACCACCCGGCCCTGAACTACGCGAAAAAGAAAACGAGAACTCGGAGAGGGGTATCTCAACATTATCATCCACGACCAGCATCGTGCCTTCTCCTCATGGTCTTTGCTACTGATCGTAAAGACAGAAATTCATGAATTCCAAGATCCCGTAGCAAGTCACAACGGAAAATGATTATATTAACAGTCTTGAAAAATGTCTTGGCCGTTTCCAGGAAAATCATGATTTCCCCCAGGTCAGCGAAGCACCTCCTCCCAAGTAAACACCCGGAACCACAAAGGATTGTCCCATGAAAGGCAGCTACCTCCTGACACTCATGCTGGTTTCCCTGGTTGCTGGATGTCAGCCGGCAGCCCCAAAGCCAACAACCATTTCGTCGACTAAAAAGCCGACAAACCCACCCGCTACAGCATCGCAAACCACAGCTTCCGGGGAAGCTGAAAAGAAGACGGACGACGAAACCCAACCCGGATCGGATGCGAACCCGAGCGAGGACAACTCGTCACCAGCCGAACCGGATCCTCCGGCGAACTCCCAGGCGTCACAACTAACAGACACGGCCCCAGCCAACCTGGGCACGCGTCAGGAGGGCACCGACTGGACAACCTTCCTGGGACCTGGCGCAAACAGCAAATCAACAGAAACCGGCATCCTGAAGCAATGGCCCGCGGCAGGCCTCAGAATTGTCTGGCAAAAAAAACTGGGAACCAGCTACGGAATCGGCTCCGTGGCCAACGGCCGCTATTACCAGTTTGATCGCACCGACGAAACGATTCACCTTGACTGCCTCCATTCCGAGACAGGAAAATCTCTCTGGACCTTCAAGTATCCTTCCGACTACGAAGATCTCTTCGGATACGATGGTGGTCCTCGCGCTTCACCGCTCGTCGATGGCAACCGCGTCTACCTGTTTGGCGTGGAAGGCCTCTTGCACTGCCTGAATGCCGAAACCGGCACGTTGATCTGGAAATTTGACACGGTCAGGGAATTTGGTGTCGTACAGAACTTCTTTGGAGCCGGCAGCACACCTGTCATCGAAGGCGATCTCCTGATCGCCATCGTGGGTGGCAGTCCCGCGGAGTCCCAAACACTGGCACCAGGCGACCTCTCCCAGGTCACCGGAAACGGCACCGGCATCGTCGCTTTCAACAAGTACACAGGTAAGGTCTCTTACAAAATCAGCGACGAGCTTGCCAGTTATGCGAGCCCCGTGCTCACCACGATTGACAATCGCCGCTGGTGCTTCGCATTTGCCAGAAGTGGCCTGCTCGGATTTGATCCTCTCCTGGGAAAAATTGATTTCCACTATCCGTGGCGATCCAGGAATCTTGAAAGCGTCAACGCAAGTACACCGGTTATTGTTGGAAACGAAGTTTTTATATCCGAAACGTACGGTCCCGGCAGCAGCCTGCTCAAAGTCCAGCCTGGCAAGGCCGACGTGGTCTGGCATGATGATCCCCAGAAACGAGAAAAGGCCATGCTCGCGCACTGGAACACCCCCATTCATCACGATGGCTATCTCTATGGTTGCAGCGGCCGACACACAGAGAACGCGGACGTGCGTTGCATCGAATGGAAAACGGGCAAAGTCATGTGGTCCATCCCGCGAACAACGCGTGTTTCATTGATGTACGTCGACGGACATTTCATCTGGCTGGGCGAATTCGGAGACCTGCTGATGTTCAAGGCCAACCCGAAAAAGTTTGAGCCTACCGCCGGCCACGTCTATCTTGCTGAACCAGGGGAAAACACGCCGGCCGGCATCACGCCACCGCAACTGCTGAAGTATCCTTGCTGGGCTGCTCCCATTCTCTCGCATGGATTGATGTACGTTCGTGGTAGCGACCGAGTCCTCTGCCTGGAACTGATTCCCAATAAGTCCTGATCCCCAACAGCTCATCACGGCGTTTTCAGGACACCGTGGGGACGGTCAGCAGATCATAGACCTGCTTGCATTCATGCAACATTCGTTCATAGTCCAGTGATTCGATCTCTTCGCCCATCAACTCCAACTCGTAGTAACCCGCATACCCGAGGGTCGTCAACCTGTCCACGTAAACAGCCAGTGGGATTTCACCTGCTCCCAACGGACAACGACTCTGCTCCCGATCCGGTGGCAACCGTCCGTCTCCAAGCTGAACCAGGCCCAGGTACGGGACCAGGGCTTCCAGCATTTCCCCGAGCGTCGGATCGAATCCCCACTGGTAAATATCCAGTGCTAGCCGCAGGCACTCCTGATCATAACCCTGCACCCACTGCAGTGCCTGTTCAAGGTCTGTGAGAAACGTCCAGTCCGCAGCACAGCGGGGATGCATCGGTTCGATAGCCAGCGTCACCCCGTGATGTTCCGCAATCGGCACCAATTCATCTAGTGCCGAGCGAAATAACCGGTCGGCATGGTTGAAAGTATGGCCACCGCGAGGTCCCGTGTAGACCAGTAAGCATGACGCCTCCAGGAAGGCAGTCAATTCGATCGCCTCGCGGGCATCCGCCAGGCTCTCGCGTTGATTACGGCCGTCACTACCGGTAAATCCTCCGGCCCAGAACACGCTGGACACATCCATCTCCGAATCGGCAAGCAATTCCCGGCCCTTGTCCTCACCGAAGTCAGCCAGTTTTTGCCGCCAGACTCCCAGGGCGGAGATTCCCATTTGACGGTAATGGTAAACGTCCTCGTCGAACGTCCAGCGATAAGTGGTCAACTCGCTGATAGACAGTCGTGGTCGCTGGTGCGATTCCTGCTGATTCGCCAAGATGTCTCACTCCGTTACTGCTCCTGGTGACGCTCCACACCGGCACCTACCGGGTACCACGCAAATCCCAGGCATCAAGCCATTCTTCCTTGCTGCGAACCAGGCCGAAGTCCGCCTTGAGTCGTTTTTCGAGGTCGGACAAGTGACCCGCTCCATAGAAAATAGCGATCCGTTTCTTACCCATATCCAACTGTGTTCGCAGCACACTGAGTGCTTTCTTGTTTCGTTCGGTGATGATCGTAGAACCTTCCTTGCCCTCCAGGGCATACATCGATCCACCGGTTGACTCAAGTTCCTCGGCCAAGAGAATTTTCAGAAGCCTGTCGCGATCCTTGGAAAACAATGCTATCAACATTTTTAAATCAGAACTGCCTTTGCCTGTATTGCGCGACTGCAGGGCCATGCCCTGGCCCATCATACGAAAGAACATCTGCAGGACACTCTCGCCACGCTCCTTCATGCTGCGTGAGAACTCTTCTGGCGTCATGTCGGCATGCACCAGGTTGCTGGTCGTGTAATCAATCTGCTCTAGCTGAAATTCAAGATGCAGCATGGTCTTCATACCCACCTGCAATGCACTAACCGGACTTCCCCCGCCACCCTCGGGACCACCCTTGGGTATCCGCGTTCCTTCCGGAGCCACCAGTTCATAAAGCACGGATTCATACTTCTTAAATCGCTTGTTCAACTGCTGGTAATATGCCTTTTCCCCAATATGAACGGCACCCACCAGGTCCACGTAGACATCCTGCTTGGACCGATCCTTGTAAACACAACGAACGATCGACGTCTGTAGAGCCAGCGGGGCCTTTTTACCGTCCCGCAGTAAACGCATGTAAAGCGGCTTGGCTTTACTTGCTCCCTGCTTGGCCGATGCAACCAAAGCACTTTTTCCCGATGGTTCATCGGCGACTGCCTCGAAACTGCCTGCCAGCATCGTTAGCCACGCCGCCAGCACCCCGACCAACTGTTTGTTTCGCATCATGTCTCTCCGCATCGAGCAAGAAAAGTAAGTTCCTATCATTATGACCACCAGCGTTATTTGAGCAACGGAGCCCATCCCGTGCCAAGGTGACTTTCCACCCCTGCTGAGGCATTCGGCGACTGACGGCGAGATTTAGGTCTAGGAATCGACCATAACGACCGATGAAAGCCCGATTCAAGACCTGAAAACCAGCAGACCTGCGGACCCCAGCGGCCCTTTACTGGCCAGGAACCAGCGTTTACCGGCTGCAGGGACCATGCAAGCCCCCCGTTGGGGTCACTGCGAAACAGGAGAGTTTATGGCTAATCCACAGAAAGAATTGCTCACAACCGCAAAAAAATGGGGCCTACCAGCGGAATTTTCGGCATGGTTTACCTTTCTTACTCAACTTCCACGAACCGCACATCCGATACTAACGGCACAACCAGAAGGTATGTTGCGCTACCGCGCAAGCTCAACCTTTTGTTCGTTTTCTAACCCGAGATTCGAGAGATAGACGAAAATCATGGCATTCCTCAGAATCAGGCTTTGGCTGATCAGCTGTCTTATATTGGTCACATCAAGCACCACGGTGCAGGCACAACGGTACTTACCGTTTATTGACCTGGGCTATTTTGCGACCGATTCGCAATTTTTCGCACCTGCTGACATTGATGACTACGGTGGTGGCCCGGACACCAGTACCGGTTGGTTTGCCGCCTATGACCGAATGTACCTCTACGTCACGCGACCCAATGCCGAGGAGAGTTACACCCAGGGCGATACTGCCTATGGAAATCGGCTTGACCTGGGCTACATGACGGAAGAACGGCACGGCTGGCTAATCAGCGTGCAAACGATCACCGGTCCGAACTCCAACGAGCGCATCCGCCAGGAACGAAACAACCGTTTCATGGAGGACGCGGCACCACAGGATGAAGCTGTCGACCCGCCCCAGGATAATAACAATCGCCAAACTGGTGCTCGCGATTACTTCCTCACCGATTCGCTCAACGTGGCGAATTTATCCAGTTTCGAACTCAACAAGACCTTCCTGCTACGTCCCATGCACAACGGGGCTATCGTGGAACCGTTCTTTGGATTCCGTTACATGCAGTTTACCGATCTAAATAGAGAGGATGATTATACGCGGTACGACGATGAAGGCAACGTGGTACCGATCATTCCCATTGGACCACCTCCGGCAATTCAACCCGCTGATGCTGCCTTCGAGGAACTCATCTCGAACAATGGCTCGTTTGAAAACAACCTGGTCGGTGGCCAAATTGGATTCCGTTACTCCCAGCACCGCAGCCGCTGGTTACTGTCAGGTGAAGTACGAGCTTTTGCCTTCACTAACCTACAAAACTTCCACTTGTCTCAACTCCAGATCGTCACAGAAGTTGATGTCGGTAATGGCAACGAACCCGACAGCGAACAGGAAAGGATCGTTCACAGCTACAGTCACGGAACCGAGTTTGTCTTCGGTGGCGAGATTCGTGCCGAGGCAGCTTACGAAGTGACCCGGGACGTCTCCCTGCGAGTAGGAATGGAGTTCCTGGACCTGGCCACGGGCATCGGCCGGGGCCGCAACCCCGAGCGTAACAGCGAAGACGTACAGCTGTTTGGTGTGACGTTTGGCTTAACCGTCAACCGGTAACGGGTAGATCCGAGCCACTGGGTCCTTGTAGTCGCGGCAGTCGTCGGCCGGCAAGAAGACTACTTGGGCCTCGGCCGGGTCGGCATATGCTGCTCCAGCCGTTTTTCCGCCGCCGTTTTCGGGCGCCGACCGTTACGCAGGTAAGCGGGGTCGATGCGGGAAAGTTCTTCAGCCACGGCCAGCACCGTAGAAACAATCTGTTCCTCGGAATGAGTTGCGGTAATAAAAAACCGCAGCCGGGCCGCTGATTCTTCGACAGCGGGGTAGAGAATAGGTTGGACGTTAATCCCACGTTCAAACAACTGGTGAGACAACTGCAGGGCATGCATTGAATTACCCACGATCACGGGAATGATCGGTGTATCGTGACTTAACCCCGTATTCAAGCCTTGTTCCCGGGCCGTCTTGAGAAACAACCGGGATCGATCCTGGACGGCTGCAACTCGCTCTGGCTCTTCTTCCAGTAGTTTCAGTGCCGCCAGGGCGGCCGCGGCATTCGAGGGTGGCATGCCGACGCTGTAGACGAATCCGGGCGAGGTGTACTTCAGGAAATCAACCA
>JAYGDH010000575.1:0-8843 GCA_046583055.1 Pirellulaceae bacterium | reverse complement strand
TGCATGGTTTCCAGGTGAGTAGTGTAGCAAGTCCAGTTCGCAGGCAGGTTCCACGCGTCCAGTACAGAAACGCTTGTCGTAGCGTTCGACGATGGCACCCTGGTCATTGATCACGTAAACGCTGTTGTGGGGACGGTGATCGTTACTGAGCGGATGGGTTGATCCAAGCAGGACCCAGACACGCTGCCTGGCAGCGGCCTCCATGATGGCCTTGCTGGCCGTTCGCAGTTGCTCCCAGTCCAGGTGACTGATGTCGGGAAAGTCGACACCAGCGTATCCGGACAGCGCGGCTTCTGAAAAATGAATGACGCGGGCCCCCTGGGATGCCGCCTGTTGGACCTGGGCCAGGATCTGGTCCCGGTTGAAGGAGATGTCAGCTGCTACCGGGAACTGGCAACTGGCAATTCGTAGAGGCTTCTTCATGATGCTTCCTTCGATAAAGCGGCATTTGACAATCCGGGCGTTGCCTTCCGAGTATACTGGGTTATTAAGCTGGTGGGATCGATGTTTGGATATGGTAGGATGACCGCCAGGTCATTGGACATGAGGGATCTTTCTCGAGGGGAGAAAAAGCGTGCAGGATATTCGCGTCGCAGCAATCAGTATTAACAGCCCACTGGGTGACATCCAGGGTGTGCTGGAAGGCGTCGAATTGTGGACGAAACAGGCCACGCAGCAAGATGCCGAGTTGCTGTTGTTCCCGGAATTGCAGATTGTCGGACATTGCACGCCCAATACGTGGGAGCTGTCTGAAAGTGTGCCCGAGGGGCCGAGTACCCAGCGTGTCGTGGAGATTGCCCGGAAATACAACTGTCATATTTCGATTGGTATCAGTGAAAAAGAACGTGATATCGTCTTTAATACGCAGATCCTTGTGGGCCCCGAGGGATACATTGGAAAGCAGCGAAAAATACATCTGTCACGGGACGAGGTGCTGTTCTACAAGGGCGGATTGGAAATCCCGGTCTTTGATATCGGCAAATGTCGAGTCGGTATGATCATCTGTTACGACAACCAGTTTCCCGAGTTGGCTCGCATCCTGGCCTTGCGAGGTGCCGAGGTCTTGCTGATGCCTCATGCGGCACGTGTGAAAATGTGGGATGAAACTGAGGAATCCATGGCGGCAGCACGCCAGCATACCCATGATTATTTCACGTCCTGTTATGCCATGCGGGCTCGCGAGAATGCCTGTTTTGCCGTGCTGGCAAACCAGGCTGGTCGAGCAGGTACGGTCGACATGTATCCGGTCGATTCCCCGGCCCAGCCGCATCATTGCGGAGCGGCCCTGGTTTTTGCTCCGGATGGGGAAGTGATTGGCAGTAGCCAGCGTGACGTGATCCGTGACGAAATGGTGATCGTGGACCTGGCCACAGACGCGATTGCTGCTGAACGCAGCCTGCCGAACTATACCTTGAAGACCCGCCGTCCGGAACTTTATGGGGAATTGACCAAGGAGCAGGTTCAGTACTAGGATCCGAGGGGCCCCCGGGCTTTACCGTGGGACCCGTGAGTGTTGGCCTTTACCGGGAGAAGCTCTGATATGTATTGTCGCAAAAGTAATATGTCTGTCTTGCGCAGCGTTTTAATAACCGTCGGTATTCTTACTACTTCCGTGGTCTGTGCCGTCGAGATCCCGCCTGTTCCGGTCACGGGAAAGGTACATTGGGTTTATGACTATGCACAAGGACAGGAACTGGCTCGATCGAACGGTAAACCCATGTTCGTGGTTTTCCGGTGCGAGAGGTGACAGGCGTGCAGTGACTTTGACGGGCAGGTTGTCCGTCGTGACCCGGAAATTGCCCAGCTCGCCGAACAGTTCGTATGTGTTCGTATCCAGTCGATGAATGGTGTTGATCTGAAGTTATTTCGCTTTGATGGCGACCTGACGTGGATGTCTTTCTTCATGGATGCGCAGGACCGTTTTTACACCCGATATGGTGGACGCGGGGATGGACATGCAGAATCTTACCTGGGCAAGGAATCACTGGTCCGTGTCATGCAACAGGTATTGCTGCTGCATAAAACCAGGCAGAGTGTGCCCCTGGGTCGATGGGCTGCCGGTGCTCCCTTTGCGACCCCTGAAGTGATTCCCCCGATGCAAAAGATGCTGGCGCGGCGCAAGGTGAAGTGTATTCATTGTCATGATGTGAAGAATGCGCAGCTGCGGCACCTGCAAGACCAGGGCAAGTTTCAGAAGAGCCTCGTGTTCACCTATCCCGATCCGAAGCGAATTGGGATCCAGTCAGAGCCGCGTAGCCAGGACATTGTGGCAAGGGTGATTCCAGGTTCACCAGCGGCTCACGCCGATGTCCGTCGTGGGGACCGGATCCTGAAAGTGGCCGGGCAACGTGTCTTGACCATGGCTGATTTCTCCCAGGTACTCGAGGGGGTTCCGGAAAGAACTCAACTGGCAATGCAACTGGCACGCCAGGGAAAGATTGTTGATGCTACCCTTCCGTTAACTGGCAATTGGAAGACGCAGGGTGATCCCTGGTGGCGTCCCTCTACCGAAGTCGCCGGGCCCAACGCAGGATTCTGGGCGGTGGAACTGAACGAGTCTCAGAAACGGCAGGCAGGCCTGCAGCAGGATTCCCTGGCGTTACGTGTTACGTTTCTGTTTCCGAAACATCCGACACCTCGTAGCAGTGATGTTCGGCTGGGGGATGTGCTGGTAGAGCTGGATGGTAAACGCGTCCAGATGAATACGAGACAGCTGCATTCGCACCTGCAAATGAATCGCAATTACGGGGATCGTGTCCCCATCACCGTGCTGCGTAAAGGTGCTGAAAAAGAATTGGTTTTACGCTTGCGGAGTAAACCACCTGAACGGCAATGATCATTGATGATCTGCTGCACCGTGGTTGATGATCGACACGAGATCAAGGAGTGGCCTGGACGTGGATAGTTTATTTGAGCTGCTGGTGAAGCTGGGGATCCCTCTGTTTTTTGTCTTTCGATGGATCTACAAGCTAAACCGGGGCCGGCTGGAAATGAA
The DNA here is from genome assembly GCA_046583055.1 of Pirellulaceae bacterium. Classification (GTDB taxonomy): domain Bacteria; phylum Planctomycetota; class Planctomycetia; order Pirellulales; family Pirellulaceae; genus JAZADA01. Next base: position 5,848 of record JAYGDH010000575.1, on the reverse strand, counting down.
GCTGGCTGGCACGGCGATTATGAATAATAATTTCTCGCAGGCATTGCTGATCCTGGCTCGGATGGGCGACCGGGAAATGACAGAGATCAAGGCCGGGGCATTGAACCTGGAACCTGCGACGTTACGTCAAAAACTAGAACGCTTAAGGTTGTTTGTCCTGGGAATCGAAGGGTGCCTGGAAAAAATGGGAGTACGATACCAGGGCGATTTGCTGGTAGCATCGATCGGGTTGCAACTCCAGTTGGTGAGTCAGCGCCGCCTCGTCAAGAAAGTTCCCAAGAGCAAGCAGCAAAGACAGCAGTGGCGAGAGATTACCGATCAACACGAGCAGAATATCAAGGTCGTCGAACAGCTCTGGCAGCAGTTGCAGAAAAAACTGCAGGATGGCAAGTGAGCGTCGTCAAGGAGCGGATTAGCTGACCAGGGCACGGACTGGCTCGCCAGCTACATCGGTCAGCCGGAAGTCACGCCCCTGGAACCGATAGGTCAGCTTGAGGTGGTCTAATCCCAGCAGATGCAGGACCGTTGCATGGAGGTCATTCACATGGACCTGGTCCTTCACCGAGTAATATCCCAGTTCGTCGGTTTCACCGATCGTCTGGCCGGCATTGATCCCCCCGCCCGCCATCCACATGGTGAAGGCCTCGATGTGGTGGTCACGTCCTGGCGTGACGCCGCGTGGTTCACCCTGCGGGGTACGGCCGAATTCACCACCCCAGATGACCAGCGTATCTTCCAGCAGGCCGCGTTGTTTGAGATCCTTGAGTAGCGCTACGGATGGCTGGTCAATTTCACCGCATCGAGCGTCCAGGGGAGCGCCCAGGTTGGTACCGGGGTTGCCGTGATGATCCCAGTCCGTGTGATAGAGTTGAACAAACCGTGTGCCTTGCTCCACCAGTCTTCGGGCCAGCAGACAGTTGCGAGCAAACGAGGGCTTGGCAGGATCGGCTCCATAGGCGTCCAGGGTTTCCTGGGTTTCCTGTGAGAGATCCATCAGCTCCGGCGCGGTGGTCTGCATACGGTAAGCCATCTCGTAACTGGCAATCCGGGTGGCGATCTCCGGGTCCTGGACCAGTTCGAGTCGTTCGCGATTTAACTGCGCGACTGTCCGGAAAAATTCGCCCTGTTGCCGGGCAGAGATTCCCCTGGGATTGGATAGGTTCAAAATGGGATCCTGTCCATTCAGGAAAGGTACGCCCTGGTAACTGCTGGGCAGGAAACCACTGCCCCACAGTGGAGTTCCACCGCGTGGCCCGCGTGGACCCGAGTTCAGTACGACGAAACCGGGCAGGCTTTGCGACTCGCTGCCGATCCCGTAGGTGACCCACGAACCAATAGAGGGTCGGCCGAAACGTTGGAAACCGGTATTCATGAACAGCTTCGCCGGTCCATGGTTAAAGACGTCTGTCTTCATTGAGCGGATGATGGCGATATCGTCTGCAACGGATCCCAGGTGAGGTAGTAGCGTGGAGATTTCCGCGCCGCTTTCTCCCCATCGTCGAAAGGTGCGTCGCGTCCCCAGCAGCTTGGCATCTTGCTTGAGAAATGCAAACCGCTTGTTCTCGACGTAAGATTTGGGAATCACCTGGCCTTCCATTTCCTGGAGCTTAGGCTTTCGGTCGAATAATTCCAGTTGGCTGGGGCCGCCGGCCATGAACAGGTAAATTACCCGCTTCGCGCGGGCTGGGAAATGGCTGTCTCGTGCGGCCAGCGGATTGGTGGAAGTCCGCGTACCTGTGGCTGCCTGCGTGTCAGCTGCCAGTAACTGGGAAGAGTTGTCAGCCAGCAGCGAAGCGAGTCCCAATGAGCCCAGGGAAAAACCGCTGCTGGAGAAAAAATGCCGACGCGTGATGCCCCGGAGGATACGTGTTTCAGGTTTCATCGGATTACTCACGTGTAATGAACTCATCCAGGTTAAGCAGGACACGAGCGGCCGCTGTCCAGGCTGCGGCATCCGCCGTACTAATCCCCGCGGGCAAGCGGGCGGGTGCGACAAGAAGGGCGTCTTTTTCTGCGGTGCGGTAGTGTTCTCGCTGGCGGTGCACAAAATCGTTGAGATGCTTTATTTCACGATCCGTCGGTTGCCGTGCAAAACAGGCGGTAAAGGCATAACGAATCCTGGCTTCGTCATCCGTGGTACCCAGATGAAGGATTTTTTCAGCCAGGCCCTGGGCCATCTCGAGGAAGACACGATCGTTCGCAAGTGTCAGGGCCTGCAGCGGCGTGTTGGACCGGGAGCGTCGAGTACAGGAAGTGGTGGCATCGGGCGCATCGAAAGTGGGCAGGAACGGATAGGGACTGGATCGCCAGAAGTAAATGTAGAGTCCACGGCGGTATCGGTCTGAGCCCTGGCTCTCCGGCCAGGATTTCTTTTGTTGCGTCAAGGCATAAATGCCCGCCGGTTGCGGGGGATAAACGCCGGGGCCGCCAATGCGGGGAGTTAGTAACTCGCTGGCTGAAAGGCAGATGTCACGAATCGTTTCTGCCTCCAGTCGCACTCGTGACTGACGTGCCAACAGCTTGTTGCGAGGATCGCGTTTCAGCAGTTGCCTGGGAATCCGGGAGTCCTGACGGTAGGTGGCAGATGTTACCATCAGGCGATGAATGGCTTTCATGCTCCAGTCGCCTTGCATGAACTCACTAGCGAGCCAGTCCAGTAACTCGGGGTGTTCCGGGGCGATCCCCTGGACACCAAAGTCATTCTCAGTCTCGACGATGCCCAGTCCGAAAAACCGTTGCCAGAAACGGTTCACGGTCACGCGGGCCGTCAAGGGATTGTCGGATTTCACCAGCCAGCGGGCAAAATCGAGTCGATTGGGCGGACGGTCCTCACGTACCAGTGGCGGAAGCACTTCCGGTACACCGGGACTAACCAGCGCCCCTTTCTCAAGGAAATTTCCACGCAACTGGATATGGGTTTGCCGCGGTTTGGCCAACTCACGCAGAATCATGGTCCTGGGGATTGATTTGTTCAGTGTTTCCAGTTCCCTGGTCAGGCGGGTGACCTCCCTGGCCAGGGGTTCACGCCCACGATCTGCGTCCCGGAAAGCATTCTGGATTAACGTCGCCTCTTCCTTGGTCCGTTCCCCGGCAGGCTTGCTTGCAATTGTTCGGATGGGATCCGTAACAGCCAGGATCTCCGCGGCTGAATTGGTCATGGAAATGCGAAAGCGGCCCAGCAGGTAATTCTTGGCCGAGTTGTTTTGCAGCATCTTCAGGGTCAGGCGGGATCCCTGGGTATGTTGGACAGGTTTTTCCAGGATAAAAATCGCCTGTCTGTCGACGTTGAGTGAGCCTGCTGCGACGTTAATGGCCCAGCCTGTGTCTTGCTTGCCATCGATGGCATGTGCTACGGGGTAACCTGCCTGGGAATGATCGGCCACGGCCTGTGCGATCTTGACAGGATCGGTGGCGGGCTTGGAGAGGCTGGTCGGATCCTCCAGGGGGGATATGAACGCGCTCACCTCGCTGAGTACGAAATTTCCATTGGACGCCCGGCCGGGGCCCCTCTTGGGCAGGCCGTCGTGAGTCAGGGCCTCGATACGAAACGCCGTTATGCCACTGGACGCAATGGCAGAGGTAACCACGTAGGTGTCATTGGCGGGGATGCTGAAGTCCACGAACAGGGAATGGTCCTCAAGTCGCGTTAGAACCGCACCATCGACGGTGCTCCAGTGCTTCGGTTCCAGCGTGGTCCATGTTGGGCGTGCGCCGGAGGCAATCTGCTTTTCCCAGGCAGCCTGGCGTGTAGCTAATTGCTGGTCATAGGCTTTCAGTGGCACGCGGGCGGCAGCCAATTGCTCCTGGAGAATCGCTTGTCGTGTTGTTTGGAAATGGCTGGGGACAGTAATGATGGGACCGGAGCCGTTGGCGTCGTTGTTGTCTTCGCAATTATTGAATATGGCATAGAGACGGTAAAAGTCCCGCTGGCTGACGGGATCATACTTGTGGGTGTGGCATTGAGCGCAACCTACCGTCAGGCCAAGGAAGACCGAACCGGTCGTGTTGACGCGATCGACTACGGCTTCGACGCGGAATTGCTCGTCATTGGTTCCTCCCTCCTGGTTGACCAGCGTGTTGCGATGGAAACCCGTGGCGACCAGTTGGTCCATGGATGGGGAATCGAGTAGGTCCCCGGCGGTTTGCTCGATGGTAAAGCGGTCAAAGGGGAGGTCTCGGTTGAAAGCATTGATGACCCAATCTCGATATTTCCAAATGTTACGGGCACCGTCGATGGTAAATCCATCCGAGTCGGCATAGCGGGCAATATCGAGCCAGTGTCGACCCCAGCGTTCGCCGTAGTGCGGTGAGGCAAGGATGCGGTCAACCAACTGCTCGTACGCATGAGGATCCGAATCGTGTATGAAAAGGTGGACGTCCTCGGGGGATGGCAGTGTTCCCAGTAGATCCAGGTGGAGACGACGAATCAGGCTGGCGCGGGATGCCTCCGGCGATGGTGAGAGCCCCTCGCGTTCCAGTCGTGACAGGACGAACGCATCAATCCCATTACGAATCCACTCGGATTGCCGGACGGAGGGAGTGGCGGGCCTAAGGATCGGCTGGAAGGCCCAGTGTTTCGATTGCCGCCGGACCGCTTGGGCCACGGGCTCGTCAACGGGATGCATGGCACCCTGATCAATCCAGCGAGTGATCAGGGCGATGGCTTCCTTGCTTAACGGAGGCTTTTCGTAGGGCATGGCGGAAACATCACCCTCCCCGCGCAGGACCTGTACAAGCAGGCTTTTGCCACTCTTGCCGGGCTGCACGGCAGGGCCACTGTCACCGCCACCAATGGCCAGACGAGCGGCGTCCAGCCGCAATCCGGATTCCTGCTTCTTGGTCCCGTGGCAGGCAACGCAGTGTTGCTTTAACAACGGCTGTATGTCGCGCACGAAATCGACGGTGGGAGTCTCGGCTGGCTGGGCCTGGATGGATGTGCCCGAGGCCAATATTAACAGGAGGGAACAGCTGGCTGTGGACAGGATCCGCTGGCCGTACGATCCACGCGATATCATGGGTATCTCTCGAACAGGTGTGGGTAGTCAAGCCTGCCAGGCCAGCCGCGAATGGATGGCCTGGGAAACACCGTTCATTATACCAGATTAAGTTCGGGTTTCGCAAAGCCAGTGAACCTGGCACCCAGGGACCGCCGGGTCAGAGCCAGAGGTCGCCGTTGGGATGCTTCCCGTTGACCGCCGAACGATGGACATGGGCTGTAGGATCGATCAATCCACGGCCTTTTTTTCCGTGCATGAACATGGCTGCCGGCTGGGGGGATTCTCGCCAGCCATGCAGCATCATGACGTCATCGGCGGGCAATTGACAGTAAAGGAGATGGTCAAAAGCAGCTTCTTTTTCCAGTGTTCCATCGTGAATATGGACCGTGGGGAAGAAGATTCGATTCGGGTAGGAGCGGGGAAATTCGAAAGCCAGGGGATGGATTTTCTGGTTGCCCTTGCGAAACTTGAAAACCACGAAGCCGTAGTTGCGATAGCGGGGCATCGCCTTCCAGGTGTTTTTGGGCAGACGAAAACGTTCATCCAGCCTGGCGAAATCTATCGTGGTGGGTACGAAGGAAGCGTCAAAACTCCCTACCCTAACGACGGCCAGTTCGTTCAACGTTTTCGTGCTTTGCCGACTGTCCGTGGCTGCGCGGCGAACTGGTGGTTGGGGGAATCCTCTTTCCAGGTCGCTGAAGAAATCGGGGTAGTGCTGGAGGTCGATAAAGCGAACTGCTTTTTCGCCAGCACCGCGTTTGGCTGGGATGGGCAGGACCAGGGCAACTTCATGGGCCGTTTTCAGCCCCAGGCTGTAAACGATTTGCTGGGATTCACCTGGAAGTCCACGG
>JAYGDH010000413.1:0-1636 GCA_046583055.1 Pirellulaceae bacterium | reverse complement strand
CCTTAATTATTTCTTCAGATTGATAAATCTCGGGTCAAGACAGGTCACTTCCCACGCCTTATTTTTTATTCTATTTCGTATGGGACGGTTCACCATGAAAAAATCACCTCGTCGGGGCTTTACGCTCGTAGAACTCCTGGTCGTCATTGCTATCATCGGAATCCTGGTCGCCTTGTTGCTACCTGCGGTACAGGCGGCTCGTGAAGCTGCTCGCAAGATGTCGTGTGGCAACAATCTCAAGCAGTTGGGTGTGGCCCTTCACACCTACCATGAAACGTACAAGGGTCTGCCACACTGTGGCATGTATTTCTGGACGCGGCAAACCAAGAATGGTTTTGCCTGGTACAACAGCAGCAAGGGCGGCATGCTGGTCAAGTTACTGCCTTTCCTCGAACAGAGCCCTCTTTACGAGGACCTGGACTTTACCCGCGCCGGTTGTCAGCCAGGCACGGGGGCCACTGGCCCCTGGTATATCCTGAGTGATAACCCGCGACAGTTCGAGGACAAGAAGGGCACGGACGGCAAGTTTCATCGATCCCAGATCATCGACACCTTCTTGTGCCCGTCAGCTAACGTTGATCCCTACGTCACGCGGACCAATCCCATGCGAGATCGTGCTATTTCCTGTTACGCTCAATCGCTGGGTTCCAGCTACATGAGATCCAACGGCAACTGGTGCCGGGATTACCCGGGCAACGTGTTTGGCACGGGTGGCGCTACCTGGGGAACCGAGGGACGTGGCTATCGCGTTTCCGGTGTCTTTGCTCGCGGCAGTTGGGCTGCCAAGTTCCGAGACATTACCGACGGCACTTCGCAAGTCATTGCGATAGGTGAAATCCTGCCGCACAAGGCTTCCCATCAGCGCTGGGGCTGGATGTACTTCGACTCACTTTGGACTGCCACCACGGGCCCCATTAACTACCCCATTCGTGGTGTAGGGGATCCTGGACATCCGGGCGCCGGAGATTGCAGCCACTGGTATAACTTTGTCACGGACCAGGCATTTCGATCGCAGCACAAGGGTGGTGCACAATTCGTGTTCGCCGATGGCTCCGTGCACCTGCTGGTAGAGACCCTCGACTACATGGTCTACCAACGGCTGGGAGATCGCCGCGACGGAAATCCACTCGAGAGTGGCGACTGGGCTCACTAGAAGCTCCGGACAGGCAATGCCTGAGAGCGATTCCGTGTGTTAGCGCTGTTGAAGTTCTTGACGCAACCGGGACGAGAAATCGTCCGCTGTGCCGATTTCTCGTACCAGCTGGTCGACCCGGTAACGTTGCTTCGTTTCTCGGAAGCCCCGGTCCGTATCGATTAGCCCCAGCTCGAAGGCCAGCCGATCAGAATAGCCGGGAAAAACAATTCCCAGGCTACTGGGTCGCACGATTCCAGGCGTCAATCGGTTGAGATGGTAAACGAGGTTATTTGTACAGTTACTGGTAAAGGTGTGATAGAACTCCGGGTGATCTGCCAAACCATTCATCCGCTGTACGACATCCAGAAACATCTGTTTCATTTGTCCAGGGCTGGCTCGCATGGGGTAAAGATAAACCACATCCTCGCGCTCAATGGCTCGCTGGCCCAGTAAGTCTCGCTCTTCTCCCACGACATACATGAGTTCAAATTGTCGATACAA
>JAYGDH010000395.1:0-1677 GCA_046583055.1 Pirellulaceae bacterium | reverse complement strand
AGGCGGCGGGCGACCAGGACCTGTTGACCGAAGAGCGTTTTTCCGTAACGGTCACGCGTCTTCTGGGACTCCTGCTCCAGATCAAACAGGGTCTCGCTGGCCATCAGGCCGCGTACCCGTGCGTAGGCTTCCTGGTGACTTGCGACCGCGGGAAGGTTTCGCTGGCGGGCAAATCGTTCGTTGAAAAGCGCCTGTAGTTGTGCGCGCTGCTGGTGATCCTGGAGGCTGATGTTTTCCTGGCGGCTGAGGAACAACGGTTTATTTTCCGTGGTCAACGACATGGGAGCATAACGTGCTCCCAGGAATCCCGACTGGCCGACGGCATTCCCGCGACCTTCCGTTGCCGTGTAGAAGGACACATAGTCAGGCACGGGGCTGTCTGCCCGACCCAGCTCACGCGCCAGTACGGCACCCAGGTCGGGATATTTCAGGTTCGGCTCATCGCGGCGGCCCAGGTGCATCAGGCGTGCCCCGGTGCCGTGTGAACCATCCTTTGTATTCAGCGAACGGATGATTGCGGTGTCCTTCAATCGACCGGCCATCTTGGGCATTAACTCGGAAATCTGGACGCCAGGTACGCTCGTCTGGATTGCTCGGTAGGGGCCACCTGTGGGCCGCCCCGGCTTGGGGTCCCAGGTTTCCAACTGGCTGGCACCCCCTGCCAGCCACAGGAGAATCACACGTTTTTCCTTTTGCTTGAGTACTTCGGCCAGTGCGGGTTGACGCAAGGCGTTGAGTCCCCAGGCTCCGGCGCCCAGCAGGGCACTTCCCTGCATACTGGAACCAAGGAAGGTTCGGCGATCTATCGAGTGTTCGGCAGATCCACAGAATGAAGAATGTCGCTTGCTGGTCATCGGGTCGTGATCTCCACGTTGACAGGTTAGTGATTGAAACGGAATTCTGTGCTGGTCAAAAGGATCCATACCAGTTGTTGTATGCCGTCCAGTGGACGCTCCTGGCGAGCAGCCAGGTAGGTGGTTAACAGCTTGGTCTCGTCATCGTTCGGGGGGCGACTGAGAATCGTCCAGTAGGCCAGTTCTACCCGCTGCTGGTCATTCTCCAGCGATTTTAACTTTCCGATTAACGATTCCTTACGATCTGCCAGCAGGGCCTTGTTGATCCGGTCGCCGTTGCTGAACAAGAGCGCTTCATGGGAACTTACCTGGAAGTCATGGAGGGGCTGATCCAGTTGCTCGGCGAGCCCGTTCTGGGTGTAAATGCGTTGCAGTCGTTCCCGTACCTGTTTGGCATCATCGAGGGAAAACTCGTCCGGGCTGGTACTGGCCATTTGCAGGGAATGGCCATACTGGTAACGGCTGAGGGGCCTGGTATTGGCCACCGCGAACCACTCGGGATCGGGACGGCTGCCCTGGTCCCAGTGACTTTGCCTCGCATAGGCCTTGCTCAGTACCAGCCCCCGGAGTAATCGTTTCAGGTCGTAGTTGTGAGCAATCATGTCACGGGCCAGCCATTGCAGCAACTCCGGATGGCTGGCAGGATTTCCCTCGTGTAACTGGTCCAGGGGCATGACCAGTCCGTGGCCAAAGACCCGGTACCAGAGTCGGTTGACGATGTTGCGAGCAAAGAAATTCTGCTCTTGAGTACTGAGGGCAACCTCGACCAGTTTATGGCGGCGGCTGAATGAGGGTGCCGGTACCGGTTGTTTCTTTTTTTTGA